>DJNY01000215.1:3129-16298 GCA_002441865.1 Lachnospiraceae bacterium UBA6452 | reverse complement strand
GGAACGAAGTTTCCTATTACATGAAAAAAGACCATTTTTCAGATGGTCTTTTCTCTCTTTTTTCTCTATTGCAATATCAAACGCTCTATTCTGTCCGGATTGCAGCCAGCGGACTTAATTTCATAGCCCGCAGGGAAGGGAAGAATCCCGCGATCATACCAACCAGCACCGCAAACACGATCGATATCACTGCAAGCCACCATGGAATATAAGATAAGCCCACACTGGCACTGACCGCTTCATCCACGCCCAGATCAACTGTTTTGATCACAGAATTGATCACCGCTGACAGACCGTAACTCAAACCAAGTCCGACCGCACCACCGATCAGACCAATATAGCCAGCCTCCATCAGAAACATACTCTGGATATTGCGCATATCACAGCCGAGCACCTTCATAATACCGATCTCTTTTGTACGCTCATAGATCGACATCATCATTGTATTGGCAATTCCGATTGCCGCAACAAACAGGGAAACCGCACCGATCCCGCCAAGTGCCAGCTGGATATATTTGTACTGCCCCTGCATGGATGCCACCCACTCTGCATTTGAGGTTGCCTGATAGCCCATATCATTGATCTCATTTTGTACCTGCTGGACATAATCCATGTTATCTACATTCACGATAACACTGGTATAGTAAATATCCTTATATGCCTTCCCATTTGCCGTCGTTGGCTGTCCGGGGATCACAGAACCCCTGAATTCCTTACGCAGGAGCGTTTTGAGCTGTTCCAGATCACAGAATACATAACTACTGTTACTATTGTAATCCTCCATGCCGCCCGCTACGACACCCGCAGTATCCACTACATATTTTTTGGGCATGGTAACTGCCTGTCCTTTATCATCCGTACCACCCCAGACCGCATTGTAATAACGATCCACATCAAAAACATACAGGATTGTATCTGTCATCAGATCGATGTCAGGCAGGGTTCCGTTATACCAATAACCCTCTCCGGTCTTATCATTATAAAAATCACCCAGCACCATATTACCATATACAACGGAAAGCTGCCCTTCTCCCGGCTGTGGGAGACTGCCCCTTCCCAGATCCAGCTGCAGATTCTGCATTTTATCCGCCGCCACGCCCCGGAGCTGGATATTTGCCTGAAAACCGCCGGAAATAGCAAGTGCATCCGTATCCAGTACCGGATAAGCATCCTTCACATGATCCAGCTGCAGGATATTCTCCACCAGATCATCATCCAGATGTTCCACTGTCTGTGACTTGGAAGAAGCTCCTGTAATAGACGAATCCACCGTATAGGAATCCTGTTCCGTTACAGTAACAGTTGTTATTCCACCATATTTTTCGATTTCGGCCATGGATGCTCTGGAAAGTCCAAGTCCGAGTGAGATCATGACTACAATAGATGCAGTTCCGATCACAACGCCGAGCACGGTCAGAAACGTCCGCACTTTTCGTTTCCACAGGCTGCTCAGGCTCATACGAAGCATATCACGAAATTTCATCCGCGTCGTCCTTTCCGTTTTCGTCCTTTTCCCCGTCAGCTGCAGGATCTGTTTCTTCGTCGTCTTCTTCCAGCAGATCCAGTTCTTCTGCCAGCTGCTTCTTTGCTTTCCGTTTCTTCAGAAGAATTATAATAACAGCTGCTATTGCAAGAAGAATAACAACGATCAATGTAATGATCACAACCTTTTTGCTGCTGCCTGTGGAGTCGTTATATTCCACTTCCTCCATATCCCAGTCGTCCAGGCCTGCCACTCCTGTATCTTCCGTTACCATCAGTGTCATTTCCTGCTCATAACTGGATTCATTGCCTGCTTCATCTTCGTAAGTGATAACCGCCTTGATCGTTCCGTCATCTTTAGTGGCAGCCTGTCCGGTCACAAGTGCATCTACCGTTCCGGTTCCGCCTGCCTCAATCTTACCGATAAAGCTCTCACCGCCTGTGATGGAATCACCTTCAAATTTTATCTGTACATTGTACAGTGTTGTTTTTCCGGTATTGTAAATACTGAACATGATATCGGCTTCGTTTCCGACCGAGATCGTCGCCGGCAGGATCTCAGGTGTACTGAGCTCAAATTTTGCTGCCTGGTGGATCGGGATCGATACATCTGCCGTAGAAGTATATGCTGTATAGGCATCATCCTCATAATCCATTGTCACATCAAGCTGATACGGCTTTTGCGACAGATCGGATTTTGCCGTCATTTCTATAGAGAGATCTGTGGTTGCATTTTTACCGATAGAACTGATATATGCTGTATTGGAACCGGATGTCGGCAGAAATGCCGCATACGTATTTTCCGTGTCACTGCCTTCCGACGGAGCAGTAAAATTAACAAGCATATTGGATACTGCCGTCCGCCTGGATGTATTTTTCAGATGCAGTGTCAGCGTAAAGGTATCTCCCGCATTGACTTCTGCAGGATCGGTCGTAAAACCTGTCACGATAACACGCGGCGTGGAGCTGCCGCCGCCTTCTGTTTCCACATTACCGCTGCCCGGCGCTCCGACAACCTTTACATAGGTGGTCAGTGTCGCACTTTCTGCTTCTGTTCCCACATAATATAAAGCAGTAAACTGCAGCTTATAATATCCTGACGGTGCATCTTCCCTTGTCTTCAGTGTCCAGGTCAGTTCCCGTCTTCTGTCCATATCACTCTGTCCGTTACCTTTTCCCGGCAGATCTGTGATCGTCTGTGTGTAGCCGCTTGTTTCGATCTCAAACGGCCATTCTGTCACCGAATTAGAAATAACAGGCGTTACAGATACATTTGCCAGATTGACACTGCCCATATTGACAACCGGCAGCACAATATTGACATTTTGTCCGTAAGTTGCAACCGGTGTAACCCAGTCACCGCCTACCATCACAAAGTCACTTGTAGAAGACGGATTCACATTCGTATCATCCTGACCGCTGTTATCATCCCCGGCTGCCAGTGCATCGATTGCTGCTTTTGCACTTGATACACAATCCTCGATGCTGGCGGAAGTGGAAAGTCCCGATTTATTCTTGTCCTTATCCGCTGTTCCGATCAGTTCCTGATATCTGGCAACAAGCTCATCTATCTTTTTTGCAGTCTCCGCATCGGTTTTCAGCTTTGTGATGCTGCCATAATCTCCGATCTCTTTTACCGCATCTTCCTTTTCTTCCTGCAGCGTATCTGTCTTTGTCTGCGTCTGTGTCGTCTGCTGTGCTCCCGATGTCTGCGTTGCCATAACAGGCGTTACATTCCCCAGGACAAGCATTGCCGCCAAAAGTGCAATTCCTGTTTTTTTCAATTTCATAGTCATGAAACGAACTCCTCCTTTATTTCATGCGCTGTATGCTCCATTATTGTTTTCTTCCCGTTTCAATGCTGACGATCTTACCGTCAGAAATCCGGAAGATCCGGTCTGCAAAGCCCGCCAGATGATCATCGTGTGTTACCATAACTAGTGTTTGGTTTTGCTCATGGATGATCGTCCTGATCAGTTCCATTACCTCGGCCGAAGTATGGGAATCCAGATTTCCCGTCGGCTCATCCGCAAAAATGATCTGCGGGTTCACAACAAGCGCCCTTGCAATACCGACACGCTGCTGCTGTCCGCCCGACATCTGTGTCGGCTTATGGTTTTTATGTCTGGAAAGCCCTACCAGATCAAGCACCTGAGATGCCTTTTCCAGTCTTTTTGCCTTGTCCATTCCCTGAAAGGTAAGCGGCAGTGCCACATTTTCCACAGCACTTAAAGCCGGCAGGAGATTAAATGACTGAAAGATAAAGCCGATATGCTCTCTTCGGAATTTGACAAGCTGGTTCTCACTTTTCTTTTCAATATGTTCTCCCGCGATCACGATCTGTCCCTTGGTCGGCTTTTCAAGTCCGGCCAGCATATTCAGCAGGGTAGACTTGCCGGAACCGGAGGTTCCCACGATGGAGCAGAATTCTCCCTTTTGTATTGTAAAGTCCACACCATTTAATGCTTTTACCTTACTGTCGCCAACACGGTATACTTTATAGAGATCTTTTACACGGATAACTGTTTTCCCTGCCATTTAACGCTCCATCTTCCAAAACGCCGCACTGTATGGGGGCAGCTGGCTGCCGCCGCCAAAATCATGTGTATCGCCTGTTATCAGATCAACGGCCTGTCCACAGCCCGCATCGAAATGTGCTGTGTAGCTGTTCTCATCCGCATTGATCGCCACAAAGACTCTCTCATTTGCCGTTTCTCTTGCAAAAATACACTGCCTGTTTGTCAGTACCACGCTGCGGAAGCCGCCATAATTCAATGCTTCACTGTTCTTCTTTGCTTCTGCCAGCTTTGTGATAAAAGCAGACAGCTCATTATATACAGGTGCGTCAAAGCATGCACGAAGCGCCGGATCCCCCTCACTCTTGTTTGCCTTTGCACCCCATTCACTGCCGTAATAAACACATGGAATACCCGGCATACCAAACATCATGGCATAGATGAGCGGCAGATGCTTTTCATTTGTCAGATTGCTTGCGATTCTGGAAACATCATGGTTATCCACAAATGATAACAGATGTTTTCCTTTATATAATGTCCAGTTTTCCGGTCCGAACTGACGCAGAAGGGAATGAACGATCTCAAACATGTTCATGCTGTTGAAGCTGGAAAACAGACCTTTGTAACACTCATAATTTGTTACGGAGTGGAACATCCGGTCATTCATCATTCTGTTATAATCACCGTGCAGCATTTCCCCTACCAGGAAGAAATCCTGCTTCTGGCTGTCACAGAAGCTCCGCAGCCGTCTTGCAAACTCTTCATCCAGGCAATATGCCACATCAAGACGCAGTCCGTCGATATCAAATTCTTCGATCCAGCCCTTGATCGCACTGAAAATATGCTGTACCACTTCTTCGTTTCTGAGGTTTAACTTGACCAGATCATAGTTGCCTTCCCAGCCTTCATACCAGAGCCCGTCGTTATAATTGGAATTGCCGCCGAAATCGATCCGGGCAAACCAGTCTTTATAGCGGGAATTCTCACGGTTCTGCAAAACGTCCTGAAATGCCCAGAAGCCTCTGCCCACATGATTGAACACACCATCCAGCACAACACGGATACCTTCTTTATGTAATGCATCACATACCTTTGCAAAATCCGCGTTCGTTCCCAGCCGCTTATCGATCTTTGTATAATCTCTTGTATTATATCCATGCGTATCAGATTCAAATACCGGTGAAAAGTAGATCGCATTTGCGCCCAGCTTTTTGATATGCGGGATCCAGTCAATCACTTTCTGAATCCTGTTTACTTCCACACCATCGTTTTCAAACGGTGCGCCGCAAAAGCCCAGCGGATAAATCTGATAAAACACACTCTCATATGCCCACATAATTTCATTCCTCTTTTCTGAAGTTTGTTTTAACTGCTCACGTTCTTTAGTATAACACAATCCATCTGTAAAACCAAGATACGGCGCCGGATTCCCCTCATGGAATCTGTGAAATATCTGTGTCTGCCTGCCATTTTACATCTGCTGTTATTTTATAAAGGAATCTTTTTACGGTTAACATAAGCATTTTTACGATCCTCTTTATTTTGCAAGATGTCTTGCAAGATATTTTTTTCATCTGCAAGTGCCTGATTTTGAACAGGTTATCCGCTTTCAGCGAGAAATCCACACTTTCCACATAGTTATCCACACATTATGACAAACCTGTCTTATCCGGAATTTGCTGTCCAAAATTGCAAAAAATGCATGTCATAATTGAATTTTCGATATTTCTCGACATTTTATCAATTTCATAACATGCATTTTTATTTTTCTTTTATGTCAACTCTCTTATGTGGATATCTTTGTATTTCATCCGTTATTTATCTTCTTTTGTGCTTTTCCAGAAGTTATCCACCGCCGCTGCGCAGGTCGATCCTGTTACACACCGGTAAGACTGCCACTCCCGGGGAAACAGTTTCTGATAGCCATTCTGCAGAAAACGGTCATCCAGAAGTGCCACAACGCCCCTGTCATTCTCACTTCTGATTACTCTGCCCGCAGCCTGCTGTACTTTATTCATGCCCGGATACCGGTATGCAAAATCAAAGCCGTTTTTTCCTTCCGCATCAAAGTAGTCTTTCAGCATTTCCCGTTCAAAACACACCTGCGGCAGACCGGTTCCGACAATGATCGCACCGATCAGGCTTTCTCCCTTCAGATCGATCCCTTCCGAGAAAATACCACCAAGCACACAGAAGCCAAGCAGGCTCTTTTCTTCCTGCTCAATCTCCATATGCACAAGACTCTCCCACGAGGCGGCTCTGCTCTTATCATCGGTATCCGGGGCAGCTTCTGCTGCCGCAAACCGCTTAAGGAACTGCTCTCTTGCGGCTTCATTCATGTATTCCTGCTGCACGATACATTCCTGTGTTTCTTCTATATAAAAGTGATCCATATAGCAGTTATATACCTGCTCTAAAAACTGGTGGGACGGAAAGAAGATCATATAATTGCCGCTTCTCTGCGTTACAATATTGGAAATATAGGCCGCGATGTGATAATATTCCAGCTCACAGCGTCTTGTATAACGGCTTGTAACATCACTTGCCAGAAGCAGCTGCATCTGCTCCTTACGGAAAGCAGAGCTTGCATACACTTCAAAATCTTCCTTTGTTCCGCCCAAAAGCTGTTTATAATACTGGATTGGCAGAAAAGTTGCCGAAAACAGGATGGATGCCACCCCCTCGTCCATACATTCCTGCAGGCGCAAGGAAGGATCGATGCAGTATTCCCGGATCAGGAAGCTGCCGTCTTCCCTGAGACGTGTATAAATCCTGTAGTGGTCATCCAGCCGCTCACTGACATCGAGAAACCGCCCGGCTTCAAAATAAAACTGCAGGATTTCTTCCCGCACCGGACTGTCCTCATGATCCTCCAGATAAGTACCGATCGCACTGTGCAGCCTTGAAAGCTGCATCGTAAAGCTGCCCGCAGATTCCACGACCATGTCACACTGCTCTTTTTTGAGCGCAAGCAGTTCCTTATTGCAGCGGTCAATATATTTATCCAATCCCGTCTTATATTCTTTAATAGCCTTTTTCAAAGCCAGAAAATCCTCTTTCACAAGCTGTGCACTGTACATTTCCCGTCCACGTTCCACGAGATTGTGCGCTTCATCGATCAGAAACAGATAAGGGCCTTTGATGCCCTCCGTAAAAAAGCGTTTTAAATGCACATACGGATCAAACAGATAGTTGTAATCACAGATCACCGCATCCGAAAACAGGCTCATATCCAGTGACATCTCAAACGGGCAGACCATAAAACGCTCCGCATACTCCAGCACGGTATCCCGGTCAAAGCAGTCCTGTTCCTGCAAAAGTGCATAAATGGCATCATTGATCCTGCTGAAATGTCCTTTCGCATAAGGGCAGTCCACCGGATTACAGCTGCACTCCTCCAGCGGGCAGATCTTCTCCTTTGCGGTCAGCAGAACCGTTTTATAGCAGAGCCCTTTTTCTGCCAGAATAGAAAAGGCTTCCTTTGCCACCGTTCTGGTGATCGTTTTTGCCGTCAGATAAAAGATCTTATCCGCCTTTTCCTCTCCGACCGCCTTTACCGCCGGAAAGATCGTGGAGATCGTCTTGCCTACGCCGGTCGGCGCCTGAATGAACAGCTTCTTTTTGTGGCAGATCGTCTGATACACATGTCCGACCAGTTCCTTCTGTCCTGTCCTGTATGCAAACGGAAAAACAAGTGCATGAATGCTCTCCTGCCGCTTCTGATACCATTCATAGGTAAAGTCCGCCCACTTTTTATACCTGTCCATGAGATCCCAGAACCAGTTTCGGACTTCCACTCTGGTATAAGTCTCATGAAAATACTTGATCTCCTCCGTATCCATGTTGCAATATGTCATGCGGACACCGATCTCCCGCAGGTCTTCTTTTTCCGCCACAATAAATGCATAGCAGAGCGCCTGCATCAGATGGACTTTCTTTGGCTCCCTGATATGCTTCAGCTCCTGATAGGTTCCCTTGATCTCATCCACGATCACCTGTCCGTTTTCTCTGTGGATCACGCCATCCGCACGTCCCTCGATCTGGATCCGGTAGTTCTCATAAGGAACCGTATAACGAAGAGACACCTCCGCTTCATACTCCAGCCCCATGCGTTTCTGGATCATTCTGTGGATCCTGCTGCCGTCCTGCATGGCATCCGGCGAAGCTGCATGTCTGTTATCAATATCACCTTCCCGGAAAATAAATTCCACAAGATTCCGCACTGAAATCTGGATATCCACGTTGGCACCTCCTTTCCTATTTTCTATACTGCATGGATTCATATCGGATCTTTCTTATTGTCTCCCACTGTATGGGAGGTGTCAAGTATCGTATGCAGGTTATGGATGGTGGCTTACCTGTTTCATCCATCTTTGCCTGTTTCATCGATTTTGGACGAATCTTAATTTGCCCTTCTGGGCTATATTCATCCTCTTACACCAATTATCCTAAAAAAAGGCGAAAAATCCCAACTAATTTTCCACCATATTTTCGATTTCTTCCATTCTATGCCTTATTTTTCATACTTTTTTGCCTCAACTCTATTTTGGACGAATCCAGCCTTTTATCTCCTGTTGCCATTCATACATATTTGCTGAAAATCATTATTTTGTATGAATAACAATATAGAAGCCGGCAAAATAAAAGCCCTCCTTTTCAGGAGAGCCCCCAGTTTGAAATCCTAGATTAAATGGATATCCCGGTTGTTTTATTTACTGCTTCAGCCTCCGCAGCAGCCTTTTATAGGAAATGCCGAGGCAGGTACACATGAGCGCATAGATGCCAAATAGCACAGCCAGTATCAGAAACCATGCACTGATCTTCACGGAAAGCATCAGCAGCACAAAGAAAGCCAGCCAGCTGATCAGGCTTCCCCAGGGCATCGGCTGGTAGATCCTGCTGCAGACCTCCTGTTCTTCCTCCGGTGTATAAAGCATGAACGCATGCTCACTGCGAAAGATTCCCCAGAAAGAATAGCGTGATACAAATACAATCCCTTTTGCGGCAAGATCGCGTTTCAGTGTTTCCACCTCCGCACTGCTCTTTCCACGCAGATAACAGACCCGGAAATGATATTGCCCGGGTCTGCAAGGTACAAATGTCCATATACCCTCTACAAGACCAGTCGCCGCCCAGCCTTTCTGGCACATTTTTTCCATATATGCTTCATCTTCTTTATGATTCATGCAGTACTTGAATTTCTTCATATGCAATCCGTTTCCTTTTCGTAAAATACGATATTTCATTGATTGTTTTGCCATGATCAATTTCCTTTCTATGGTTAGGTATATCTAACCATAGAAATATCATAACATTTCATTGTTTCATCTGCAAGACGACATATCATGTCCTTTCTCCCCGATGCATGACATTGCCTGAAACCACAGTTCATGCCTGATTGCTCCGCAACCGCACTGCGGATGCCCGCATACAGAGCAGAAATACGCTCTGCGAATCCGCACTCTGATCAGCGGCCGTCATAACAGAAACGACGTTTCCTATTACACACAAAAAGCACCCCCGACAACGTCGGAGGTGCTTCGTCTGTTCCTGCAATATACTTAGCAAGCCATTGCGTACTTGCCAAGATATTTTTCAAAACCTTCATCATAGCCATGACAGCAAACTGTCAATGCCTGTCTGAAATCCAGAGCCAATACACCTAAAATGGATTTTGCGTCTACTGTATAGTGATTATAAGAAATGTCAATATCAAAATCGCATGCGGATGCTCTCTTTACAAATTCTTTTACTTCATCATGTCTTAAAAAAATCTTGTGTTGTGTCATAGAAATTACCACCTTTCTTACTATGCCAGAATACTGATTTTTTGTTTCATTGTTTGCATTATACCCAATTTACGCAAAAAGTAAAGTATTTATTTTAATACAATTTTGCTTTTGGATCTTTTCCGTGCAATCCTGCACAGTGCATTCGTTTCCTATCTGCCGGCTTTGTAAAAATTTCACTAATGAAATGTGGTATCCTTTCACTTTTTTGCACATTTTTCATGTATTTTACGTCATTTTTTCATTTTACCATTTAAAATGATGCATTTTTTACTGAACATACAGATTTGAATAGCCCATCAGGCTTTCATCAACTTCCCGTGCGCATTCACGTCCCTGTCTGATCGCTTTGACAACCAGAGATTGTCCTGTGTGCATATCGCCCGCTGTAAACACATTTTTCACATTTGTTTTAAAACTATTTTGCTCTGTCTTCACATTCGTTCTCGGTGTCAGTTCCACTTTAAACGCATCAGTGACATATTTCTGTGCACCCAGGAAGCCTGCCGCAATGAGTACAAGTTCACAATCCATGATCTTTTCACTACCTGCTACTTCTTTACTATTCATTCTGCCTGTCTGAGGATCCTTTTCCCATGCAAGTTTTACGATCTTAACCGCTTTCAGCTTGCCGTTTTTATCCTTGATAAATTCTTTTACCGTGGATTCATAAATACGCGGATCATGTCCGAATACAGCAATTGCCTCTTCCTGACCGTAATCCGTCTTGCAGATCTTCGGCCATTCCGGCCATGGATTGTTTGCCGCACGTTTGTCCGGTGCCTTAGGCATCATTTCGATCTGTGTCACGGATTTGCAGCCATGTCTCATACACGTACCGACACAGTCGTTTCCGGTATCACCGCCACCGATGATGATCACATTTTTGCCCTTTGCATTGACATAATTTCCATCCTTGAAATCAGAATCCAGAAGAGATTTTGTATTCCGGCTCAGGAAATCAACTGCAAAGTAAATGCCTTCCGCATCTCTGCCCGGTGCTGTAATATCACGTGGGTTGGAAGAACCGCAGCAGAGCACGACGCGGTCAAAGTCTGCAAGCAGCTTTGCCGGCTTGATATCCTTGCCGATATCTGTATTTGTCACAAATGTGATGCCCTCTGCCTTCATCACGTCGATCTTCCGGTCAATGATCCGCTTTTCCAGCTTCATATTCGGAATACCGTACATGAGCAGTCCGCCGATCCGGTCATGTCTTTCAAATACCGTTACCAGATGGCCTCGTTTATTCAGCTGGTCTGCAACTGCCAGTCCGCTTGGACCGCTGCCGACAACCGCTACCTTTTTACCGGTCCTGACCTTTGGAGGGTTCGCTGCTGCATATCCTTTTTCATATGCATTTTCAATGATGGCATATTCGTTTTCCTTGGTTGCCACCGGATCTCCGTAAAGTCCGCACGTACATGCATTTTCGCAAAGTGCCGGGCAGACGCGGGAAGTAAATTCCGGGAAGTTATTTGTCTTTTTCAGTCTGTTATATGCCTGCTGCCAGTTTCCGGTGTATACCAGATCGTTCCATTCCGGAACAAGGTTATGCAGCGGGCATCCGCTTGTCATACCGCACAGATCCATGCCTGCCTGACAGAACGGTACACCGCATTCCATACATCTTGCACCCTGCAGTTGCTGTTTTTCTTTCGGGAGGTGCGTATGGAATTCATTAAAATGTTTAATTCTCTCTTTCGGTTCCTCGGCTATTGAAACCTGTCTTTCATACTCCATAAAGCCTGTTGGTTTTCCCATGCTGCCACCTCCTACTTATTTTTGTTGGCATAAAATGCCTCGATCTGTGCCTGCTCTGCGGAAAGTCCCTTTTCCTCCATCTGCACGATCGCTTTCAGCATACGTTCATAGTCATGTGGGATGATCTTCTTAAACTTCGGCAGATATTCTCCAAAGTTATCGAGGATCTGTTTGCCCTTTTCGGAATTTGTATAGGCAACATGCTCCTTGATCATATCCTTCAGCTCGAGTACATCGTATTTGGATGTGATCTCGGAAGAAGAAACCATATCTTTGTTGACCTTTGTATACAGATCATTGTTTTCATCCAGTACATAAGCGATACCGCCGCTCATACCGGCTGCAAAGTTCTTGCCGACACAGCCCAGGATGACCGCACGGCCACCTGTCATATATTCACAGCCATGATCGCCGACGCCTTCCACAACAGCGATCGCACCGGAGTTACGGACGCAGAAACGTTCTCCCGCTACACCGTTGATAAAGGCTTTACCGCTTGTTGCACCGTACAGTGCCACGTTACCGATGATAATGTTTTCATCCTGTTTGAACTTGCTGCCCTTTGGCGGATATACGATCAGCTTACCGCCGGAAAGACCTTTGCCGAAGTAGTCATTGGAATCACCGACAAGCTCCAGTGTCAGTCCCTTCGGAATGAAAGCACCAAAGCTCTGACCGCCGGCGCCGTTACAAAGTACACGGTAGGTGTCTTCAGGTAACGTATTGTAGAAACGCTTCGTGATCTCTGCACCGAGGATCGTACCGAATGCACGGTCTGTGTTGGTAACATCCACTTCAATGCTTCTCTTTGCACCTGTCTCCAATGCTTTGCCAAGCTGTTTTAAAAGTACCTTTTCGTCTTTTGTCTTTTCCAGATGGAAATCATATGCCTGTTTCGGATCAAAGGTTACCTTCTCCTTACTGCCTGCATATGGGTTATTTAAAATATTGCTCAGATCGATACGTTCATATCTGGCATCCAGTCCCTCACGTACCTTCAGAAGATCGGTACGTCCAACGAGTTCATCGATCGTGCGGATACCAAGCTGTGCCATATATTCACGCATTTCTTCTGCGATAAAGCGCATGAAGTTTTCGACATATTCCGGTTTGCCGCGGAAACGCTTACGCAGCTCCGGATTCTGGGTTGCGATACCGACAGGGCATGTATCCAGGTTGCAGACACGCATCATCACACAGCCCATCGTTACAAGCGGTGCGGTTGCAAAGCCGTATTCCTCAGCACCCAGAAGTGCTGCGATCACAACGTCACGACCGCTCATCAGCTTACCGTCTGTCTCAATGATGACCTTGTTTCTCAGTCCGTTCATGATCAGTGTCTGGTGTGTCTCGGCAAGACCAAGCTCCCACGGAAGACCTGCATTGTGGATGGAGTTACGCGGTGCAGCTCCTGTACCGCCGTCATAACCGGAAACAAGTACTACCTGTGCACCGGCTTTTGCCACACCTGCTGCGACTGTTCCGACACCGGATTCTGATACGAGTTTGACAGAAATACGGGCATCTTTATTGGCATTTTTCAAATCATAGATGAGCTGCGCCAGGTCTTCGATCGAATAAATATCATGATGCGGCGGCGGGGAGATCAGACCGACAC
>DJNY01000215.1:0-2982 GCA_002441865.1 Lachnospiraceae bacterium UBA6452 | reverse complement strand
CCCTGTGCCATCTTGATCTGGATTTCCTTTGCACTGGTCAGATATTTACTTGTTACACCAAAACGGCCACTTGCTACCTGCTTGATCGCAGAGCATTTGTTCAGTCCGTCCGGTCCGATGGAAAGCCGTTCCAGATCCTCACCACCTTCACCGGTATTGGATTTACCGCCCAGGTTGTTCATGGCTACCGCCAGACATTCATGTGCTTCCTGTGAAATAGAACCATAGGACATTGCACCTGTCTTGAAACGTTTTACAATGGAATCAACACTTTCCACTTCATCAATGGAAATGCCTTTCTTCGGATAGTTGAAGTCCATCAGACCACGCAGTGTCTTAATGCTTGTTTCATCATTCACGCAGGCTGTATACTGCTTGAACATCTCATAATCACCGCGTCTTGTTGCTTCCTGCAGCAGATGGATCGTCTTTGGATTGTACAGATGCTCATCACCGCCGGAACGCATCTTGTGATGGCCCGGACTGTCAAGTGTCAGGTCGGTTGCAAGCTCCAGCGGATCAAATGCCAGAGAATGCAGCTCGTCTACCTGCTGCTCGATATCCTTCATTGTAATACCGCCGACGCGGCAGACCGTATCTGTAAAGTATTTGTTGATCACATCATAATCGATACCGATCGCTTCAAAGATCTTGGAACCCTGATAAGACTGGATCGTGGAAATACCCATCTTGGATGCGATCTTGACGATACCGCTCAGTACCGCATGGTTGTAATCGTCTACTGCCGCATAGTAATCTTTATCCAGCATGTGGTTGTCGATCAGTTCCTTGATGGACTCCTGTGCCAGATACGGGTTGATCGCACAGGCACCAAAGCCTAACAGCGTTGCAAAGTGATGTACCTCTCTCGGCTCTGCACTTTCCAGAATAATCGCTACGCTTGTACGTTTCTTTGTAGTAACCAGATGCTGCTGCAGAGCGGATACTGCAAGCAGTGACGGGATTGCCACATGGTTTTCATCCACGCCTCTGTCGGACAGGATGATGATGTTGACACCGTCACGGAATGCTCTGTCCACTTCCACGAACAGTCTGTCGATTGCCTTCTCCAGACTTGTATTTTTATAGTAGGTGATCGGAACGGTTTCTACTTTAAAGCCTTCCTCCTTCATGCTCTTGATCTTCATCAGATCGGTATTGGTCAGGATCGGATTGTTGACCTGCAGCACATTACAGTTTTTCGGTGACTCTTCAAGCAGGTTACCGTCTGTTCCGATATACGTTGTCGTAGAAGTAACGACTTCCTCACGGATCGCATCGATCGGCGGGTTGGTTACCTGTGCAAATAACTGTTTAAAGTAATGGAACAGCGGATGTTTTGCTTTGCTGAGCACCGGAAGCGGGGTATCCACACCCATGGCTGCGATCGCTTCGCTGCCATTTTTTGCCATTGGCAGAATGCTCTGTTTCAGCTCATCATACGTGTAACCGAATGCTTTCTGCATACGCTGTCTTTCTTCATAGGTAAATTCCGGAACACGCTCATTCGGGATCTTTAAGGAATGCAGCTCTACGAGGTTGGAATCCAGCCATTCCCCATACGGTTCTTTGCCCGCATAAGCATCCTTGATCTCATCATCATCAATGACACGGCCTTTTACCGTATCCACAAGGAGCATCTTGCCCGGACGAAGTCTTTCCTTTTTCACGATCTTTGTCGGATCAATCGGCAGAACCCCGACCTCGGAAGAAAGAATCAGCTGATCGTCATCTGTAATAAAATATCTGGAAGGACGCAGACCGTTACGGTCAAGTACCGCACCCATCACATCACCGTCCGAAAACAGGATAGAAGCCGGTCCGTCCCATGGCTCCATCATTGTTGCATAATAATGATAGAAGTCCTTCTTTTTCTGGGACATGGTTTTATTGTTTGCCCACGGCTCCGGAATGGTGATCATGACTGCCAGGGGCAGATCCATGCCACTCATGACAAGGAATTCCAGTGTATTGTCAAGCATTGCGGAATCGGAACCGGATGCATTGATCACAGGCAGGATCTTATGCAGTTCGCCATGCAGATGCTCGGATTCCATATTTTCCTCACGGGCAAGCATCTTATCTGCATTACCGCGGATCGTGTTGATCTCACCGTTGTGCACGATGAACCGGTTTGGATGTGCTCTTTCCCAGCTCGGATTTGTATTTGTGGAGAAACGGGAATGTACGATCGCGATCGCTGACTCGTAATCCTCATCCTGCAGATCCTTAAAGAAGGTACGAAGCTGTCCGACAAGGAACATACCTTTATAGACGATCGTACGGCTGCTCAAGGATACCACGTAGGTCACATCTGTAGACTGTTCAAAGACACGTCTGACAATATAGAGTTTGCGGTCAAAATCCAGTCCCTTTGCCACATCATCAGGTTTTTTGATAAATGCCTGCATGATATAAGGCATACATTCGATCGCTTTATGACCGAGTACGGAAGGATAGGTCGGAACCTCTCTCCAGCCTAAAAACTCCATGCCTTCCTTTTCTACAATGATCTCAAACATCTTCTTTGCCTGATTACGCTGCAGCTCATCCTGTGGGAAGAAGAACATACCTACTCCGTATTCTCTCTCCTTACCAATAGAAAAGCCGAGGGTATTTGTGACCTTTGAGAAGAACTTATGTGATACCTGTGTCAGGATACCTACTCCGTCTCCGGTCTTACCCTCGGCGTCTTTGCCGGCTCTGTGTTCAAGATTTTCTACAATTCTAAGTGCGTTTTCTACGGTCGCCCTGCTTTTCTGTCCTTTGATATTCACGCAGGCACCGATACCGCAGTTGTCATGCTCAAACGATGACCGATATAATGGTGGTCGTTTGGCAGATGGTTGTGCGTCAAACATGATCTGACTCCTTTCCCTGTCTGCTGCCAGTCGGTTTTCTTTTGTTAGAGAAACTATACCTCTATTTTTTTCATTTGTAAATAGTAACTTTTTAGTAAATTGTCAGATTATTTGAATATTT
>DJNY01000188.1 GCA_002441865.1 Lachnospiraceae bacterium UBA6452 | reverse complement strand
TATGTGGCATGTGACGGGCATCAGGGAGAAGTCAGTGAAAAATGTTTTATCCATCGTAACACCGTCAACAATTATGTGAAGAAGGCAGAGGAGATCATGGGGATCGATCTTTCTTCCTGGGAAGGCAAAGCAAGACTGTATGTGGCACTTTGCGTGGAAGATATCCTGTAAAGTCGGAGAGAGGATGGTTTCATCCGCATGTGCAGATGCACAAAAATGAGTGTTTTGTTTGCTATTGCCAGTGCAAAGGGCAGATGCTATGATGACTCCAACATCAAACAAAACACAGAAAATAAGACAAAGAAGTCGGGTACAGTGTACACCGGCTTTTTTCTGTGATACCATCACAGAAAAAGCTCCGCAGGGACGAAGCTACAGGAGGTGGATGACATGTATCAGATTTTAATGCCCGGCAGGACAATAGTCGGGGAAAATGCAATTTCCATGGCAAAGGAGCAGATCAGCCAGCTTGGAAGCCACGCACTGATCATTTCCGGTAAGATTGTGGAGAAGAGCGGGATTGTGAAGAAACTGACCGATTCCTTAGAGGAAGCAGGTGTCAGCTACACCGTCTTTACAGATATCAAAGGAGAACCGGATGACCTGATGGTTGCGGCTGCCAAAAAGGTATATGACACAGAAGGCTGCGATATGGTCATCGGGATTGGCGGCGGAAGTCCACAGGACAGTGCCAAAGCAGTTTCCGCAGCATCCGGTTATGCACCGATCGCCTTAATACCGACAACAGCAGGCTCCGGATCGGAAGCAACAAAATTTTACTGTGTGACAGAATCCGCAACGGATACGAAAAAGCTGATCACGGATGAAAAGGTGATCCCAAAGCTGGCGGACATCGATCCGACGCTTTCCGTTACAGCACCGAAGTCGATCACAGCAGCGACCGGAATGGATGCCCTGACACATGCGGTAGAGGCGTATACATCCAGAAAGGCAACACCGTATACCGATATATTCGCAATATCCGCGATCAAACGGGTATTTACTTATTTACCTGCGGCTTACGAAAACGGCGAAGATCTGGAAGCCAGAACACAGATGGCTCTTGCTGCATACGAAGCCGGTGTCTGCATCAACAATGCAAGTGTGACGCTTGTGCATGGCATGAGCAGACCGATCGGCGCACTCTTTCATGTGCCGCACGGGATTTCCAACGCCATGCTGATCTCTAAATGCCTGGCATTTGCAAAGGACGGATGTCTTTCCAGATTTGCAGCGATCGGCAGAGCACTTGGTGCAGCAGGATCCGATAAGGAATGTGCAGATGCCTTTTTCATCTATCTGGAAGACCTGTGCAGGACGATCGAGATTCCGACGCTGGAAGCGTATGGCATCGATAAAGGGGCATTTTTTGAAAAGATGGATAAGATGGCAGATGATGCACTGGCAAGCGGCAGTCCGGGAAATACGATCAAAGAAGTAACAAAGGAAGATATCTTACAAATATATAAGAAGTTGTGGGAGGCATAACAATCAGTCAGCATGACCCATGATATAAGCAAAGGAGCTTTTACAAAACTGTAAAAGCTCCTTTGTGATTCCTAATAGTGAGGAGGAGAACAATATGCAGAAATTTGTCATTACGATTGCCAGAGGATTTGGCAGCGGTGGAAAAGAGATTGGTGTAAAACTGGCAGAAAGGCTGGGAATTCCTTGCTATGAGCAGCAGATCTTGAGAATGGCTTCCGAAAGCAGTGGTATCAACGAAGCACTTTTCAATCTGGCAGACGAGAAGATCGAGATTTCGGATAAGCTGAAGGGACTTCCGTTTCATTACGTGGTAGAGCCGTCGGATAAGCGGTTTACATCCAACAACAACTTATTCAATATCCAGAGCGAGCTGATCCGAAAGCTGGCGGATGAAACATCCTTTATTGTGATCGGAAAATGTGCGGACTATGTATTGAGAGATTACTGCAATGTCGCCAGCTTCTACATAGAAGCGCCACGTGCAGACTGTGTGGCATCCATTGTCAAAAAGATGGGTGTAACGGAAAGCGAAGCACACCGGCTGATCGAAAAAACAGATAAATACCGTGCAGATTATTACAAGCATTATACAAACGGAAATTACTGGACAAATCCGGTGAATTACGACATGACACTTAACAGTGCCAGAGTTGGCAGAGACCGTTGTGTCGATGTCATGGAGAATTATGTAAAAGTGAAATTTGGCCTGTAAGCTTTGCGAAGGGTTGAATGATAAATTTTCAAAAAGAGGAGGACAAAACTATGAAAAAACGAATCAAAACAGTCATAACAGCGGCGATGATCGCGGCACTTGGTGCCAGCCTTTTAACAGGCTGTGGCAGCACCGCAGATGAGACGGCTTCCACATCGGGAGCAGCAGAAGCATCATCCGATGCAGCAGGCGGAGATTCCGATTCCATCCTGATCGCAGGTATTGCACCACTGACAGGAAGTCTTGCCAGCTGGGGTGAAGGTGCGATCAATGGTTACAACCTGGCGATCAAAGAGATCAACGAAGCCGGCGGTGTAACACTTGGAGATAAGACTTACACACTGGAATCAGCGGTATTTGCAGATGACAAGTCAGATGCAACGGAAGCGATCAGCGCATACAACAACTGTGCATCTTATGATATCAGCGCAGTCATCGGTTCTTGTTCTTCCAGCTGTACCCTTTCCTTTGTGGAAACAGCACAGGACAGTGGCATGCTCGTCATCACACCATATTCCACAAACGCAACGATCTGTAAGACAGGTGATTACATTTTCAGGGAATGTTTCTCCGATGCGGATCAGGGTCCGACACTTGCCAAGCTGGCAACAGAAGAATTCGGTGCAAAAAATATTGCAATTGTGGCTGCGGAAGATTCCGATTATTGTGCGGGTCTTGCAGAAGCGATGGAGGGAGCGCTTGCTGATATGTCTGATGTGACTTATGAGCATTATGGCTGTGTGACAACAGATACCGACTATACAGCACAGATCTCAAAAGCGATCGAACAGGGCGCTGAAGTTATTATTTATCCGAACAACTATGATACCGTACCAAACTTTGTTTCCCAGGCAAGAGATGCAGGCTTTACAGGTCCGATCCTCGGTGGTGATGCATGGGACGGAACAGATGTTACAGGATACGAAAGCAAGTTTGACAACTGCTACTATCTGGCACATCTGGATCTTTCCGCTGACACAGAAGCCGTTAAAAATTATGTGGCAGCTTATAAGGCAGAATACGGTGAAGATGGTCTGAATGCAGTTTCTTCCCTGTATTACGATTCAGTCAAGATGCTCGTACAGGCAATGGAGGAAGCAGGCTCTTCCGATCCTTCCATTATCAAGGACACACTGCTTGGCATGAAATATGAAAGCATGGGCGGCGAGATCACTTACGATGAAAACGGTGACGCAAAGAAGCCTTTCACGATTGAAACATTTAAGGACGGAACACTCAGCTATTACGGTAGCTTCTAAGTTATGCAGGGGATGAGTCCCCACTTGTATGATGCAAAGGCCATGTAACACTGGCGTGCATAGGGTGACCGGAACGGCAAAGGAGCCCTCCGGCCACCCACTAAAAAGAAAAGAAATGGAGATGAGGGCATATGGCTAAATTTATTCAAAGTCTGGCAAACGGATTGAATCTGGGTTCTATTTATGCACTGACAGCTCTCGGTTATACCATGGTCTACGGTATCATCAGAATGATCAATTTCGCACATGGTGATTTCATCATGGTAGGCGGATTTACATTGTTCTATGTGATCCCTGTCATGCTGAAACTGGGACTTCCCGCATGGTTTGCCGTATTTGCAGCGATCCTTGTCTGTGTCTGTGTAGGTGTTCTGACAGAACAGATCGCATATAAACCGGTCAGGGGACAGGGATCTACAACTGCACTGATCACAGCACTCGGTATGAGTCTGGTGCTCGAAAACGGTGCACTTGTTATTTTCGGTTCCGCACCGAGAAACGTACCGCCGATGTTTGATCTGCCGGCAGTTTCCTTTGGCAGCGTCACGATCCCGGCGACAACCATTCTGACACTCGCCATCGGACTTGTCATGATGCTTCTTCTGACACTGTTTATTAAGTACACAAAGCTCGGAAAGGCAATGAGAGCCGTTCCGGAGGATAAGATAGCATCTACCCTGGTAGGAATTAACGTCAATAAAATCATTACTGCGACATTTGCGATCGGTTCCGGACTGGCAGCAGTCGCATCCATGATGTACACGACATCTTATGTCAGCATCAAAAACGAGCTTGGTATCACACTTGGATTGAAAGCCTTTGTTGCCGCCGTTTTGGGCGGGATCGGAAGTGTGCCCGGCGCTATGATCGGCGGACTTTTGCTCGGCATCATTGAGATCATGGTCAAGGTATATATGCTTCCCGGTACTTATGAGGCGGTCACGTATCTGATCCTGATCCTTGTTCTGCTCATCCGGCCGACCGGACTGATGGGTAAAAAAGTAAGCGAAAAAGTATAAGAGAAAGGGAGTGGAGCTATGCCAAAGCGTATGAAAAAAAATTATCTGATCTGTCTGATAGCGGTTGCACTGGGGTTCCTGCTTCTTTGTCTGTTATTTGATACGGGTATATTAGGAAAGAAATCTGCATACTTCAATGGCCTTGTTGTCATTGGTATGTTTTATACGATCATTGTCTGTTCCCTGAATCTGCTGACAGGGTATATGGGTGAATTTTCACTCGGTCATGCAGGCTTTATGTCGATCGGAGCCTATGCTTCAGCGATCGTCACAACGCTCATTCAGGATCAGACAGATCTGCCGGCGATCGTCTTATATCTGATCGCCATTATCGTAGGCGGACTGGCAGCAGGTCTGATCGGTGTATTAGTTGGTATTCCGGCATTGAGACTCAGCGGTGATTACCTCTGTATCGTTACCGTGGCGGTCGCCGAGATCGTCCGCGTTGTCTTAAGTAACTTCGGTATTCCGGCAATTACCGGAAAAGCAACCTTCGGTAAATCCTTCGCAGGCATTGCCAAAGTATCCGATTACCATTACGTCTACATCACAATGGTCATCTGCATTTTCATCATGTACTGCTATATCCGTTCCAGATACGGAAGAGCACTGATCGCCATCCGGGAAGACAGGATCGCGGCTGCAGCATCCGGTATCAATGTCACGAAAACAAAGGTTCTGACATTTACGATCTCCGCATTTTTTGCAGGCGTATCCGGCGCCATTTACGCACATTACATAACAACGTTAGTACCGACTTACTTTAACTTCTCGAAATCGTCAGAGTTCCTTGCGATCGTTATTTTAGGCGGCAGCGGCTCTTTGACAGGCTCCATCGTGGCAGCACCGATTCTTTCCGCACTGCCACAGCTGATCTCCTACGTTGTGCCTGCTTTTGCAAGCTACAGAATGTTGATCTACGCGGTGATTCTGGTCGTTGTTATGATCTTTAAACCAACCGGTCTGTTTGGAGGACGCGAATTCTCCCTTCCGAAGCTGATCGAAAAAATAACCAAAAAGAAAACCCCAAAAGGAAAGAGGTGACTGGTATGGCAGAAGAAAGAGTTTCGGTGCTGGAGACTAAATGCCTTGGGATCCAGTTTGGTGGTCTGAAAGCAGTTAATGATGTGAATATTGAAATCTATCCCGGTGAGTTGATCGGTCTGATCGGTCCGAACGGTGCAGGAAAAACGACTATTTTCAACCTGATCACCGGTATTTATAAACCGACCTCAGGCAGCTATATGCTGTGTGGCAGGCGAATGAACGGGCTTTCCACGCATCAGGTCGTGGAAGCGGGCATTGCCAGAACCTTCCAGAATATCCGGCTTTTCAAAAAAATGACGGTTCTGGAAAATGTCATGGTTGCTTTTAATAAGGATATGAAATGCAATCTGTTCCAGTCGATCTTCAGAACACCGTTTTTCTGGAAAGAGGAAGCGGAAACAGCGCAGAAGGCAATGGAACTGCTAAAGCTTTTTCAGCTGGATGGGTTTGCCGACCAGCTGGCGGAAAATCTCCCTTATGGGAAACAGAGACTTCTGGAGATCGCACGTGCCCTCGCAACGGATATGAAGCTTTTGCTTCTTGATGAACCTGCAGCAGGCATGAATCCGGTAGAAACCGCAGAGCTGAAAGAGTCGATCAAGATGC
>DJNY01000219.1 GCA_002441865.1 Lachnospiraceae bacterium UBA6452 | reverse complement strand
CTGAGCTGCTTTACCCGGTTTCCGCACGCCTGACACATCCTGCGGATCTGTCTGTTCAGTCCCTGTGTCAGAATGATCCGGAAGGTGTATTTTCCCTCCTGCGTGATCTTGCAGGGTCTTGTTGTCCTGTCAAGCCCCTCCAGATAGATACCGCCTGCCATCTTCTCCAGAAATTCAGGCGTGATTTCTTTTTCTACCTTTACAACATACTCCTTCTCATGCTTTTCCGCGCCTCTCATCAGCTTCTGGATGAGCTCTCCGTCATTTGTCAGAAGCATGAGCCCCTCTGAATCCTTATCCAGTCTCCCGGCATAAGTCACTCTCGTTTTGGTCTTCACATAGTCAAGTATCTTTTTATCCGCAAACCGGTCTTTCTCCGTGCAGGTCACACCAACCGGCTTATAAAAAGCGATCAGCACCTTCTCGACCGCTCCTTTGATCTCCTTTTTACCGATCTGCACCTTATCCGCTGAACCTACCAGACAGCCCAGCCCTGCGACCGTACCGTTCACGTAGACACGCCCCTGCTCGATCAGCCTGTCTGCTTCCCGCCGTGAACAAAGCCCCGCCTGCGCCATATATTTATTTAATCGAATCTTTTCTTCCTGCATAGTCTTTCCGCACTCTCACATATTTCTGTCTGCACTTCATCATTTCCTTTGCACATAACAATACTATCATAGCATATTTCTGACGCTTTCGCGAGGAATTTGCCGTTCTTTATCCTTTCTGTTTCTCCACATCTGTCCGTATTCCAGCCGGCTTATCTATATTATTTCTTTATTTATCTATAGCAATATCCTTAATCTTCTCTATAGCAATACACGTATCGTCTGTAAACAATATTGTCTTTTGGTAACTGTCCAGCTTCTTCACGCAACCAGTCTTTTGGACAAATGCGCCACCTTCTTTTTTCTCATCCGGCACAAAATACGTTATAGTTACCTGTGGCTTACTTTCAAGATTCTGCACCAGCCACTGCAGTTTTTCATCAATTTCTTCTGCCACATACTCATCCAGCGTGACTTCATGCTCTGTCAGCCTTGCTGTTTCTGCAATTGCCGCACCATGTCCCGTCAGTGCGGAAAACGGGGCAAACTGTGCAGCCCTGTCATGGAGCGTCATATGCGGATGTGTCTTTGACTGATGGTGTTCCAGTCCTATGATATCTTCATAAGAATCCTTTCTGATCTGCATATTTTCCCTTTCTTACGCTTTATGCCCGCCGATCTGCTGGTTACGCTCCACTGTCGTGGCACCTTCCTGCAGATTCATGCCCTTTATCAGTGCATTTTTCCCGTATTTTTTCTGCACATTCAAAATTGCCTTCTGGATCTGCTTTTCTTTTCTGCGTTCTTCCTCTTTTTCCTGCTTTTCCTTATTTTTCTGCTCATAATCCGTGAAAAGATCCATCTGCTCGTAGGTCTCTTCCTGCATGATATCCTGTTCCCGCTGAAGGTGCGCGGCGACAACAGTAATACGCCGGATCAGCAGATCAGGATTGATGATCCTGTCATACAGAGAAAGCATACCTTCCATGATCTGCTGTGTGGAAGAAGTCGCTTCCTCCAGATTTTCTGTCCCATGGGCATGCTTTGGCACTCTTCTGCCATAGCGGTCTGTCGTGATCTCTCCATGGTATTTTTTTAAAATAGCAGGATCGGTTAGATTGTCAATATCATATCCGATCGTCAGTACAAGCTGATCTGCCACATATCCTTTATCTACCAGATCAAGCACAAGAAGATCTGTCATTTCCTGCACAATGAGCCGCGCCTTATCACATGGATAAGGGCATTTTAAAACCTGTCCGGAGCTGATGCTCTTTGCCTCCGGCTTATATGCTTTGATATCTGCGATCGTACAGGGCTCCCAGCCCCATGCATGATCGATCAGAAGCTCTGCATTGATACCAAACAGGCTGTACAAAAGCTCTTCGTTATAATATTCCTCCGGTTTACCGAGGGAGCATCTGGCAATATCTCCCATGGTGTAAATGCCGCATTTTTCCAGTTTTCTGGCATAGCCTCTGCCAACCCGCCAGAAATCGGTCAGCGGTCTGTGATCCCACAAAAGCTGCCTGTATGACAGTTCATCAATCTGTGCGATCCGGACTCCGGATGCGTCCGCCGGCATTTTCTTTGCCACAATATCCATTGCGATCTTGCACAGATACAGATTTGTCCCTATGCCCGCCGTCGCCGTAATCCCGGTCTCCTGGAGCACATCCCGGATCATACGCATGGCAAGATCATGTGCATTCATTCCATAAGTCTGCAGGTAAGAAGTCACATCCATAAACACTTCATCGATCGAGTAAACATGGATATCCTCCGGTGCTACATACCGCAGATAGATATTGTAGATCTTTGTACTGTATTTCATGTAATAGCTCATACGCGGCGGTGCCACAAGATAGAACACCTTTTTATCCGGATCCGCCTTCAGTTCCTCATCAAAACAGGATTCCTCTGTGAGCGGATGTCCTGCGCGCTGCTGGCGCATTTTATTGACCTCTTTCACACGCTGCACCACTTCAAACAGTCTTGCCCTGCCGGGGATACCATACTGCTTCAGTGACGGCGATACCGCAAGGCAGATTGTCTTTTCCGTTCTTGTCGCATCTGCCACGACCAGATTTGTACGAAGCGGATCCAGTTTCCGTTCCACGCACTCTACAGAGGCAAAAAAAGATTTCAGATCGATCGCAATATACTGTTTTTCCATTTCTACCTCCTGCTTTATCGTTTCCTATCATACAAAGAAAGAGAAACGGATATCCATTTCTCTTTCTATTTTCTGTTCTTATTCTATTATATACCGATATTGCCTGCTTGTATACTTTTGTATTGTTTTA
>DJNY01000089.1 GCA_002441865.1 Lachnospiraceae bacterium UBA6452 | reverse complement strand
CCGAACTTGAAAAACTTAGGGCTGAAATATACAGTAATCCTGAAAACTTTCAATCAATTTTACAGATGGCTGTTTTTTGCAACCCCTAATTACCAAAAAATGCAGAATGCCTTCCCAAAAGTTGCAGCGGGAAATTCCTCATTTTTGCATGTGCCTCCAGCGTAGTTCCTACGCCGGAGAAATGTCGTTGCAGACATACTTTTGTTTTTAGTTACAGATATGTAATGCTGGTTTCATCGGTTCCATCCGCTAACCGATGCATGCGGTCAGTTTTGGAATCCTCTTGCTGAGGATCTACACCCCCGCACATCCAGTTCACATATAAATCGTATGCAGGCTCACCTTCGAAGCAACGTGATGTGTTATTGAAGATATCCTGCCGAAGACCTTCAGCCCATTCAGGTGGCAGATATTTAATGAGTGCCTGCCGCCAACGGACAAGCTCCTCATCCAGTTCGATGATGGTTTTGATCATCTCATCGGTAAGCTTAAGGAAATCATATACCGTAGGACAGTCATGGAGGCAGTCGGTCTGATCCTGAACATTGAAAATCTTATCTTCGGCCATCCTATGCACCTCCCTTCTGGGAAGTGAAAAGCTCGTTGATGCTTGATTCGCGAAGGCGGTTGTTTTCACCGGGGAACAGGATCAAGTGGCAGTGGTGCATCAAACGCCCCACAAGTGCCGCCGTCATCTGCTCGTCATACAGAACATTTATCCATCTGGAGAATTCCAGATTTGTGTTCAGTATAATGACCTTCTTTTCATGAATCTCGGAAAGATAATCAAAGAGCAGTTGTGAACCGGTTCTGTTGTAAGGAACATAGCCGAATTCATCCAGTATGATGATTTCCGCTTTGTCCATCCTTTTGTGAAGCTGGGACAGTGTTCCCTGTTCCTGTGCCTCGGAAAGCTGGTTGATTAGTGCCGCTGTACGGAAGAACTTTACCGGAATTCCTTTTTGGCAGGCTTCCATGCCAATGCAGATGGACAGCATCGTTTTCCCGGTTCCTGTGCTGCCATACATCACAAGGTTATTGCCTGAATGGTAGAAATCCAGTGCTTTGAGACTTTCGACAGTGACACCGGCAGGAAACTGTACCTCGCCCGGATCAAAGGATGTAAAGCTGTGCTGCAGGGGAAAACCTGCGGTATTGATCAGCTTGGCAACCCTGGTCTCTCTGCGGTATCGTATTTCCTCTTTCAGGAGATGATACAGGTATTCCTGATGGCTTTCACCTGTCTGGATCATCGCATTCTCCACAAGATTGACTGACAGCCTCAACTGTTTACAGCAGGCTGCGATGGAGTCTTTGTAATCATCCATTTGCAGCACCTCCTTTCTCAAGGAGCCGGTCATAAGATGACAGATCCACAGGCATCTGCACAATCTTTGGAACACCACCCTGCTGCGGAAGCGGAGGGAGCTCCGGGACATCTGCATAAAGCCGGCGGTACAGATTTTTCAGACTGTCAGGATCTTTCACCTGATACAGCAGTGCCTGATTGACTGTCTGCAGGGCACTGTCAAAACCGGTACGGTTTGTCAGCTCTGCCAGTACTTTCAGGATGGTTCCGCGATCGGAGCTGCTGCAAAGCTTCATATACTGCTGCATACTGTCTGGCATCATGTCAAACAGCCCGCTGTTGAACAGTGACCGTGGCTTTCTGGAGATAGCCGTAAGATATGGAATCCATTCCATGCTGGACTGCTTCTGGTCACCGTAGAGACGTCTGTGTGTAACGATCAGATGCTGCTGCATATCCATTATCTTTATCTGGGTCGCCGTGATTTTCAGCATCACTGTGGTTTCCGAGTGGTCCGGAGAAACAGAGTATTCGTGCTTTCCTGATTCCAGGGTGAAGCGTCCCCATTTATCGGTGACAACGGTCTCGTACCTTGCCGTATCAAAGGCAGTATCCGGTAGCGGAAGCAGTGCTTTACGGTCAGTGTCATAGCGTTCCAGAATCGTCTGGTCATAGTGATAGTGTTCACGATCCATGTCCGCATCGGCCTCGGAAAGCAGGCTTTGATTGAAATCATACAGACTGGTGAAATGCGGGACAGGAACCAGGAAGTTCCTTCTTGAATAACCAACCTTGTTTTCAACATTTCCCTTTTCCCAGCCAGATTCGGGATTCATAAACCGGTAGCTGAATCCATAGTGTTCACTGAACCGCAGAAACTTGTCAGTCAGCTCCCGGCCACCGTTTTTCAGGATTCTTGTGACAATGGTTGAAGTGTTGTCAAACCAGATCTCGGTAGGAACACCGCCGACATGCTCAAAGATGGCAATCATGCTTTCCATGAAACACTCTGCATTTTCTCCATACATCAGCTGCGGATATCCACCGTTACTGTATGGAAAAGAAAGCACAAGATATTTGCCATCATGGCATCTGCTGTTTTCATAGAACTGGGCAGCACCAAAGTCTGCCTGGCCTTCTCCGGGATGATGGATAAGCGGTAAATACCCTTTTTTGTTATCAAGGTGCAGCTGTGACTTTCTGTAAGCCACATATTGTGCCACAAGCCGGTAGGAGCAGTTAAAACCGACTACTTCCTTGCGGAGTCTGTGAAAGACTCTTTTGGCTGTATGACGCTGCTTGCGTGGAGCTTTTTTGTCTCCGGCGAGCCATTCGTCAATCAGCGGTTTATAATTGTCCAGTTTAGGACAGATATTTTCCGGATCCTTTACTTTTGGTTCCGGGGTATTAAAATCGGTCATGTCGATGTATTTGCAGATAGTTTTTCGGTCATAACCGGTTTCAGCAATAATGGTAGGTATGTTTTTCCCTTGCTCGTAATAGAGCCTTCTGATAAAATGTACCTTGTCCATTGTAAGCATACTCCTTTCCTCCTTAAAATGTTGTCCGCAACGACATTTCAAGGATATACAAGATTCTGTATGCCTGCAATGGATGTTTTGATATTTCTCTAAACCTACAGCATCTGCTGTGACCTTAGAGAAATACCAAACGCATCTGCAATAATAGGGAAAATCCTCATGCAACTTTCGGGATTGCCCTCTGCAATAGTTGGTATTTTAAGTATACAATAAACAGAAACTAAAGAGCTTTTTATCAATGGGTCAAATTTTTCAATAAGCAACCCAAACTTCTCTTTGTCCTTT
>DJNY01000044.1 GCA_002441865.1 Lachnospiraceae bacterium UBA6452 | reverse complement strand
AGCTGGATATATCCCTGTGTGTACCAGTGGGCGTTGATCTGTCCTTCCGCAATTGTCATGATTGCATCTGCCAGTTCCGTATCCCATAATGGTGCGCATACTGTATCCGGGATATATCCCAGATCCTGCTCGACAAAATCAAGCTCTGCAAGTGTGTCTTTTTCAAAGCGAAGACTGCCTGTCTCTACAACTTTGTAATTGACATTTGCGCCTTTCATTGTATCTTTCAGTGCTGTCACAATCAGATTTCTGCCTTCATCATCATACTGCACCGTGTAATCTGTTCCTTTTACAAGGTTGGTGTCCGTCTTTGTTACCGTCACTTCGGATGTGACAATATACGGCGTGTTGAATTTTGCCATTTCTCCCGCTGCAAGGTTTACTTCCTTTGAAGTTGTGTTTTCTGACACGGTAATGCTCGCTGCATTGACCAGCACGATAAACGGAACCACCCTCTGCACCCTGCAGTGATAAGCTGCTGCGGCGCATAATGATGTATCCTTGCCCCATGCACCACTTTCCGGCTCATAGTAACCAATTTCCCGGCGCATCTGATCGATGCTTGTGACCAGATACAGCTTGCCTGCTTTATCCTGCCAGTCCGGATCATCGATCTGCCAGATTGGAGCCTGTCCGATGTAAGCCGGATATGTGCCAGCTGTTCTGCTGACTGAGAGCGGTGTGCTTTTTTCCTGTATTGCATTGATACCTCTGCTCATTTTCTCCTCCTAATAGTTGAACTTTTTTCTGTTTACTGTGCCTTCGTTGGTTATGATGGTGAATCCTATATATCCAAAAGCATATGGATAGGTTGTGTCGAACGTGTCATACGTGCCTATGCTGTATGGCTTTTCTACCGGAAACGGTGCATCCTGATTGATCCAGTTCTTGATTTTTTCGAGCAGATTCAGGGCATCCAGCATTCCCATGTTATCCGGTACATTGCTGTCTCTATAGCTTTCTACCGTGTAACAGCATACCTGAATCAGAATAGGAAGCCTTTCCTCGTCGTAATCGAAGCTTGCCTCTTTCATTCCCACCAGGACATAAGGAGCGTTGAAAAACTCCCGCCTTGCACTCATGATATTGAAATTGGCGTGAGGGATGTTGCCTACCGCCACAATCGGAGCGGCCAGATCTGTTTTTTCGCCAGCCATACCTTCTTCCGGAGCCTGCGGTAATCTGATCTTTTCCTTTTCGATTTTCTCAATCAAAAAAGACTGGATCTGCTCCAGTCTTCCTTTAATGGTTTGCATGTTTTTCCAACTCCCTTTCGATATAATGCTCCAGTCGCTCTTTTTGTGCTTCCTGCATAGTGTTCAATGTCATCTCTGAAATTTCTTTATTGGATGCTATCTGTGCGGCGGATATTGTTTTAATGGGACTGATTTTTCCAGTTTGTTTATCTCTCTGCCACAGCATTGTATTCTGTACTTTTCCCGGATTTGCAATAAAAGCGTGCCTCATCCGTTTCTTATTTCCTTTTTGTATTGTTACTGTAGCCTTTTTTCTCTTTTTTACTGCTATATCTTTTTGAGAAATGTAACTTTTTGGTGTTATGGAAAAATGAGTCGTTGTTCCCATTGTAAGCAATCTGGATTCAACTTCTATTCGATCCTCTCTCGTTTTGACGAACTGTTCAAAATCTTTCTTGCTCATGTTGTAGCGTTCCCGCGCCGATTTGCTGAGTGCAGTCTTTCCTTTTTTTATTGCATCCCGGTTTGCCCGCTCTATTGCTTTTGGAGCGAATTCTTTAGCAGCCTTTGTCATTTCTTCCAGTTGCTTTGTATCAACCTTTACCTCAAATTCCATGACATCATCTCCTTGCTGCATTCAAAAAGATTGCATACATGCCTGCTTCTTCCTTAATTTCGTCAATCACGTAATAGTTTCCATCGAATATAATCGCAGCGTTCGTCTGCGGTTTTTTCCGGAATTCATAAGCAGGAGCCATGACAAGTGAGCTTCCCTTCTCAAGCATTTCAAATTCGCTTGAATACTTTGCGATCAGATCATCACTATCTACAATGGCCTTGATTTCCTGTCCATCCCAGATATGTTCCTCTCCGAATTCTTCTGTATTAAAAAAGGTCTGCTGCAGATCAGCTTTCAGTTGTTCTTTAAATGTCATGGCTCCCTGTCCTATTCTGCTGTTTCATCCATCTGTTGCACCGGTGCAACCGGCTCTTTTTTCTTCATTTCCTGCCCTTCCCATTTTGCCGACTTGTACTGGATCCATGCCTCTACCATTTTCTGATCGTCTGCCGGAAGTCTGTCTCCTGTCTTATACTGTCTGCCCCTGAAAAGGATTGGTCGAAGCGCAACCAGCTTTTGTCCCGGCTGCTGTCTTTCTACCTTTTTCGCCATTGTTCTCCTCCTATGAATTCAGCTTTACTTTGACTTTCGATGCGCCTGCTGTTGCTGCTTCAAACGCATAACCGATCAAGGTATTGCTGGTTGATGTTGTGGTAACCTTACCTGCCGTTGCGCTGTAGTAAATCGATGCACCCTGCGTAATCTCTGAATTGTCTTTTTCCAGTTCATACACTTCTCCAACATAACAGGATCCTGTCTGTCCGACCTCGATCCTGTCTGCTGTGACTGCTGCCACTGTTCCGATCATAACAAGTGTGCCCGGCTCAATGACCGCTTCCGTTCCATTGGTATAATCGATCACATGACCGTTCTGAATATGTCTCGCTTTCATTTTCTTTCCTCCTTAAGAGGGCGGCAAATGCCGCCCGGTTTAAAAGTTGCTTCCGATGGCTGCACCATCATTTCTTGCCAGTCCTCTGTAGTCAAGTACTGTGATGCCCCAGTCAAAGAGTACATCCCATGTGATGCCTGCTGTTCCCGGCTTCTGGCTTCTGACAATGGACGGCGTCTTGTTACCATTCAGGTAATCGATCTGAATACCTCTTGCGTCTCCCTTGTCTGCTGCCATGAACCAAGGCACCGTGGAAAGCCCTGCTTCTGATGCAAGTACATTGATCATCGGCTCTTCCACAACGGCAATTCTCGATGCATATGTGTATAACGGGTTGACTGCGTGATCATTGTCGGCAGTCTTAATTGTGGCAGACTGGATTGCTGTCGTTACTGCAAAACCGTATCCTGTTGGTACAATGATTGTTCCCGGTCTCATGTATACCGGATTGCCGTTCGGATCCTTCTGCATGGACAGTGCAATGATCATTGCCTGAATTGCTGCATTATTCGGAATTCCTTTGGAATTATCAGCAATATTGCCATGTGTACTTGTGAAAAGTGCTGTTCCATCATAGATCACGCTATTCTTAACCAAAATATCGTATACCTGCTTGTTGATCGTTCTCTTTGCTGCACGTCCCTGTTTTGCGGGAATAGAGGTTACATAGCCAATGTCATCGTTGATGAACGCCTGTCTGGAAAGGCTTAATGTCTTTCCGTATGTCTCCAGCTTTCTCTGTGGGAGAAGTGTATCGTCTTTGATCTCCTCTGTTTTCAGTTCTCCGTTTTCTCTTACAAGTTCGAAGTCGCTTGCTGAAGATGCAAGGTAGTTATGAGGTGAGAGCTTGAAATCCTTCAGGCTGCCCTCGGAACAGAACTGTTCGAAGGTTGATTCTGTTTCGTTGTATGCACTGACATATGCCTTGTTGACTGTCTGATCCATGATCGCAGGGAAAGCTGCTGCTGGATTTGCGTAATCACGAAGCATCGTATCAAAAATTTCTGACGAAGATTTCTGATAATCTGCATCTGTGTGATTATCCATGCAACGGATTGCAAGATCCCGCATGCTCATGTTTCGGAAGTCCTGTGCACCTGCTGCCGGTGTTTCCAGCGCAAGTCCAGCTCTCAGCATAAGAGCATCTGATGCCGCTGCCCTGAATCTGTCTTCACCGTTTCCTGTGACTTCTACACCGCCTCTGCCCTGTGCTCCAGGCGTACCTCTACTTCTCATCTGGTCAAGCACGGCTGCTCTTACCTCATCCATGCTGTTTCCATTCGTGATGAACGATCTGACATCGATGCCGAATTCATTTCC
>DJNY01000049.1 GCA_002441865.1 Lachnospiraceae bacterium UBA6452 | reverse complement strand
GGCTATATTGCAAGCATGTACAAGCAGTATGGCAAGGTCATTTCCCCGATGGGCTGTCGTGCGTTCCTTTCTCCATGGTATGAAAGAGGCGGTATGTATCCGGCAGACGACCAGGATGAGCCTATATTTGTTGGCCGTTTTAACATTGGTGCGGTTTCCCTGCATTTACCGATGATCCTTGCAAAATCCAGACAGGAAAACAAAGACTTCTATGAAGTACTGGATTATTACCTGAATCTGATCCGTAACCTGCATATCAGAACATATGCTTATCTGGGAGAGATGCGTGCATCCACCAATCCGCTTGCCTATTGTGAGGGCGGCTTTTTAGGAGGACATCTGCAGCTGCATGATAAGATCAAACCAATCTTAAAGAGTGCAACCGCATCCTTCGGTATTACGGCATTTAACGAGCTGCAGGAGCTGTATAACGGCAAGTCTCTTGTGGAAGACGGTGAATTTGCACTGGAAGTACTGGAGCATATCAATGACAAGGTAAATGAGTTCAAAAAGGAAGATGGCAATCTGTATGCGATCTACGGAACACCGGCAGAAAACCTCTGCGGTCTGCAGGTAAAACAGTTCCGCGCCAAATATGGTATTGTGGAAGGCGTTTCCGACAGGGAATATGTATCCAACAGCTTCCACTGCCATGTAACGGAAAATATCACACCGATCGAAAAGCAGGATAAAGAATATCGTTTCTGGGAGCTTTGCAACGGTGGTAAGATCCAGTATGTCAAATATCCGATCGACTACAATCTGGAAGCGATCAAATCGCTGATCCACCGTGCGATGGATATGGGCTTTTATGAAGGAGTCAATATGTCACTTGCTTACTGTGATGACTGTGGACATCAGGAACTGGAAATGGACGTATGCCCGAAATGCGGCAGTCGGAATCTGACAAAGATCGATCGTATGAACGGTTACCTGGCATATTCCCGTGTACATGGAGATACCAGATTATCTGATGCAAAAATGGCAGAGATCGCAGAAAGGAAGAGCATGTAATGAGATATCATAATATTACCAAGGATGATATGCTGAATGGCGATGGTCTGCGTGTTGTATTATGGGTGGCAGGCTGCAGCCATTGCTGCAAAGGCTGTCAGAATCCGCTGACCTGGGATCCGAACGGCGGACTGGAATTTGATGATGCTGCAAAGGAAGAGATCTTTGACCAGCTTTCCAAGCCGTATATTTCAGGAATCACATTTTCAGGCGGAGATCCGCTGCATTCGGCAAACCGTGTAGGAGTCCGTGCACTGATGGCAGAGATCCATGAGAAGTTCCCGGATAAGACGATCTGGCTTTACACCGGTGATGTCTGGGAAAATGTGATGCATGATCCGGTCATGAAATATGTCAATGTGCTGGTAGACGGCGAATATGTGGAAGAACTGCGCGATACCAAGCTTCTCTGGAAGGGAAGCAGCAACCAGCGTGTGATCGATGTGCAGAAATCCCTCCAGCAGACAGACCACAAAACCCCGGTTTTGCACTGCGGGAATTATGCATGATGTATGATACATAAAATACAATTTTGTGCACAAATAGATTAAATGAAAAATAAATAAAAACATACGAAGATAATAAAAACAGGATCCATCTATAATAAGCAATCGATAGTGTAGCCGACCGAGATTTGTCGTTCCCTTTACCGGAGCGAGCGATCACGGAGCACTTATGTGACGGGAGCCCGGTAAAATGGGAACGAGATAAATCGCAGGGTAGGCAAACGTGATTGCGTTTATAGATGGATCCTGTTTTCTATCTATTATTTTTATTCAAACACAGCTCATCCGCTGTGCATAAATTCCTTTTTATAAGTGAAAAATATTATCAGTTCAAACCCCTTGACGAAACGTAAATCATTCTATATCATTTTAGTAGGTTAGGAACAACTAACCAATAGAAAAGGAGGCTGTGATTTGAGTCGGGAAACCTGGAAAATTCTGAAGCAGATGTCGATGGAAGCCAGTACGAATCAGGTAGAAGTGGAACTTGCAATGCAATGTGCACCACTGATCACCGGAATGAAGATCTCCAATCTGTTCAGTATCGGACTGGATGATTACAAAGCAATGTATGACATTTTGGAAAACAGTGGCATATCCGTTTATCAGATGGGACTTCTGGATGGCAGAGTACTTTTTCTGTTATATCAGGAAAAACAGCTTGTAAGCTATCTGCATCAGAAAGAAGTGGCAGAGCTTCTTACCAGATTTGGTTATGACCATGTGGCACCGGACTGTATTTTAGATACCTGTCGCAGACGCTATCAGAAATACATGCTGGAGAAGAAGGATTTTCCACATGAACTGGGACTGATCCTCGGATATCCGCCGGAAGACGTAGAAGGATTTGTGTCACAGCAGGGAAAAAACAGCTTATATACAGGCTACTGGAAGGTTTACAAGGATCCGGAAGCAAAGAAAGCGTTGTTTGACCGATTTGAATATGCAAAAGAAAGCCTCATTCATCTTTTATCCTGCGGTATTGGGATGAAAGAGATCATAAGTGCTTGTAGTTAATCTAAAATTTGACAGGGCTTGACCCGGAAAGGAAATAAAATGAATAAGATTTACGTAGTATTCTGGACACAGAGCGGTAACACACAGGCAATGGCACAGGCAGTCGCAGAAGGTATCACAGCAGCAGGCAAGACACCGGAGCTTGTATTTGTCAGTGAGATCTCTGCGGATGCATTAAAAGATGAAGCTGCATTTGCACTCGGCTGTCCTGCAATGGGTGCAGAAGTACTGGAAGAAAGTGAAATGGAGCCGTTTGTAATGGCTGTTGAAACATTTGCAAAAGGTAAAAAGATTGCATTATTTGGATCCTATGGCTGGGGAGACGGACAGTGGATGCGTGACTGGACAGAACGTATGCAGATGGCCGGCGCCGAGATCGTAGGCGGGGAAGGACTGATCTGTAATGAAACACCGGACGAAGAAGCTTTGGAAGAGTGTAGAGAACTTGGTAAGCAGCTCGCCTCTTAGAGAAAGGATATCCTATAAATTAGCCTTATTATTAGTAGGCAGTTTGTATATTATTATATCGGTTAGAATTAACTAACATAGAATAAATCATGTGGAACCCTCAGTTTGTATCACTGCTGGACTTGTCATGTATCACAGATGCATGGCATTACGTACAAAACCGGAAGCGCCACCGGCTTCCGGGAGGAATTCCGCAGTCCTTAAAGGAGGAAAAAGAAGTGAAAAATTTAAGTATTGAGAAAGTAATCGGAAGAGAAATTCTGGATTCCAGAGGAAATCCTACCGTAGAAGCTGAAATCCATCTGGCTGATGGCACAGTTGCAAGAGGGACAGCTCCATCCGGTGCATCTACGGGAGAATTTGAAGCGCTGGAGCTTCGCGATGGCGATAAGAGCAGATATCTTGGAAAAGGTGTTACAAAAGCTGTCAACAATATAAATACAACGATCAATGATGTGCTGCATGGCATGGATGCATCCGATATTTATGCAGTGGATGCGGCTATGATCAAGGCTGATGGCACAAAGGGTAAGACAAACCTTGGCGCAAACGCAATTCTGGCAGTATCCATTGCATCTGCAAGAGCTGCAGCAACAGCATTGGAACTTCCGCTTTACAAGTTTTTAGGCGGTATTTCCGGAAACAGACTCCCTGTTCCGATGATGAATATTGTAAACGGCGGATGCCATGCATTATCTTCAGGTCTGGATGTACAGGAATTCATGATCATGCCTGTTGGCGCACCGTCCTTTAAAGAAGCCTTACGCTGGTGTGCAGAAGTATTCCATGCACTTGCTTCTATTTTAAAGGAACGCGGACTGGCTACTTCTGTAGGGGACGAAGGCGGTTTTGCACCGGCTCTGAAATCCGATGAGGAAGCGATTGAAACAATTCTGGAGGCTGTAAAGAAAGCGGGCTATGAACCGGGTAAAGACTTTAAGATCGCTATGGATGCTGCATCTTCTGAGTGGAAGAGCGAAAAAGGAAAAGGATATTACAAGCTGCCAAAGGCAGGCAGCGAATATACAGCAGATGAACTGATCGAGCACTGGGCAGGTCTTTGCGAAAAATATCCGATCATTTCCATCGAAGACGGTCTGGATGAAGAAGACTGGGAAGGCTGGCAGAAACTGACAAAACGTCTTGGCGACAAGGTACAGCTTGTTGGCGATGATTTATTTGTAACCAATACAGAAAGACTGGCAAAGGGTATTGAACTGGGAGCAGGTAATGCGATCCTGATCAAACTCAACCAGATCGGTTCTGTATCAGAAACACTGGAAGCGATCAAGATGGCACACAAAGCAGGTTATACAGCAATCAGCTCTCACAGAAGTGGCGAGACTGCAGATACGACCATTGCCGATCTTGCGGTTGCACTGAATACCTGCCAGATCAAGACAGGTGCACCATCCAGATCTGAGCGTGTTGCAAAATACAACCAGCTTCTGCGTATTGAAGAACAGCTCGGGGAAAGTGCCGTATATCCGGGCATGAAAGCCTTCAACGTAAAGAACTAAGCTACCACATATTTTTTCATACTTCATTTTATTTAAAAGCCTCAGCCGGTTACGATCTCCTTCGGAGATGGCGGAGGCATAGAACAGCCCTGTGCATGTGGGGCTGTTCTTTTATTTGGTATAAATCTGCTTCAGATAATCAATTCTTGCGGTCATATTGTCCATCATCAGATCCAGAATGGTTAAAGCAGTCATGGCTTCGACCACAACAACGGCTCTTGGCATGATGACCGGATCGTGACGCCCTTTGATCTGAATGTCAATTTCTTCCCCCGCTTTGTTGACCGTGTGCTGCGATTGGAAGATAGATGGTGTCGGTTTTACATAGGCACGGAGCAGGATCTGGCTGCCATCGGAAATACCGCCCAAAATACCGCCGCTGTGATTCGTTTCTTTTGCAATTCTGCCATCTTTTATGCAGAAGCTGTCATTATTTTCACTGCCATGCATATGAGCGACATTTATGCCGTCACCGATCTCAAATGCCTTGACAGCACCGATCGACATCACGGCTTTGGCAAGAGAGGCATCCAGCTTGTCAAATACAGGTTCTCCGATCCCGGCGGGAACACCGTCTATCCGACATTCGATCACACCACCGCAGGAATCCTTCTGCTCCATACAATTTGCAAGGTAGGCTTCCGCTTCATCAGAAGCCTTTCGATCAGGCATGGCGGTAGGGGTCGCTAAAATAGCTTCCCGGTCAAAATGTTCCATGGAAGCTTCGACAGGTCCGATTGCTTTTGTATAAGCACAGACCGTAATGCCAAGCTCCTGTAATAATTTACAGGCAATCGCGCCTGCTGCCACACGGCCGATCGTTTCACGCCCGGAGGAACGACCGCCACCGCGGTAGTCGCGGAAACCGTATTTAGCATCAAAGGTAAAATCCGCATGCCCCGGTCTGTAATAAGAGGCGATCTCGGAATAATCGGAAGACCGCTGGGACGTATTTCTGACCAGAAGTGCGATCGGCGTTCCGGTTGTTTTTCCTTCAAATACACCGGACAGGATCTCCACCGCATCCGCTTCTTTCCGCGGTGTGGCAAATTTGGACTGACCGGGTTTGCGACGGTTTAAATAAAGCTGTATATCCTCTGCACAAAGAGAAAGCCCTGCGGGACAACCGTCGATCACAACGCCGAGCCCTTCTCCATGCGATTCTCCGAATGTTTCTATTCTGAAATGTGTTCCAAATATTGAACCAGCCATAATAAGTATCCTTTCTGCTTTTGTTCGTATCATCTGCCTTTCCATTATATCGAAGTTTCTTTTTAATGACAATGAAAAAAATAAATGCTATAATTGAAGCAATTTGTAAAAGGAGGAATTAGTGTGAAAGAAAGTAG
>DJNY01000120.1:18810-26023 GCA_002441865.1 Lachnospiraceae bacterium UBA6452 | reverse complement strand
TGTCGCCCTTTCTGGTGGCAACAATAGAAGTGACAAGCTCAGGCAGGGAAGTACCGATCGCAATGATCGTGAGACCGATAAAATTCTGGCTGACACCAAAGCTTTCCGCAATGATACAGGCATTATCGACGACAAGATTTCCGCCTATGATGACCGCGATCAGACCACCGGCAATATACAGAAGACTCTTTGGCAGGGACAACACCCTGCCATTTTCTTCGTCCTGCCTGTTTTTCAGTGCGGAAATGACCATGCTGGTCAGGTAAGCTGCCATGCCTAGAAGAAGCAGAATTCCTTCCAGACGGCTGAGCGTTCCGTTTGCAAGCATGATGCACAAAAGAAAGGTGATCAGGATATTCAGTGGAAGATCCCGTTTTAAAATATCTTTGTTGGTGGAAAAAGCAGCCATAAAGGCACATACACCGACAACGACCAGTCCGTTAAAAATATTCGATCCGATGACATTGCTGAGAGCGATCTCATTGCTTCCGCTCAGCGCTGCACTCATGCTGACGGAGGCCTCCGGTGCACTTGTTCCCATGGCAACGATCGTCAGCCCGATGATCACACTGGGGACACGAAGAAGACGGGCGAGGGAAGAACTGCCATCCACGAAAAAATCCGCTCCTTTGATCAGGAGCACAAAACCTGCAACTAACCATACATATTCCATAGTTCCATCCTTTCCGCGATAAAAGCATAAAAAACGAGACTTTTATCGCATACAAAATAGTCGATAAAAGTCTCGTTACTTACCCACAATAACCGGCCTTACGGCGTGATGACGATCATTATGACATCAGTAGATGCAAACTACTCCCTTTTATAATAAATATCCTATGGCGGGAGTATCAGGATGTCAACCGTAAGCCGGCTAAGAACCGGTAAAGGTTTGCTGTGTATTATTTGTTGTCAGGTAACATTTTATCGGTGATCAGGGATAAGCCCTTTCCGATCAAAATACAAGCAACTGCCAGTCCTACTGTAATTCCTGCACAAAGTAATACACCTGTTAATCCTGTTCCCATTTTCAATAATCTCCTTTATTCTCTTTATTTTGATATGTCAGATTTCAGAATAAAGGAGTTTGTTTTTTGCCCGTCCTGATCATGGATATATCGGATGATAAACTGACGGCTGCATAGAAAAGCCGCTGTCAGATAAAAGAGCATAAGCGTCAACAGGATACAGAATATACCATAGCCTGTCGCTTCATGGCAGGTAAGATCGGCTCTTGTATTGGTAAGACGTCTTACCGTAGAGCGGCTTAAAACGACCGCATGACTTGCATAAAAGGTTTCTTCCGCGTTGATGAAATCCGGAATGATCCCTGTATCTTCCTCCAGCACACAGGGAACAGAAGCAGTCTGTGTATAACCCAGATAGGGAACTTCATCCGGGGAAGGCATTTCGGGGTTTTTGTCTAAAACAGAAAGAAGGAACAGAACAAGAAGAAGCAGGCAGGCAACTTTGCCGCGTCTGTAAGATACCTGTTTCATATTGTCTCCTCCTTTCATGCATTTTTATCCAGCCTCATTATATGCTTCTGTTTTTCTGATTTCAATATGATTCCAGTTAAGATTACAGAAGAGAAATCCCGGTCACGATTGCAGATGGGAAATGATTGAAAATACAGATGGGACAAGTTACAATAAAGGAAGAGTAAGAACGGACATGGAGGTGTTTTATGAAGCAGGAACAGATACTTGCGCTGATGCAGGATATGTCACTGACGGAAAAGATCGGGCAGATGGTACAGATGGTCGGAATGCTTTATGATGCAAAAGAGCAGGGAATCATAACCGGTCCTATGATGGCAGATATGAAGGTAACAGAGGAGGATCTGAAGATGGCAGGCTCCAGCCTCCTTTTATATGGCGGGGAAAAGCTTGCCAGGATCCAGAAAAGTTATATGGAAAACCAGCCGCATCACATTCCACAGATGTTTATGTATGATGTGATCCATGGCATGAAAACAATCTTTCCGGTTCCGCTTGCGCAGGGAGCCAGCTTTGATCCGGTACTTGTAAAAGAATGTGCGTCTGTTGCTGCGCAGGAGGCAGCAGCCAGTGGAATCCATGTGGCATTTTCGCCGATGGTCGATCTGGTGCGTGATCCCAGATGGGGGCGTGTGATGGAATCGACCGGAGAAGATCCTTATTTAAACGGCGTGTTTGCGGAAGCTATGGTACAGGGACTGCAGGGAGATGATATGAGCCGGGAAGGAAAGGTCTGCGCCTGTGTGAAGCATTTTGCAGGATACGGCGGTGCAATAGGCGGACGGGATTATAATACGGTAGAGGTTTCGGAAAATACGCTCCGCAATGAATATCTGCCTGCTTATGAAAAAGGGATCAAAGCAGGGGCTGGTATGGTGATGACATCGTTTAATACGATAAACGGAGTTCCAGCTACCATAAATCAATGGCTGATGAAAAAGGTGCTCCGGGAAGAAATGGGCTTTGACGGGGTATTGATATCAGATTTTGCGGCTATTTATGAAACGATCGCACATGGCTGCTCAGAGGATGCCAGAGATGCAGCAGGTAAGGCGGCTCTTGCGGGTGTGGACATTGATATGATGACAGAGTGCTACAGAAGTGAGCTGGTCAGACTGGTGGAAGACGGAACAGTTCCGGAATCATTGATCGATGAAAGTGTGCTTCGTATTCTGACACTGAAAAACAAGCTTGGACTGTTCGAAGATCCTTATAAAGGCATGGGAGCAGAAAAAGAGGCACAGGTACAGCTGACAGAAGCGCACAGGGCACTTGCCAGAAAGGCAGCAGCAGAGAGCTTTGTGCTGCTGAAAAATGAAGGCGGACTGCTTCCGTTATCGACAGAAAAGAAGATTGCTTTTATTGGTCCTTATACAGACAGCAAGTGTCTGATCAGTACATGGGCAATCTCCGGGGATGTAAAGGACTGTGTGACGATCCGGGAGGCAGCAGAAGAAGTATTTGACTGTACAAAAACCACATATGTGCAGGGAAGTGCTTTTATGCCACAGGGCTATGTATTTGAAGGCTTTGATCAGGCAGGAAATGTGCTGCCTGTGGAGTATACAGAGGCAGAAAGAGCGCAGATGCTGCAGGAAGCGATAGAAGCAGCAAAGCAGGCAGAGATCGTTGTTATGCCGATCGGGGAATATTACCTGCAGAGTGGCGAGGCAACAAGCCGGGGAGATATACAGATCCCGGATCCGCAGCTTGTGCTTTTGCGGGAGATCGCAAAGGTCAATGCCAACATTGTGGCCGTGCTGTTTAACGGAAGACCGCTTGATCTGAGAGAAGTGAAGGAAAATGCGAAAGCAGTGCTGGAAGTATGGATCCCCGGAACGGAAGGCGGCCACGCCATTGTAGATGTACTGACAGGGAAGGTAAATCCATCCGGAAAACTGCCGATGAGTTTTCCTTACTGTGTAGGACAGATTCCTGTTTACTATAATCATTTGGCGACAGGAAGACCGAATGATCCGCAGAAAAAAGAAAGATATCTGTCCAGATATCTGGATATTCCAAATGAACCGTTATATCCGTTTGGATATGGTCTTTCCTATACAACGTTTACCGTATCGGATGTTATACTTTCTTCAGACAGGCTGACAGAAGACGGAGAGATAACAGCATCCGTATGCATACAAAATACGGGAGAAAGAGAAGGCAGTGATGTACTGCAGCTTTATATCCGTGATGTAACAGCTTCTGTTGCCCGCCCGGTAAAGGAGCTGAAGGGCTTTGAAAAGGTCAGCTTAAAGCCGGGTGAGAAGAAAGAGATCAGCTTCCGGATCACCGAAGAAATGCTTCGGTTTGTACGTGCGGACGGAAGCTATGGAAGTGAACCGGGTAAATTCCGTGTATGGATCTCGGACAGCAGCGACAGTGGCATGTATCAGGAGTTTGTCTTGTAATATATTGCTGTCTTGCGTATAATAAATAAAACAGGCAGACTGCAAAAATACATAAACAGATCCTGCTGTAAATGAGGCAGAGACAATACAGAAAACGAACAGCAAGAAAAGGAGATCATAAAATGAAAATAGCGGTTTTAGAGAGAAACAGTGTCGGAACAGATATAGATGTAACACGCTTTGAAGATTTCGGAGAAGTTACCTATTACAGAAACACAGTAGCAGCGGATACTGCTGAAAAGGTAAAGGATATCGATATCATCATTGCCAATAAGGCACCTATGAACGAAGAGACATTAAAGGATGCACCAAATGTAAAGCTGATCTGTGAATTTGCGACAGGCTTTGACAATATTGATCTGGAGTACTGCAGGAAAAGAGGAATCAGGGTTGCCAATGTAAAAGATTATTCCACAGCCGCAGTGGCACAGCATACATTTGCACTGGCACTTTATTTGCTGGAGCATCTGCCACATTACGACACCTATGTAAAGGACGGCGCTTATGGTGCGCAGGACCGGTTCAGTAATTTTGATCTGCCATTCACAGAGCTTGCAGGCAAGACATGGGGTATCATCGGAATGGGCAATATCGGCAGAATGGTTGCAAAGATCGCAACAGCTTTCGGCTGTAAAGTCATTTTCCATTCTGTAACAGGCAAGAGTACCTGTACAGATTATGAGCAGGTTTCCAGGGATGAGCTGCTTGCGCAGTCCGATATCTTATCCCTGCATTGCCCGCTTTCCAATCTGACGAGAAACTTTATCGATAAAGAAGCACTTTCCAGGATGAAGAAATCTGCGCTTCTGATCAATGTAGCAAGAGGACCGGTTGTCAATAACGCAGATCTTTATGAAGCACTGGAAAATGGGGAGATCGCAGCAGCAGGACTGGACGTACTGGAAAAAGAGCCGATCGCGGCAGACAATCCGCTTGGAAAGATCTGGGACAGCAACAAGCTGATCATTACACCACATATGGCATGGGCTTCTGTGGAAGCACGTGAAAGACTGGTCAATGAAGTTTACAAAAATATAGAAGCCTTTCTGAAAGGTGAAGACAGAAATATCATTGTGTGATATAATAAGATATAATAATCTGAAGTAAAACCGTAATAGCAAACGGCAGAAAGCAATATGGGAACAGTGTGGGAAGGCACTGTTATAAGGAGTTACTATGGCAGATAAAGAATTGGATAAGAATCAGCAGGAAAAGGACATCGATATCGATGCACTCTTTGCAAAGATGATGGCTGATAAAGCAGCCAGCGGAGAAGAGATCAGGCAGGCTGAGGAAGAGCCGGTTGAAACGGAAGCGACAGAGACGGAAGAGGCACCGGCGGACATGGCAGAAGCAGAAGAGCAGCCGCTGCAGAAGTCTGCGGGTGATACGGAGACAGAAGAAACAGAACCTGCAGAAACAGCAGAAGATACGGAGGCTGCAGAGGCAGAAGAGCCGGAAGCGGAAGAGCAGCCGGTACCGGAAGCAGACGTTGTCACAGGAGATGCAGAGAAAAGTGCAGATACAGCAGAGGAAGTATCTGCAGAAGAAAATGACCAGGAAGAAGAATACGTTCCGGCGGCAGATATCGGTACGAAAAAGAGATTTTTCTCTTTCTCCCGCAGAATGCTGTTCCTGGCACTTGTTCCGATGCTGGCGATCTGTATCATGATCACCCTGTTCAGTACAAAATCATTGCGTTCCGGTCTGGAAGCGGAGATAGAAAAATCCCTTCAGATCGTTGCAACTTCTCTGGATGAAACATACAGCAATCTGTATGAAGGCGACTATAAGCAGGATCTGACAGGCCGTGTGACCAAAGGCGAAGTGCTGATCACAGGTGATAATAAGCTGCTGGATGCACTGAAGGAAAGAACCGGTTTTGAAATGACGCTGTATTTCAATAATATGAGACTGATCACTACCGTAAAGAGAGAGAAAGGCGGCAGATCTACCGGAACAAGACTGGATAAAGAAATTGCCGAAAAGATCAAAAACGGAGAATCTGTATTTGTAGAAAATGCAGAGATTGAAGGAAATGTTTATTACGCATATTACCAGCCGCTCTTAAATGCGGATGGTTCGGTAGCAGGTGCGATCGGTGTCGCAAAAGAGGCGGAAGACGTACAGGCTAACATCAAGGAGCAGACAACGAAGATCATCATCATGTCCGTAGTCCTGATGGGTATTGTATCGATCATCATCGTGCTGCTGGCATCCAGGATGGTATCTGTCATGGAAGAGACAAGAAAGTTCCTCGGACAGATCGTAAAAGGTGAGCTTTCTACCAATGTGAAGAAAAAGATCACAAAGCGGAATGATGAGCTGGGAGACATTTATAATATTTCCATCCAGCTGCAGAAGGAGCTGCGGCGTATCGTATCCGATATTAAGAAATCTTCTTCAGACCTGATTACATCGGCAGATCAGCTCACAAATATGGCGATCAATACAAGAGGAACCGTAGATGTAGTTTACCAGTCGCTGGAGGAAATCACCAAGGGATCTGCAACGCAGGCAGATGAGACAGGTGTTGCAAAGCATAATGTAGATCGTATCGGGGAACAGATCACATACATTACGGATGAGGTAGACGCATTGACAAGACATGCAGAGCAGATGTCAGATGCGGAAAAGGCTTCAGAGGTGATCATCGGAGAATTAAATGCATCCAATGAAGAAGCCAGCACATCTGTGACAAAGATAGCAGAACAGATCAATACATTGCATGATTCGATTGCATCCATCCAGTCTGCGATTACAATGATCCAGAATATTGCAGATGAGACAGATCTTCTTTCTTTGAATGCAAGTATTGAAGCTGCCAGAGCAGGAGATGCAGGCCGTGGATTTGCTGTCGTTGCGCAGCAGATCAGTAAACTGGCTGAGCAGTCTAACACGACAGCAGAGGAAGTAGAAAAGATCATTGCTGAGATCATTTCCGAATCTAACCGTATGGTTGAGGTCATGGAAGAAGTGAAAGTGAAGATGGATCAGCAGCAGCAAAAGCTGGATGAGACGATGGAGAAATCCAATGCAGTGGCTGTTGGTGTCAGCAACTCGCTTGATAATATTGAAAATATCCGTGGAAAGGTCAGCGTTCTGAGCGATTCCGGAGATGCCATCCAGGATGTGGTACATAATCTGGCATCTATTTCCGAGCAGAATGAAGCCTCTACAACGAGCACGATGAATTCTGCACAGGGCATGAGCGATACGATGAACAACCTTGAAGTTTCATCCGAAAACCTCCGCCAGCTCGCCGGTAAACTTGACGAAGCCCTCGCGATCTTCAAGATGTAA
>DJNY01000120.1:0-18671 GCA_002441865.1 Lachnospiraceae bacterium UBA6452 | reverse complement strand
GGAGTAATCTGAGCAAGCTTGCTTGCAGAGGATTACTCCACTTTTTCTTTTTATGGCGAAGCCATACATGAGCAAAATGAGCTGCGTAGTAGCGAGGAGCCTCGAAGAGGCGATTTTGCGAATGTACTCTCGGTTTGTTATAGATGCAAACTGTCTGCGGAGCAGACGATAGAGCACCGGGGTGCGGGTTTGCGAGTCTATGGTATACGGTATAAAAAAGGAGTAATCCGAGCAAGCTTGCTTGCAGAGGATTACTCCACTTTTTCTTTTTATGGCGAAGCCATACATGAGCAAAATGAGCTACGTAGTAGCGAGGAGCCTCGAAGAGGCGATTTTGCGAGTCTTACATCGGCTTCTTTGTTCCGCATTCGGTACAGAATTTGCCTTCATTCTTTGTACCGCATTCCGGGCAGAACCACTGCGTTTTTACAGGTTCTTCCGGTTTCCTGGCACCACATTCCGTACAGAACTTACCGCTGTTCTTTGCGCCGCAGCTGCAGATCCATTCACCTGCTGCGGGAGCGTTCTGTGGAGCTGCCTGCTGAGGCTGTGCCTGCTCCTGTGCAGCCATGTTGAATAATGTATTGGCATTTAAACCGCCTGCTGCGTTTGCCATATTCATGCCTGCAAATGCCATCATAGGACCTGTGCTTGTATTGCTGGCAGCGGCTTTCATTGCTTCTGCCTGTGCACTTGTCAGAGTGGCAGCAGCCATGCCTGTATTGCGGAGTACTGCGGTTTTCTGCAGCTCTTTGATCATCTTTTCGTCTTCCGGAGAAGCTGTTACCGTGTTGACACCGAAGGAAGCTACTTTGATACCACGAAGATTCGTCCATTTTTCAGAAAGAACATCATTTAATGCATCTGCCAGCTCCATAGTATGGGCAGGAATGTTGCTGTAACGGACACCCATATCGGAAATCTTTGCGAAAGCAGGCTGCAGTGCTGTCAGAAGCTCTGTTTTGAGCATGCTGTCGATGTTATCTCTTGTATAATCTTCTGTGACATTACCGCAGACATTTGTGTAGAATAAAAGCGGATCTACGATCTTGTAAGAATATTCACCGTTGCAGCGAAGGGCGATATCGATGTCAAGCCCGATATTGTTGTCTACGACACGGAAAGGTACCGGATTCATCGTACCGTATTTATTGCCCAGAATCTCCTTTGTATTGATGAAGTATACACGCTGATCCTTAGCCGGATCACCGCCCATGGAAATACGTTTACCGATTATGGCGAAGGTTTGTTTGATGTTGTCTCCCAGAGAACCATAAAAAATACTCGGTTCGGATGATGTATCGTATACGAATTCACCGGGTTCTGCGCAGACTTCGACGATCTTGCCCTGATCAACGATCAGCATACACTGTCCGTCATTGACAGCAATAACAGAACCATTGGAGATAATATTGTCTTCTCCCTTTGTGTTGCTGCTTGAACGCTTATTGCTGGTGCGCTTTTCCCCCTTTGTTACCAGTACATCTGCCGGCATGGAGTCGCAGTAAAAATACTCGCGCCACTGATCTCCGAGCGCAGATCCGATTGCATTTCCGGTTGCTTTAATTAATCCCATAATTTCCTCCTTTTATATGTATGCATTATATGATAGATGCAATTTTAATATTTTGATTTGCAGCCAGATCCAGAAATTTATTACAACATTTGATCGTCGGTTTGGAAAGATAAGAAGGATTCATAAATACAACCTCTCCCTCCAGACCATTGTTTAACAAAATGCGTTCGCCGATCAGACTGTTGCTGATGTGCCTCAGAAATTCCAGAAACAGCTCCGGATCATATTTCTGAAAACCATCCTGTTCAAATGATTCGATCACGGAAAACGGACAGAGTGGATTGCGGTAGCATCTGTTACTTGTCATGGCATCGTAAATATCGACGATCGTGACCATTTTGGCAAAGAATGATATTTTATCGGCCGTAAAACCATACGGATACCCGCTGCCGTCACATTTCTCGTGATGCATCAGAGCCGCATTTTTGACTTCTTCCGGCATATTATACTGATCGAGCAGATTATAACCGTCAAGCGGATGGCGTTTGATCGCTTCAAATTCTGTTTTTGTAAGGGCGCCCGGTTTTTTCAGGATCGCTTCCGGTACCTTCAGCTTACCGACATCATGGAACAGCCCGCAGGATGTGGCAAGTACACGTTCATCCTTGCTCAGATTCAGCCATCCGGCAAAAATATTGCAGATAATGGCGGAATTGATACTGTGTGCATAAGTGGAATCATCATAATCCCGCATGTTCAGCAGCATATCCATCATGCTGATGGAGGAAGCTTTTCCTTCACCGATCAGGGCAAGTGTCTGGGAAAGCAGATTTTCCGCATCAAAACTGGAATTGGATTCTGCGATCTGATTCAGCCCTGTATGCAGGGATTCCACATGATCTTCAAAACTCTTTTTGAAATTGATAAAATCGGGATTGGATTTGATACGTTCACTATAAGAAGGCGTGTCAAAAAAACTGGTCTGCGGCGGAGCAACTTCTTCGTCTTCAACACGGACGGAGTAAATTGCAAAGGCTTCCAGTTTTTCGATGCCGTTTTGCGTGAGGATGATCTTTTTCGGAAGGATCAGCTGCCCATCTATGGAAAAAATATCTTCCGCTGTGATCATACCGGGATGTAAATCTTTTACAAGAAGTTTTCTCATACGCATTCCCACCTCTTTGCAGAAATAACCTGTTTCATTTAGAAACGAAAGTTTTTACTACCTATATCATAGAAGAAATTGGAATGTGTGTCAATGAAAAGAGAACTCCCTTACGGAAGTTCTCTGATCAGATTTCGGATTGTTAAAATATAGGCCGGAGAAACAGATAATTCGTCGATACCCATCTCAATAAAACGCCTTGTCAAGGCAGTATCGCTGCCAAGTTCACCGCAAATGCCGACCCAGCAGTTTTCCTTATGCCCGTTGTCAATGACCATCCGGATCATGCGCAGGATAGCTTCATGGTGCGGATTGTAAAAAGTATCCAGTGCTTCATTCTGTCTGTCGATCGCCAGTGTGTACTGGGTCAGATCATTTGTACCGATGCTGAAGAAATCTACTTCCTTTGCCAGAAGATCACTGATCATAACAGCCGCCGGGGTTTCGATCATAATACCGATCTCAACCTCTCCGAAAGGAATCTGCTGCATCGTCAGTTCATCGCGGACCTCAGTAAGAATCTGTTTGATCTGTCTGACCTCTTCCACAGAAGTGATCATTGGGAACATGATCGAGATCGTTCCATAGGCACTGGCACGTAAGATCGCACGGAGCTGTACTTTAAAGATCTCCGGTCTTTCCAGACAGATACGGATCGCACGAAAGCCCATAGCGGGATTTTCTTCTTTCGGAAGGTCGAAATAAGAAACCTGTTTGTCTGCACCGATATCAAGTGTACGGATAATGACCTTTTTGCCTGCCATATTTTCCGCAACCGTTTTATAGGCGTGGAACTGTTCTTCCTCGGTCGGATAATCCTGCGCTTCCAGATATAAAAATTCACTGCGGAACAGTCCGATTCCGCCTGCATCGTTGGCAAGCGCGGCCGCAACATCGGATACATTACCGATGTTGGCGTAAAGATTGATCTTTTTACCGCTTTTTGTGACAGTTTCTTTTCCTTTCAGCTCTGCCAGAAGCTGCTTCTGGCGCAGTTCTTCTTCTTTTTTTGCCTGCATCCTGGCAAGAAGTGCCTCATCCGGTTCAATGATCAGTGTTCCGTTATGTCCGTCCACGATCGCCATTTTGCCATTCCATTCATCTTTGACCGGAATACCGACAAGTGCAGGGATTCCCATGGTGCGGGCTAAAATAGCGGTATGGGAATTGGAAGAGCCGAGCGTTGTTACAAAGGCAAGCAGATTGTTTTTATCCATCTGTACGGTCTCACTCGGGGCAAGATCTTCTGCCATGATAATAACAGGCTCCCTGATCTCGGATTCACTGGACTGTCCTGTAAGGACACGGATCAGACGGTCTGAAATATCTTTGACATCGGCCGCACGTCCCTGCATATATTCATCGTCCATAGATGCAAATAACTGGGAGAAGTTATCGCCGGTGCTTGCAACGGCAAATTCTGCATTTACCTGCTGGGAACGGATGATATGGTAAACACTGTCGAGATAATCATCATCATCAAGCATCATCATATGGATCTCAAAGATCATAGCACCGGATTCGCCAACCTGGGCAAGTGCTTTGTCATAAAGAGCCTGCAGCTGTGCTCCGGCTTCTTCGCGTGCCTTGTCAAAACGGCTGATCTCGGCTTCCGGATCGGAGACCTTGGTCCGCTTTACCTGCTGCTGTTCCTTTTCATATTTGCAGATCTTTCCGATCGCAATTCCATTAAAGATTGATTTTCCCTGATAGGTTTCCATATCATACCCTCCTTGCTATCGCATAAAATCACTCATGTGCAGGCACAACGTAGTTTTTGACTTCTGCCCCTGACACCATTATAATATTTCGGCGAAAAATGCCTGCATAGCAGCAGCGGCTGCGTCTTCATCAGGACCTTCTACTGCAACAGTCACGGTGTCACCACATTTGACACCAAGGGACATCAGCGCCATAAGCTTTGTAAGTTCTGCAGTCTTTCCGTCCTTTGTCAGTGTAAATCTGGAAGAAAATTCTTTTGCTTTTTTTACGATCAGTCCTGCAGGTCTTGCATGGATTCCGATCTCGTCTTTGATTGTGTACTGAAATTCTTTCATGGTCAGCCTCCTTGAGATTATATTATAAAAATGTTTTGCCTTTATCTGTCTGTAGTTTTGCAGTGAAAGCCGGAGAGTGTGCAGGCAGTGATCTTCATATCACCCGCAAACTCTACGGTATGTGCATGTCCTGTCTTATAATAACGGCTGCTAAATACATAATGCCCGTTATTGACAAAGATTTCAATAGTAGAATGATCGACCAGGATCTGCAGTCTGCTCACTTTATTCTCTCTGATTTTTGCTTTTCGTATACAGCGACCGCAGCCTTTTGCATCTTCCGGCTTACATTCCTGATCCGGTAAGAAAGAAAGGGAAAGAACAGAGGAAGCTGCGTCATACAAAATCCGCATTCCCTTGTCAATGATGATCGAAAAATCTTCATTTCCTGCAATATCAGCCTGCATTTCAAAAGCGCCTTCTGTCAGGAAACGGTCCGACGGAATGATAATTTCGTTTTTGCGCAGGGCAGATAATTCTTTTACCGGATTCTGGCAGATACCGCCGGATGCATCGAGTGTCAGCTCTCTCGGAACGGTCAGCGTGTGCTGCCAGCCTTCAGCTACAGTCGGATTTTTATATTCGATATCGCCAATGCCCATCCAGCCGATCAGGATCCTTCTGCCTGTTTCATCGACAAAGCTTTGCGGTGCGTAAAAGTCAAAGCCCATATCCCATTCTGTGAAAGGAGATAAGGTATTATTTTCCAGATCTCCGAGAATACGGTAATAGCCGGACTGATAAACGTTCTGGTACTGATATTCCTCTGCAGCAATGCCCTGTGGGGAAATGGAGAGGAAACACTTTCCATCGATCCGGAACAGATCCGGGCATTCCCACATATAACCAAAAGGCTTTTCAGGGCTGATGTACTGCTTAAAATGGAAATGTTCTTTATCCTCAGCTTCGTAAAGAAGGACGCAGCCGACATCGTCTTTTGTTCTGGCACCGAGCACCATATAGTATTTCCCGTTTTCCTTAAAAACCTTAGGATCCCTGACATGGCAGGATAAGGTATTTGGATAATCTGCGCTTGTCATCAGGCATTTTTTGGCAGAAGCTGTGATGCCGTCTTTTGATGTGACCAATGTGGTGTTGGAACCACGTCCTTCATAGGTAAAATCGAAATCGCCGTCTTCTTTTGTATTGCCTGTATAATAAAGATACATGGTATCATCTTCCACAAGAGCGCTTCCGGAATAAACGCCATCCTTATCCAGCTCACAGTCCGGTGATAAAAAGATGCCTGTATAAGTATAGTTTATAAAATCTTTTGTTTCATAGTGTCCCCAGTATTTGTCTCCTTCGCCGATGGCGGAGTAAGGAGAATACTGGAAGAAAATATGGTAAGTGCCATGTAACTGACAGAGCCCGTTTGGATCATTCAGCCATCCGGACGGCGGCATCAGATGAAAGGAAAGGGCGGAATCCGTATGGGAAACCTTAGCCATGTGATCTTGTTCCAGCTCTTTGATCTTTTTATTGTCCTGTATTGTATCGTGAACCATGATAGATAAACTCCTTTGTGTATATTCAGACTTTCCGGATCTTATGAAATAGTAAGCTGCTGCTCACCGATCCGGATATCACCGTATTTGCAGTTGCTGATGGATGTAAAATCGTCGCTGTTTGTGACAATGACCGGTGTTGTCAGATCATAGCCGGCTTTTTTGATCTTTTCTGCATCGAAACGGATCAGTTCCTGTCCTTTTGTAACTTCCTGTCCGCTTTCGACTAATGCGGTAAAGCCTTCTCCGTTCAGTTCTACGGTATTGATCCCGATGTGGATCAGAAGCTCTACACCGTCCTTGCTTTCCAGTCCGATGGCATGCTTCGTATCAAATACCATGGTGACTGTTCCGTCAAACGGCGCACATACTGTATTGCTGCATGGCAGGATTGCGGAGCCCTGTCCCAGTGCGCCACTGGCAAATGTCTCATCCGCAACCTCGGCAAGCGGAACAACAGAGCCATTTAACGGAGCAAAAACAAATTTTTCTGTGTTGCCTGCATTTGATACGGATTCTGCATCGGAAGTAATTGCGGAACGAATAGTTTCTGTTTCAGTGGCTTTTGTTGTTACTGTATTTTTTGTTGCAGTGTCTCCGGCGTTAGCAGGCGCTTCCTTATACATGATCCAGGAGCAGAGGAAAGCAACCGCGAAGGCAACGAGCATGATCAGCGTATACTGCAGTGTATAATGAGTTGTGATCAGGTAACCAAATAAACCGGTAATACCGTAAGCTGTAGCCCCAACGTGTGTCAGACCTGCTACAAGTCCGCCGCAGGCACCACCGATGCAGCCTGCGATAAAGCATTTGAAGTAACGCATGTTGACACCGAAGATGGCAGGCTCTGTAATGCCGAGGAAGGCAGAAAGAGAAGCCGGAAGTGCCATGGATTTTGTTTTCTGGTTTTTCGTTTTTAATGCGAGTGCTAATGCAGCAGCACCCTGGGCTACATTGGCAGCAGTTGCGATTGGCATCCAGGTATTGATACCGTTTGCGGAAAGCATACCTGCTTCTACTGCATTATACATATGATGGATACCCGCTACAACAGTCGGTGCATAAATACCGCCGATAATAAAGGAACCGATACCGAACGGAAGAGTGATCAGATACTGTACACCGTTCAGGATCCAGTTCTCAAGTGTTGAGAAGATAGGACCGAAAATGGTAAGTGTCAGATAACCTGTTACAAGTACGGTGACGAGCGGTGTTACAAACAGATCTATGATTTCCGGTACGATCTTATGCAGCTTCTTTTCAAGAAGGCTCATGAACCAGACTGCAATGACAACAGGAATGACATGTCCCTGATAGCCGACCAGGTTGATCTTGTAAAGTCCGAACCAGACATCTGCGGTCGGGATATCGGTTGCACCTGCAACGCTCCAGGCATTCATCAGATCGGAGTGGATCATGATCATACCAATGACAGCACCAAGGTATGGGTTTCCGCCGAATACCTTTGCCGCGCTGAATGCGATCAGAATCGGTAAGAAGACGAAGGCTGCATTACTGAATAAGTGGATGATCGTATAAGTAGAAGAGTCTGCCATCTGTGGAAAGACATTGCAGAGACCTTCCAAAAGTCCCATCAGAAGACCGCTGGCAACGATCGCCGGAATGATCGGAACAAATACATCACCGAGTGTCTTGATCATCCGCTTGAAAATGGACGTTTTAGCGCTGGCAGCCTGTTTGACTTCTTCCTTTGTGGCTGCCTGAATGCCTGCAATGGCAATGAACTCATCATATACCTTATTTACAGTTCCTGTTCCGATGATGATCTGTAACTGACCGGATGCATTGAACACACCCTTTACACCATCGATCGCTTCCAGTTTTTTGACATCTGCTTTGTCATTATCGGCAATGACAAGACGAAGTCTTGTAGCACAATGTGCTGCAGAGATCAGATTCTCTTTTTTGCCGACCGCTTCATAAATTTCTTTGGCACAGATCTTATAATCCATGTGGCACCTCCCAATATTTATCAATAGTGGCTTATATCTAATGCAATCGTTATCATATTTAAAATTGCGATTATTACAACACAATTTACAAACTATGTGAAAAAGATTGAAATAAGATATGAAATCGATTTCATTTCATACTTGTATTATAAGAGTGTAAATGTCGCTTGTAAATTGTCAAAAATCAATAAATTATCTGAGAGGGAATTGTGGAATATGACGGACTGCGGAGCTCGAAATGGACATACCCGTCCTTACTATCCAATAGAATGGAGATCGTATCCCCTTCTTTGCTGGCTTCGATGGCATTTTTCGTCAAAGTGGTGATATGATCGGTCAGCTCATGCTCTGGTATATGGCTTTCCAGCCTGGGGGTAACAATATCAAACTGTAATGTGATGCCCTTTTCCTTTGCATGGCCTGCCATACTGTAAAGAGAAGCAGCCAGCAGAGGCATATTGATCTGCAGAAGCGGATAATCTGACACCGGATCGGAAAATTCCTGCGCATAAGACTGCAGTGCTTTGGAAAGCGAATCATAATCCTTGTACATAACGGGAAGATTGGCAAGGCTTTGCAGCCGGTTCACGTATTCATGCTGGTTGGCACGGATCTCCTGGATCAGGGAATCATAGAGCGGCATATTTTTCTGATAACTGTTGATCGCCTGCTGCTGGAGCCTGGTGCGCTGGTCGTAGTATAAAAGCCAGAGATTGATCGCAACAAGAAAAAGCGCCGTACAGCAATAGATAACTGCTGAGATCTCGTCCTTATAAAGTGTCAGAAGGTTCAGTTTGAAGGATAAAAGAAGAAAGAGGAGCACCATATAACTGTTGATCAGGATCAGTCTGAACGGAAGGGCAGCATATCTGATCTTGTCATACATATTGCGCAGGGCAGGAACCAGAAAGAGCACAGGCGTCAAAACAGACAGTATGATATTGGCAATCAGCATAAACAACAGCTCCGGCATTGGAATGAGACGGAGCAGCAGAGTAAGCGGGATAGAAAATATGCCTTCTATCATAAGCATGGAGTTGTGCATCAGACAGAAAAGCAGATAGCGGTCCTGCAAAGAGGCTTCTCCTCGTTTCTGCTGTGTGCATACATAAGTCAGATAGATCACATGTGCGCATGCCCAGGTCAGAATCCCCTTATGATCCGGAATGAAGATACAGACGAGCAGCAGACAGCAGCAGGCAAGGAAATCCCTGCGTTGTGGCTTATATGATTTATGCAGATAAGTTTTGGTAATGTAACAGCCGATAAAAAATTCGCATATCGTGTCAAACATTGTAACTGCCAGTTCCATTGTGTGAAGCACCTCTTATTTATTATATATAGATTTAATTTTTATGTCATTACGGGAACCATCGCCCATGAAAATCACCTGCGGTGATGGGCGAGGCTGCATCATGAACCTTGTCGCATATATGTGACAAAGTTCATGACATTAACCTAAATATCATATAGTAGGTTCCATCATAGTCCACACAGTCAGCTCCGATAGAACCGCCTGCTTTCGTGACGTTCGTCTGTAAGTAGTACAGTCCAAGTCCGCGTTTATCGCCTGCCTGTTTATAGGCAGCAGAATCTGCCTGCCCGGAAGCAGCGTCAGAACCTGTCTGCGTCTGCTTGGTGGAATACCCGCGCTTAAAGAAATTGCCGATCTCATCAGGAGAAATCATGGCAGGAACCGGATTGCGGATTTCATATCGTACAGTTCCGTCCTTAGAATCCAATAAAGCATAGATCGTATCGCCTTCTTTGCAGGCTTCAATCGCATTCTGCGTCAGAATGGTAATATAGTCGGTCAGTTCATGCTCCGGTGCATGACTCGATAGTGTGGCAGAAATGATGTCAAACTGCAGTGTGATGCCCTTTTCCTGCGCATGGCTTGCCATGCTGTAGAGAGAAGCTGCCAGAAGAGGCATATTGATCTGCAAAAGCGGATAATTTGCCATCGGATTGGCAAACTCCTGCGAGTACGATTGCAGTGCTTTGGAAAGCGCATCATAGTCCTTGTACATGACTGGGAGATTCGCAAGGCTTTGCAGGCGGTTCACGTACTCGTGCTGATTGGCGCGGATCTCATGGATCAGCGAATCGTAGATCGGCATATTTTTCTGATAGCTGTCGATCTCCTGCTGCTGGAGTCTGGTACGCTGGTCATAGTACAAAAGCCAGAGATTCAGTGCCAGCAGAAACAGAGCAAGGCAGAAAAAGATCACGTAACTCTGGTAAATAGATTCCGGATGCAGTTTATAATAAAATAGGGCAAAGATAAACAGAGCATAACTGTTGCCCAGAATCAGACGAAAAGCAAGAGCAGACTGCTTTATAGAATCATACAAATGCCTTAGCACAGGAATGTGGAACAAAAGCAGCGTAAAAACAGGCAGTATGATATTCGACAGCAGAGAAAACAGCAAATAGGACATACCGGTTTTCTGCATAAGAAATACAATTGGTAACGTTGACAGGGACTCGATCAGTATCATGGAAATATGCACGATGCAGAGTAACAAAAAACGGTTAAAAAAATTGTCACTGGATAAAGAAAAGAAATAAAACAGATAGACAACCTGCGCAACCAGAAACATGGCAACACCTCTGTGATCAGAGATCAGAAGTGCTGCAATGATCTGGACGACGTAGGCGAGAACTTCATTGATCTGGATTTTGTATGGTTTGTGCAGACAAGTTCTGGCAATATAAAAAGCAGCGAACAGTTCGCAGAATGTGTTGCAAAAAAGTTGTAAGTATTCCATGTTGTATTATCCTCTCATCGTATTATAACTATAACATTACGGGAACCATCGTCCATGAAGATCACCTGCGGTGATGGCGAGGCTGCATCAAAAACCTTGTCGTACACCTGTTTCACAAATATACGACAAAATTTATACCATCAACCTAAATATCATATAGTAGGTTCCATCATAGTCCACGCAGTCAGCCCCGATAGAGCCGCCCGCTTTCATGATATTTGTCTGTAAGTAATACAGTCCAAGCCCACGTTTATCGCCTGCCTGTTTATAGGCAGCAGAATCTGTCCGCTTAGAAGCGGCGTCAGAACCTGCCTGCGTCTGTTTCGTGGAATAGCCGCGTTTAAAGAAGTTGCCAATCTCCTCCGGCGAGATCATGGCTGGAACCGGGTTGCGGATCTCATATCGTACAGTTCCGCCCTTAGAATCCAATAATGCATAGACTGTGTCGTCCTCTTTGCAGGCTTCGATCGCATTCTGCGTCAGAATGGTGATATAGTCGGTCAGTTCATGCTCCGGTGTATGGCTTTTCAGCACAGCATTTACAATATCAAACTGCAGTGTGATGCCCTTTTCCTGTGCATGGCTTGCCATGCTGTAGAGAGAAGCTGCCAGCAGAGGCATATTGATCTGCAGAAGCGGGTAATTTGCCATCGGATTGGCAAATTCCTGTGAGTACGACTGCAGCGCCTTGGAAAGCGCATCATAGTCCTTGTACATGACAGGAAGATTGGCAAGGCTTTGCAGGCGGTTCACGTATTCATGCTGGTTGGCACGGATCTCGTGGATCAGCGAATCGTAGATCGGCATATTTTTCTGATAGCTGTCGATTTCCTGCTGTTGAAGTCTGGTACGCTGATCGTAGTACAAAAGCCAGAGATTCAGTGCCAGTAAAAACAGACCGAGACAGAAGAAAACAACATAGGCCTGATAGGTATTGCCGGGATGGAGCTTGTTAAACAGCAGCGCAAACAGAAGAATCATGTAGCTGTTCAACAGAATAAAGCGGACGGGAGTGCGTCCCTGTCTGATCTTATCATAAAGTCCCTTGACAAACGGAATATGAAAAACAAGAACTGTGATGAACAAAATCAGAAAATTTGCCAAAAACGTCATCTGGGTGTCAGAAGGTGCAAACATCTTCATGCAGAACAGCAGTGGAATGGCTGTAAATCCTTCCAGAACGAGCATGGAACAGTGCACAAGGCAGAACAGCATAAAGCGGTTCAGTGGTGTTTCCCGGATCAGAGAACAGAGGTAGATCATATAGACGATCTGCGCAAAACACCAGAGCCCGACACCCATCTGTCCGTGCGCAACAAAATAAGCGATCAGAATGGCAAAATAAGGGACAAAGTCCTTTATCTGTGGTTTATAGGATTTATGGATGTAAGTTCTGGCTATATAATAGGCAGAAAAAAATTCAAAGAATTGATTGCATACTGCAAGTAAAATCGTAAGTATTGTCTGCATAATATCTCCTGTCTGCATTATTGCATCATAAAGTTATGACTTTAATGTAAAGATCATATAGTAAGTTCCGTCATAGTCCACGCAGTCAGCTCCGACAGAGCCGCCTGCCTTCGTGACATTCATCTGTAAGTAGTACAGTCCAAGTCCGCGTTTATCGCCTGCCTGTTTAGAGGCAGCAGAATCTGCCTGCCCGGAAGCAGCGTCAGAACCCGTCTGTGTCTGTTTGGTGGAATACCCACGCCTAAAGAAATTGCCGATCTCCTCCGGCGAGATCATGGCAGGAACCGGATTGCGGATCTCATACCGGACAGCTCCGTCCTTGGAATCCAATAGAGCATAGATCGTATCGCCCTCTTTGCAGGCTTCGATCGCATTCTGCGTCAGAATGGTAATATAGTCGGTCAGTTCATGCTCCGGCGTATGGCTCTTTAGCACAGCATTTACAATATCAAACTGCAGTGTGATGCCCTTTTCCTGGGCGTGGCTTGCCAGACTGTATAAAGAAGCTGCCAGCAGAGGCATGTTGATCTGCAAAAGCGGATAATTTGCCATCGGATTGGCAAACTCCTGCGAGTACGACTGCAGTGCTTTGGAAAGCGCATCATAGTCTTTGTACATGACGGGGAGATTCGCAAGGCTTTGCAGGCGGTTCACATACTCATGCTGGTTGGCACGGATCTCATGGATCAGGGAATCGTAGATCGGCATATTTTTCTGATAGCTGTCGATCTCCTGCTGCTGGATCCTGGTACGCTGATCGTAGTATAGGATCCAGATATTGATTGCTGCAAGCAGTGTCATTAATGTGATGACAAGAGACAATATTTCATAGATCTGTCTGGGATAAATTTTGAAAAATGCCAGACAGAATAAAACAACCAGATAGGTATTCAGTATCAGGATACGAAGCAGAAAAGAAGCCTGTTTGATATAGTCCAATAGGTGCTTTGCAAAAGGAAGCTGAAAAAACAGCACAGCAAAAACAAAAGTCATAAAATTGCCAAGCAGGCTGACACTGACTGTGTTGAAAGAAGTGATCCGGAATACAAAATACATAATGCCAAGGATCACACATTGTAAAAGAAAGACACCTCCGTGAAAAAGCATAAAAAGAAGGAAACGGTTCAAGGCAGTATCCTTGACAGTGGCAAAAATATAAACAAGATATAACAAAAGACCAAACACCCATCTGAAAAACGGATGACCGGAAGGAAACAGCAGCAATGTCAGTATCATACTGAGATAACAAAGAAAATCACCTGGCCGGAGACGCAGAGACTGATGACTTTCCGTTTTGATCACAAAAATTCCTGCAGAGGTTTCCAGGATCGGGTTAAGAATGTATGTAATGATAAAAGTAAGTATGCTGTTCATAATTGCCTGCTTTCTATTTTTTTATAGGTAATCTTCCAATAATGCAATGCCACTCTGGCTGACAGGGATCGTATCTTTGCCTGTCAGCAGATAACGCGTGGATCTGTCAAAGCCGGTTATGTGATCCGGGTTGATCAGATAGCGCCGGTGGCAGCGGATAAAGGCTGTTCCAAGCTGCTCCGCTATGGCAGAAAGAGAATATTCCCTTGTCTGGATACAGCCATAGACCGTATAAATGAAAATGGTGTGTGATCTGGATTCGATATAACGGATATCCTGCGGCTGTATCCTGTGATGGATCCGCTGCGTGTCCGCAATGTCCAGTACATCCTGCAGATAACCGGTCAGCAGCATCTGTCTGAGCTGTTCAAGCACGGTTTCGCGCTGATATGGCTTGGTGATAAAGTTGTAGCAGTGAAATTGTGTCAATGCCCTGGACAATTCTTCTGAAACAGATGTCAGAAAGAGGATTGGCGTTTTATAATATACATTGATCTCACGAATGGATTTTGCCAGCTGAAAACCACTCCGGTCTCCCTGTTCTTTGCTCAGCTGGATATCCAGTAAAAATAAAGTGAAATATTCATTTGCTGTAACAGAGTCCTGCAAAAATGTCTGCGCAGCATCCAAAGAGGATCCCTTTTTGATCTCCCAGGCAGGATACCTGGCATGGACAGTTTCGTAAAGCATTTCAAGCTGGATCGGGTCATCTTCAACGATTAGTATTTTTTGCATCGAGTGTAAAGTTCCTTTTCATATTTGCATTCTTAATATCATAATAGTATTATAGCAAAATCGATATTTTCGGACAAGTATTTCTCTGTTTCGTGTCGTTATATACATCATTCGCGTCGTTTTGCGGAAAAAATGTTGCAATATACAGGCAGTTGATGCATATATTAAGTATACATTCGATGGGGATAATCGAGAGGGAAATGTATAAAATCAAAAACAGGCATTTGCGCCTTTCTTTCCGCTTATGGAAAGAAATGTACAAATGCCTGTTTTTACAATTTGTGGATTATACGGAAGCATGTTCAATGATCTCATAGCCGAGCATGGTACTTTTCAATGGCACATTTTTTTTCTGCAGCTTTTCGAGCAGCATTCTGGCGCCTTCGATACCGCTTGTCCGGTAATAGTAATGGATCGTTGTCAGGGACGGGGTCACAACAGCGGCGGTTTTCCCGTTTCCAAAGCCGCAGACCGCGATCTCATCGGGAATCTTCACATCGCATTCATGCAGGTATTTCATGGCGCCTACCGCGATCGTATCGGTCGCACATAAAAGCGCATCGGTCTCAGGATGCTTTTTACGGATCTGGCGGGCATTGTCATAGCCGTTGTCCATGTCAAAAGCACCGATCGCAAGCTGGTCTTCGGAAACCGGCAGACCGTGATCCCTCATACAGTCCAGAAAACCGTTTCGTCTGTCTGTTCCGACAGCAATATCCTTTAAGGTAACACCAATGTAACCGATATGCGTATGCCCTTTTTTAATCAGATATTTCGTCAGATCATAGGCTGCATGGTAATCATCATGATAAATGCAGGAGGCAAGATCTGTTTTCTGTCCGAGGACAACAACCGGAATGGTCAGGGATTTTAAAAGAGCCTTATGCTTTGGCGTCAGCATGGTCGCAATGAGAATGATACCATCCACATTGTTCTGGCGGAAGGTCTTGAGGTAGGTCAGTTCCTGATCAGTACTGTTTTCCGTATTGGCAAGCAGAAGCTGATAGCCTGCTTCATTAAGCTCAGAGCTGATACCGGCGACAATGCGCGAAATAGATTCGGAATCGATCTTGGGGATCACAACGCCGATGACTTTGGTGCGTTTTGTCCGCAGCGTCTGTGCCTGCTGCGACGGTGTATACCCTGTCTGTGCGATCACGCGGCGGATCGCTTCCTTCTTTTCTTCACTGATATATCCCTGATTCAGATAACGTGAAACGGCAGCAGGTGAAACGCCTGCCATTTTTGCAATGTCACTGATATTCATGCTTTACCCTTACCTCCAAATGTTATGCGATAGACCTGTATGAAAACGATATCATATATAGTATAAAATTGTTTCACATTTTTTTCAATATTCTATTGTGGAAAAAATGAGTTGTCGTTATACTAAGTGGTAAAGTAGATAAAAATACATCAGAGGAGGTAACCCATGGATATTATTTGTGCAGGAGAAATGTTGATTGATTTTACACCGATACAGCAGCCGGGAGCTTATATGGCAAATCCGGGCGGAGCGCCTGCAAATGTGGCGATCGCAACAGCGAGAAACGGTATCAGCACAGCATTTCTCGGTATTCTTGGAAATGATGATTTTGGAAAGAAGCTGCAGGGCGTACTGGAAGAAGATCATGTGAAGATGCTCTGCCCTGATCTGACCGATCAGGCGATCACAACACTGGCATTTGTTACCTTATATGAAGGCGGTGAAAGATCCTTTACCTTTGCCAGAAAACCGGGTGCGGATATTCTGCTCTCCAAAGAAGATGTGAAGGAAGCGGATATTGCAGATTGCAGAATGCTCCATGCGGGCAGCGTGTCTCTTTCCGATGATCCGAGCAGGGAAGCGATCGGTTATGCACTTTCCATGGCAAAGAAGCATGGAAAGCTGGTCAGCTTTGATGTCAACTACAGAGATATGATCTGGCACGATATGGACCGCTGTAAACAGGAAGTGGAAAAGCTTCTGCCTTACATTGATTTTATGAAGATCTCAGATGAAGAGCTGTACTTCGTAGACGGAGAGGATAATATCAAGGCCTTTATGGAGGAGCACGGAATCACTGTTTTAATAGAAACACTGGGCAGCAAGGGCGCACGCTACTTCTTCCGCGGAAACAGTGATGTTGTAGCAGGCAGAAAAGTAAATGCGGTTGATGCAACAGGTGCAGGTGATGCGTTCTGGGGCGGCTTTTTATCCCGTATGCTGATGTTTGGCATCACAAAGCCGGAAGAAGTCACAGAAGATATGGTAAAGACAGCGCTTGCATACGGAAATGCAGCGGGCGGTCTTTGTGTGCAGAAGATGGGCGGAATCCCGGCGCTTCCGACAAAAGAAGAGATTGAGAAATTCTTATAAGAGAGGCAGACATGCGATTTTTACTGACGGCAGTTAACGCAAAATATATACATTCGAATCCGGGCGTGTATTCCCTGCAGGCATATGCCTGTCAGGAGGATCCGACGTTGAAGGAGCAGATATTTGTGGCAGAATACACGATCAACCAGCAGATGGAAGATGTGCTGGCAGATTTGTATGAGCACAGACCGGATGTGATCGGCTTTTCCTGCTATATCTGGAACATTCAGTATATTGAAAAGCTTGTCAGGGAGCTGAAGAAGCTTCTGCCACAGGTGCAGATCTGGCTGGGCGGACCAGAAGTATCCTTTGATGCGGAGAAGGTTCTGGAAGCATATCCGCAGCTTACCGGTATTATGCTGGGCGAAGGGGAACAGACCTTTTTAGAGCTGGCACAGCATTACAGGAGCGGTGAGAGCGGCGAAGAGGCACTTTCCCAAATCGCGGGGCTTGCCATCAGGAAGGGCGGAAAGGTCATGCTGACCAGACCGCGTGAGCTGACAGATTTATCTGTGATCCCTTTTTTATATGATGATCTGAAAAAATTTGAACATAAGATCCTGTATTATGAATCAAGCCGTGGCTGTCCGTTCCGCTGCAGCTACTGCCTGTCCTCCATTGATAAGAAGGTCAGGCTGCGGGATCTTTCCATTGTGAAGCGGGAGCTGCAGTTTTTCCTCGATCAGAAGGTGGCACAGGTAAAATTCGTAGATCGTACCTTTAACTGTAATAAAAAACATGCGATGGAGATCTGGGAATATCTGCTGGCACATGACAATGGCATTACCAATTTTCACTTTGAAATTGCGGCGGATATTCTGGATGAGGAGCAGATCCAGCTTTTAAATCAGTTCAGACCGGGCGCTGTACAGCTTGAGATCGGCGTACAGTCTACCAATGAAGAGACGATCCGGGAGATCGACAGGCATATGGATGTCGGGCTTCTTAGGCAGATCGTGCAAAAGATCCATGCAGGGCATAATATCCACATTCATCTGGATCTGATCGCCGGACTGCCACTGGAAGGCTATACTTCCTTCGGGCATTCCTTTGACGATGTGTATGCCATGGAGCCTGAACAGCTGCAGCTTGGCTTTTTAAAAGTGCTGAAGGGCTCTAAAATGCATGACAACTGTGAAAAATACGGGCTTGTCTATTTGGACGAGCCACCTTATGAGGTTTTGTATACAAACTGGCTCAGTTATGAAGAAGTGCGCAGGCTCAAGCAGATCGAGGAGATGGTGGAGCTGTATTATAACAGCAATCAGTTTGTGACAACATTAAAGCTACTCGTTCCGCAGTTTGCTTCCCCGTTTGCTTTTTTCGAGGAACTGGCGGATTACTTTGCCGGGCATGGATATTTCCTGAAAGCCCCGGCGAGAAGCTACCGGTATCAGGTATTGTATGACTTTATCGGAGAAAAAGGACTGCCAACGGAGCTGTTTCGGGAAACACTGACGCAGGATCTGTATCTGCGTGAAAACTGCAAGACGAGACCTGCATTTGCAAAAGATCCCGCCTTATATAAGGAAGAGATCCGCAGGATCTGCCAGAGGGCAGCAAAGGATCCGGCGCAGCTTTCGGAAAGCTATGTGGGCTGTGATGCAAGGTCGATCGCAAGGATGACGCACATAGAACCGTATTTTTTCGATCTGACAACAGGAGAAAAACGAGAACAGGAAGCCTTTTTCCTGTACGATTATACAAAGAAGAGTCCGCTTACGGGAGAAGTTTCCGTGATCG
>DJNY01000116.1:29834-33183 GCA_002441865.1 Lachnospiraceae bacterium UBA6452 | reverse complement strand
CCTCTCATGGTACCCTGTTTCTTTTTCCGTCCATCTGCTTTGTTTTTACGCATGATCTGTTTCATACTTCTTTGTCTCCTCATGTCAACATACACATTTGTCCATAGATATACTATTCCATCTTCTTTTTATTGTAATAAACAGACAGCATCAAAACCGCAACAAATTTCGACGATTTTTGCACTTTTTTCCGCACATAACATAAAGAGCCGCTTCCTGCCAGGAGCCGCTCTTTATGATGATTTATTAAATTTGCATTTAATTATTTTAATATTGTAAACTCAGCCCAGCTATATTGCTTCATATATTCTCCACGATAGCTGTTTACAGCTGCCGGATCCCGTTTCAGAAATCGGTAATAATCACAATCCAGCTCTTCGGGATCTATCGAAAACTGATTTCTGTTGGCAATGAAAGCCTTTTCAGCTCCACACGCCTTTAATGTCTTTTTTAAATCCGCCAGCAGATTCCGCAAATAATGCTTATTGCTTTCGCTTTCTACCGAATCTTCCCAAAGCACCGCACATAACTCCGCCGTATTTGTTGTCGATCCATTCAGGTGGACCAGGTACGCCAAAAGCTCTTTTGTCTTACTCCGTGCAAACTGCAATGGTTTTCCCTGATAAAATGCATCAAAGTTTCCAAAGCACTGGACATATAATTTATTCTGCTGATGCATAACCGGATAACGCAGGTTAGAAAAAGCCTGTTCTACATCCTTTTTCTGCAATGGTTTCAGCAAATATCCGCTTGCATACACAGAAAATGCTTCCAGCGCGTACTCTGTATATGCTGTCACAAATATAATATTGATATCCGGTATGCACTCTTTCAGTTCCTTTGCCAGCATAAGACCACTCATCTCCGGCATCTCAATGTCAAGAAGTGCCACACTGAATCTTTTTTCCTGTGCCTTCTGTAAGGCATCACTACACCACAATACACCTGTTACAGTATCCTCTGGCCGCACTTCTTCTACAATATCTATTGCTGCCTGCAATGCCATTGGTTCATCATCTACAATCAATATTTCCATATGTTTTCCTCTCTAATACCGGCAATCTGATTTCTACCACCGTTCCAACTCCGATCTTACTGTTTACTTTCAATGTTCCATGACACATGGCTGCGATTCGTTCCCGTACATTTTCTATTCCAACATGAGCACCTTCCCCTGGCTGCTTTTTCATATCAAAACCCACGCCATCGTCTTTTACCCATATTAAATAACACCCTTTATCTTTCTTTGCCCCTATTTGAACCAATCCGCCTTCTCTTTTTTTGCAGATCCCATGCTTTACCGCGTTTTCCACGATTGGCTGCAGCATCAGCGGAGGCACCATAAAATTTGTTTCTTCAATTGCAAAACTTGTATGTACACGATCTCCAAATCTCTTTTTTTCAATTGCCAGATATGCGCGGACATGCTGCAGTTCTTTTTCAAAAGGGATACCTTCCCTGCTGGTCAGAGAATCAATATTACCTCTCAGATAGGTCGAAAACTCATCCACTGTTTCGGCTGCCTGCTCCGGATCCTGTCCACATAAGCAGCGTATTGTAGTCAAAGCATTATATATAAAATGCGGTTGTATCTGGGAAAGCATCAATTCTATCCTTGTATCACGAAGCTCTTTTCCCTGCTCTACAATCGCCGCAATAAACATACAGATCATGGAAATGGCAATAGAAATATTGAGCAAGGAAACACCATAATAAAACAATAACAATATCGTTGCAACGACCGGCAATACAAAATAAGAAACGATCGACCATACGATCTGCGGCTTCATTCGTCTTCTGTACTGTAAAAGCAATGTCAGATCTATTGTCATCGATAGAAGTCCCAGCCCTAATGTGAGCGGATAGCCGGTATTTCTGTGATATGTATTACTGCTGTCAAAATAATAATAAAAATGTGTAAACTGGGAAAGGATCACCAAAAAAATTGCCAGAATCCCGATTCCATAAACGAGATGCACACGGAACAGTCTCTTTTCCTCCTGTGGGTGATGCTCAAAGATATTGGTGCATACATAAGCATGTACCAGCAAAAGGATCATATCACTAACAACAAAAACAGTAAAATTACTGATCCTGACCCACACATATCCCACCTGATCCGCACGTCCGCGATAGATCCACGCAAGAGAATCCATGATCAGAAGTACCATAGAGGAAAGCTCCATATATGCCAGCAAAAGTTTCTTCTTTTTGGGCATACCCTGATTACAAAACATACAGACTGCTGCCATCATGCAGAAAAAAGCACCCCATAGCTCTATAGCGATTTGTAATATACGCGGTATAAACATTTTGCAGCATTCTCCTATCATCTGTTTTATATGTTTCTCATTATAACATAAAAGTGCTTATCCGTACTATGCGAGATTTTTTTGACATTTTTGTCATTATTCGCTATACTTGACACCAAGAGCATTTTATCTGCATAGGGAGGTGCGTGCACCATGGGGAAGATATGGGAGTTTTTTGATAATCTGAATGAATATGTATATGTTGCGGATATAGATACACATGAGCTGGTTTATATGAATCAGGCCGCATTAAAAGCGTTTGACATTCCTTCGCTTAAAGGTATCAAAGGCCGGAAATGCCATGCGTTGCTGCAGAACTGTTCTGCCCCCTGCACCATATGCAATAATGACGATTTAAAGCCCGGTTCTTTCCTGAAATGGAGCTACTATCACACCGGGCTGCAGAAATTCTTTTATCTGTTTGATACAATGATCGAAGAAGACGGGCATCGTTATCGTATGGAAATTGCAATTGACGTAAGTGAACCAAAACTGGCCAGTGCAGACAGCCACTATCTGAATTTGGAAATGCTGGTCAATGAAGGACTCCGTGTTGCACTCCAGCAGCCAACCCCCGACGATACCCTGAACTTTTTACTGGAATATCTCGGCAAACTTTTAAAAGGCGACCGCGCTTATATTTTTGAAAAGAATGAAAAAGGCGGTGACGACAATACCTATGAATGGGTTGCAGCAGGTGTCACCCCTGAAAAGGATGATCTGCAGAATCTTCCTCCCGAGGTATGTGCCGGCTGGTATCAGAAATTCAGCGAGAATAAACATATTATGATCGAGGATCTTGAAAAGATCAGGGATGAGGATCCGACTTTATACCGCGTACTTCACAGACAGAATATTTCTTCTCTGGTTGTTGTCCCGCTTTATGATAACGGAAAGGCATTTGCTTTTTACGGCATTGACAATCCGCCTGCTTCCTCTCTGGAATATACATCCGGAATGCTGCATATCATGGGACATTTCATTGTTGCAGCTCTCAAAAGGCGGAATCTTGTCCGTCAGTTACAGGATATGAGCCT
>DJNY01000116.1:18430-29738 GCA_002441865.1 Lachnospiraceae bacterium UBA6452 | reverse complement strand
ACCGCTATACAAGCGTGGGCGTTGTATACTGTGATATTACCGGACTGAAAGCAGCCAATGATTCAAAAGGGCATTTATTTGGTGACAAACTGATCTCAAACGCCGGAATCTGTCTGCAGAAAGCATTTGCGGACTATGGTCTGTTCCGTGTCGGTGGCGATGAGCTGCTTGTGATCTGTCCGGACATTTCACATGAGCTGTTTGAGGAGAAGGTTGCACTCCTGCATCAGCAGACCAAAAAATATGGCGTAAATCTTGCGATCGGTTATTGCTGGGACGATCAGGATGCTTCGAACATCAACATCTGGATGGCAAAAGCCGAATCTGCCATGTATCAGGAAAAAAGTGCATATTATAAAGCAAGAGGGATGGAACACAGATAATGTTCCATCCCTTTCATTTCTTTTTCATTTTCCCCAATTCACATTTTTACAAAAAGCTGGCAAACAAAGAAGTCAGTATGACTGTCATAATACCTGTCACTGCGATTGCCAGACTGCTCATGGCACCTTCTATCTCACCGATCTCGATCGCTTTTGCCGTTCCGATAGCATGTGAGCTTGCACCCAGTGCCAGTCCCTTGGAGATCGGCTCTGTGATCCGGAAGATTTTACAGATCAGTTCTCCGAAAATATTACCAAGCACACCTGTGATCACGATCACTGCTACCGTGATCGTCACATAACCGCCCAGTTCTTCCGATACGCCCATTCCGATCGCTGTTGTAATAGACTTGGGCAGCATTGTCACATACATTTCATGGGAAAGGTTCATAAGCTTACATAATATAAGTACCGTTCCAAGACTTGTCAGAACACCTGACGTGATACCAAGGATCACTGCCCTGTGGTTTTTCTTCAAAAGCTCCCACTGCTCGTACAGAGGAATTGCTAGACAGACTGTCGCCGGCGTTAAAAACCAGCTTAAATATGATGCGCCTTTATTATATGTATCATATTCAATTCCCGTACATGCCAGAAAAAGAATCGTCAGTACGATTGAGATCAGCAGCGGATTAAAAATGCCCAGTTTCAGCTTTTTCTTCAAAAACATACCGAGAGCATACGCCAGAAGGCTGATCGTCACGCCTGCAAACAGGGAATTCTGATATAACTCACTCATTTGCCGCACCGCCTTCCTGCTTTTTTTCTTTCCGGATTACCCATTGTGAAGAGATACCGGTTGCTGCCATGACTGTCACGATCGTAATAACAGTGATCACACTGACCGGCAGTACAAAAGGCTTTAATGTTCCCCAGGACTCCATCAGTCCAACACCCGCCGGAATGAACATAACAGGCATGATCTCTATCAGGAACTTCCCCACGTCCTTCACCTGTTCCAGTTTGATCAGTCCCGTCAAAAGACCGGCAAACAAAATGACCATTCCGTAAATACTTGCCGGAATCGGTAATGGCAATACATATTTTAAGAATTCTCCCACAAATGAAATACACAAGATCAATAAAAATTGCTGCAGATATTTCATTTCTGCCTCCCTTGTATTCAGCTGCGCTTACTGCGTAACCAGATTTGTGACCCAGACGCCCTTTTTGACCAGCACATAACCTACACAGACCTTTATGATATCCGCACATTGTACAAGCAGATATACTGTCAGAACCGGTAATGCCGTAAACCGGCATAACGTAAATGCCAGACTGACTGACACTACCCAGGTAAAAACACTGTCAAATAAGAATGTGATGACCGTCTTTCCTCCGGACCGCAGCGTAAAGTATAATACATTCAAAAATCCTTGTAAAGGGAAAAATGCTGCTGTGATGATAATAAACCATCTGCCCAGGCTGCGGATCTCATCGGTCGTATTGTAAGCGCGCGGGAATACGCCGGATAAAGCGATCAGGATTGCTGTCAGCCCCACACAGAGTGCTGCTGTAAACCACATGAGCTTATTGGCATTTTTCTTTGCTTCCTCGAATCTGGAAGCACCGAGGAACTGTCCCATGATAATGCCGACCGCATTTCCCATGGCAATAAATACCACATTCAGCAGATTACAGATTGCATTGGAAATATTCAGTCCCGCGATCACCTCAAGCCCCTTCATGGAATAACACTGTGTCAGCACTGCCATACCACCTGCCCATAAAAACTCATTAAAGAAGATTGGCAGCCCCTTGATGATGACAGGCATCATTTCCTGCAGGGAAATACGCAGTGTCCGGTAAACATTTTTTAAGAAACTGTATTTTTCAATTTCTGCATGTGTCCATATGATCACAACGAACATTTCCGCAAATCTTGCCATAACGGTCGCAATAGCTGCACCTTTTACTTCCAGACGCGGGAATCCGAATTTACCGTAGATCAGAAAATAATTGAATACGATATCCACTACAACGGAAACCAGTCCCGCCAGCATTGGCTTCATACTTTCTCCCATTTCACGCAGGCTGCCCGCATACACCTGTGTGATCGCAAACGGTACAAGTCCTATCAGCATGATATGCAGATAGGAAAGTGCACTTTCCAGCGTCAGCCCTGCATCCAGATTTCCACCGGATCCTTTTAAATAAAGTCCGATCAGCCACTCTCCACCTACTATGAATACAATAATCCCCACCACTGTCAACAGTGCTGTGATCCACACTTTCAGGCGGAATATCTTTTGATACCCTTCTTTATTTCCCTGTCCGAAATACTGGGCACTGTAAATACCCGGCCCGGACAATCCGCCAAATACAGCAAGAAAAAATACAAAAAAGAGCTGTCCCGCAATAGAAACCGCAGTCATCTTTTCCGTACCCAGACTTCCTACCATTAAATTATCCACCAGACTGACCGCATTGGTGATCCCATTCTGGATCATCATGGGAACAGCCAGATAGAGTGCTTTTTTATAAATAGAATTTTTTTGCATGAGTTCCCTCCATTTTCATTTCCTTTTATACACAAAAACGCCCAGGACAAATATCCTGGGCGCATAACTGTCGTATAAAATCTGACAAACAGATTATCGCTTGCTGAACTGCGGAGCGCGACGAGCTGCTTTGAGACCGTACTTCTTACGTTCTTTCATACGAGGATCACGTGTTAAGTATCCTGCTTTCTTCAGAACTGGTCTGTAATCAGCATCTACAGTCAGAAGTGCTCTTGCGATACCATGTCTGATGGCACCTGCCTGACCTGTGTATCCGCCACCCTTTACGTTTACAAGGATGTCAAACTTATCAGCTGTATCAGTTGCTACCAAAGGCTGACGAACGATAACCTTTAATGTCTCTAATCCAAAATATTCATCGATTGATCTTTTATTAATTACGATATTTCCTTTTCCAGGTGTTAAATATACTCTGGCGATAGATTTTTTTCTTCTTCCAGTTCCGTGGAATTTTGTTGCTGCTTTAGCCATTTTAACTTTCTCCTTTCAGTTCCTCTAATTAGAATGTTAATACTTCAGGTTTCTGAGCTGCCTGCTCATGTTCCGGTCCTGCGTATACATGAAGCTTTGTGTACATCTGTCTTCCTAAAGGTCCCTTTGGAAGCATGCCCTTAACAGCAAGTTCAACAACCTTCTCTGGCTTCTTATCTAACATTTCTCTTAAAGTTGCTTCTTTCATACCACCTACATAATCTGAATGATGGTAGTATACTTTCTGATCTAACTTCTTACCTGTTACTTTAACCTTTGCAGCATTCACAACGATTACATAATCACCTGTATCGATATGTGGTGTAAAGATTGGTTTGTTCTTTCCTCTTAATACTTTAGCTACTTCTGAAGCTAAACGTCCTAATGTCATGTCTGTAGCATCTACTACATACCATTTTCTATCGATTGTAGCTGGACTAGCCATAAATGTTTTCATCGTATTACCTCCAAACTGATATCTACTGTGTTTCTGCCTCTCTCCGGGGCTAATCGGAAACGAAAGGTATTTTTCTCTGGCTTCCATTATCTGAATTGCCGGGGCAGGTCAATTCTTCACAGGTCACCACTGTGAAATATTATATGATACGCATCCGGGTGTGTCAAGTCCTTTTTTGCTTTCATTTCATTCTGTCCATAATTTCATACTGCATCAGCATAAGCCCCTGTGCAGGTGCTGTCGGTCCTGCCAGTTCCCGGTTTCCGGTCTCAAGTACCTGCGCTATGCACGCCATATCCATCTGGCCGCGTCCGATCGCAACAAGCGTACCCACAATAATGCGGACCATATTATATAAGAAGCCGTTCCCCGTCACACGGATACGGATCAGCTTACAGTCTTTCTTTTCCCACGGATGTTCTGTCAGGATCTCTATCTTTGTGATCGTCCGGATCGTATTGGTTACTTCCGGCTTATAAGTGGAAAATCCTGCGAAATCATGTGTACCGGCCAGCATTTCCGCTGCCTGCTTCATCTTTTTAAGATCCAGCGGTACATAAACAAAATAGCTGTATTTTTCTAAGATAGGATTGGCGAATTTTGCATGATAGATACAGTATTCGTATGTTTTCCTTGTCTCTACCTTGCGTGGATGGAAATCCTCCGCCACTTCTTCCGACTTCTGAATGCGGATGTCCTGTGGCAGTCTCTGGTTCAGCGCATACGAGATCTTCTCTGCCGGTATTCTGGCATTTGTGGAAAACACGGCAAGATTGCAGAGTGCATGCACGCCTGCATCCGTTCTGCTTGCACCAATGACCGTGATCTCCTCTCCCAGAAGATCACTCAGATGCTTATTCAGTTGTCCTTCTATCGTATCCGCATTTGGCTGCACCTGCCAGCCACTGTATGCGCTGCCATCATATGCAACCGTCAGCATGACTCGTTTCATACGCCTGATAACTCCCTGTCTTACAGCATTCCGATCGATATCGTCTTGCCCAGCACAATAATACCTGCCAGATAAACGAGCAGGATCACATAGGAAATGCTGTCCCGCTTGTGATATTTAAGCGGTTTCATCTTTGTCCGGTTATCGCCGCCCTGATAGCATCTTGCTTCCATTGCCATCGCCAGATCATTGGCACGTCTGAAAGCCGATACAAAAAGCGGTACAAGAAGCGGGATCATTGCTTTGATCTTTTTGATCAGATTGCCGCTTTCAAAATCAGCACCTCTTGCCATCTGCGCCTTCATGATCTTATCTGTTTCTTCCAGCAGGATCGGAATAAAACGAAGCGCAATGGACATCATCATGGAAATTTCATGCACCGGTACTTTGATCTTTGTCAGTGGATGCATCAGCTTTTCCATGGCGTCCGTCAGCTGGTTCGGTGTCGTTGTCAGTGTCATAAGGGAGGAGCCGATGATCAGAAGTACCAGCCGGATCGCAATAAATACCGCATTGATCACGCCTTCCCTTGTGATCGTAAAGATCCAGACCTTTGCCAGCGGTTCACCGCTTGTCAGAAAAATATTAAAAGCTGCTGTAATGAGCAGCAGGATCATAATCGCCTTCAGTCCGCGCACCATATAGGAAAATGGTACTTTAGACAGGGAAATGACCACTGCCAGAAATATAACTGCCAGCACATATGGTGCCGCCTTTTTAAATAAAAATAAAGATACAATATACAGAATTGTTCCAACCAGTTTTACGCGCGGGTCCAGTCTGTGGATGACAGAGTCAGCCTGATAGTACTGTCCCAATGTAATTTCTCGAATCATAATTTCTCCTGTTTATCTGATCTGCCCCATCTTATGTATCTGTCATACATAAGCCGCGATCTAAATTCAGTCTGCTCGATGTAAGGCGCGCAGGATCTCCTCCTTGGCCTCCTCTATTGTCGTAGCATCTGTAGATACCGCAAATCCGTTTTGTTTTAACTGCTGCATAATATAAGTAACTGCCGGTGCTGCCAGTCCGACGGCTTCCAGCTCTTTGTAATGTGCAAATACTTCCTTTGGCGCACCATCCAGCATGACGCTGCCCTTATTCATGACAATGATCCTGTCCACATAGTTGGCAACATCTTCCATGCTGTGAGATACCAGAATGATCGTCATACCTGTCTCCTGCAGTCCTTTGATCAGCTCCAGGATCTCGTCTCTTCCTTTGGGATCCAGTCCCGCAGTCGGCTCGTCCAGGATCAGCACATCAGGCTCCATTGCAAGCACACCTGCGATCGCCACACGCCGTTTCTGTCCACCCGACAGATCAAACGGTGACTGATAAAAATACTCGTCCGGAAGTCCTACCATTTTGAGTGCCTTATAAGCTCTCAACTCTGTTTCTTTCCGGTCAAGCCCAAGATTTTTTGGTCCAAAACAGACATCCTTAAAAACATCCGTTTCAAAAAGCTGGTGCTCCGGATACTGGAATACCAGTCCTACTTTGCTGCGCAGCTTTTTCCGGTCGTAATCCTTATCGTAAATATCTTCTCCGTTAAAATAGACCGTTCCGCTTGTTGCCTCGATCAGTCCGTTTAAATGCTGTACCAGCGTCGATTTACCGGAACCGGTATGTCCGATCAGTCCGACAAACTGTCCGTCCGGTATGACAAGATTGACATCTCTGAGGGCTGCCACTTCCATGTTGGTACCCTGTTCATATATACAATTCAAATGATCTACTATGATCGGCATATTATTGTACCTTCTTTAATTCACGAATCAGTTCTTCAGTTTCCAGTATTCCGTCCGGTAAAGGAACGCCTGCTTTTTTCAGTTCATATGCCAAAAGCGTTACCTGTGGTACGGAAAGGCGCAGCTCTTTCAGTTTCTCTACCTGCGAGAAAATCTCCCTTGGAGTGCCCTGCATTTTCACGCTTCCCCTATCCATGACATAAACATGGTCTGCATGAATGACCTCTTCCATGTAATGCGTGATCAGTATTACCGTGATTCCTTCCACATCATTTAAGGCTCTCACTGCACGGATCACTTCTTTTCTGCCGTTCGGATCAAGCATCGCCGTCGGCTCATCCAGAATGATACATTTCGGATGCATCGCCAGTACGCCCGCAATGGAAACACGCTGCTTCTGTCCACCGGACAGACGGTTTGGTGATTTCTTCCGGAATTCATACATACCGACCGCTTTCAGGCTTTCTTCCACACGTGCCCAGATTTCCTCCGTTGGAACACCCAGGTTTTCAGGGCCGAAACCAACATCTTCTTCCACGATCTGTCCAATGATCTGGTTATCCGGATTCTGGAATACCATTCCCGCTTCTTTCCGGATCTCGATCAGACTGTTCTCATCCTTTGTATCCTTGCCATCTACCCACACTGTTCCTTCCGTCGGATACAGAATAGCATTCAGATGCTTTGCCAGCGTCGATTTACCGGATCCGTTATGTCCGAGAATTGCCACAAAATCTCCCTGTTTGATGGAAAGATCTACATGATCGACTGCGGTTGTGATTCCTTCCACATTACCGTCCTCGTCACGTCTGATATATTCAAATACTAAATCATCTGTTTTAACAATATTGTTTTTTTCTTTTTTCATAGATATTCTTTCCACGTACAGCCCATTATTCCGTCATTTACCGGTGCTGTCGTTTTTTACTCGCGTTTTATTGTACATGGTTTGTCCGATAAATACAAGCTATTTCCTTTTTTTCTGTGCTTTGCTATACTTTTGCTATACAACCGAAACAGGAGGCATATCATGCACAAGAAACATCCTTTTTTGCCGTTGATTCATATTTTGCTTTTGCTGCTCATACTTATATGTATCATACTGATGCTGTACGGATACACAAAGCAGACAGATCCCTCTACACCTGTGCAACCGGAGCGGACTGATCTTACCGATCCGTCTGACGATTCCACAGAGACAGAACCGATACGCTCTGACGGTACAACTGCCCCGCAGGAAACGCAACATACAACAACCGGATCACAGGCATCAAATCTGTCGAAGGAAGCTGCCACAGCGCAAACACCTGACACAGAACAGGGAAACACAGAAATAACCGAACAGGAGGCTACAGATATGACACAGACCTCAAACGGAGCAGGTATGAACCGCATCACATATCGTGATGGATTTTATCAGGAAACGCTCTCCGATACCCTGATAGAACGTATGACCGGAAGCTCCTACCATGAGAATGACGATATTTCTTTAGACCAGCTACGTTTTTTACATGTGCTGTATTACGATTTTAATAATGAAATAAAAGATGGGGAACTGATCTGCAACGAACTGATCGCAGATGATCTGCTGGAAATCTTCAGCAGCCTGTATGACAATGCCTATCAGATCGACAAAATGCAGCTTATTGATGTGTATAATGCAGATGATGATCTTTCCTGTGCGGATGATAATACCGCCTGCTTTAACTACCGTGTGGTTGCAGGCAGTACTACACTGTCCAAACATGCACTTGGCATGGCGATCGATATCAATCCCTTTTACAATCCCTATGTGACATATCCGGATGGAAAAGAACGGATCTCTCCCGCAGGCAGTGAAGACTACGCCGACCGCAGTAATGACAATCCTCACATGATCCGGAAAGACGATCTTTGCTACCGGCTATTTATTGACCATGGCTTTACATGGGGCGGCGAGTGGAAATTCCTCAAAGATTACCAGCATTTTCAGAAAGTCATCAATTAGATACTTTTTATGTGATAGGAATTTCCTATCACATAAGAAGGGACATCCGATCGGATGTCCCTTCTGCCTGCTCTGAAATTATACTAACTCAAGTAATACTTCCATTGCGCCATCGCCTTTACGCTGACCGATCTTTACGATACGAGTGTAACCACCCTTGCGGTCTGCATACTTAGGAGCGATTTCGTCGAACAGCTTAGCTGCCATATCTACTTCCTTTGTTCCTTTTTTCTTACCAGCGTTTGCTGTAGGAACTTCCTTTACAGGATAAAGAACCTGAAGCATCTGACGTCTTGCATGAAGTCTGGAAGGCATATCTTTCTTGATTTCCTTTTCTACTTCATCGTAAACTGTAACTTTCTTGCCATCTACAACTTCTTTTACTCTCTTGCCATCTTTGTCCTTGCGGGCAACTTTAGCTGTAACCTTAACTGTTTCAAAGTTATCTTTTTCCTTTACTGCTAAAGTGATAAGCTTTTCAGCGATTTTCTTTACTTCTTTTGCCTTAGCTTCTGTTGTAACGATCTTTCCGTTGTATAACAGATTTGTTACCTGATTTCTAAGTAATGCTTTTCTCTGGTCAGATGTTCTGCCAAGTTTTCTGTACTTTGCCATGTTTACGTCCTCCATTCATGGTGAATCCGGCATTGCTCTTCGGGCTTACATACCGAACCGTTAATTTGTTCCATGTCAGACAGGCATGCAAATGCTCATCGGGCTTACTTCGCATGTCGCTCTGCATTTATTCCTCAGCGTTATTCAGCTCTAAACCGAGCTCTTTCAGCTTCGCTAAAACTTCCTCTAATGACTTACGTCCGAGGTTACGGACCTTCATCATATCATCAGGAGTTTTATTTGTTAATTCTTCAACCGTATTGATACCGGCTCTCTTTAAGCAGTTGTATGAACGAACGGATAATTCCAGTTCATCAATGCTCATTTCCAGAACTTTTTCTTTTTCGTCATCTTCTTTTTCTACCATAACTTCTGCAGTCTTGGCATTCTCAGACAGATCAATGAAAAGTCCCAAATGCTCACTAAGTACCTTAGCTGCAAGGCTTACCGCCTCATCCGGAGCCAACGTGCCATTCGTATAAACATCTAATGTCAGTTTATCATAGTCTGTTACCTGTCCGACACGGGTATTTTCTACAGTCATATTGACTCTTTCTACAGGTGTGTAGATAGAATCTACTGCGATAACTCCGATTGGCAGATCTTCTGATTTGTTCTTTTCAGCACTTACATATCCTCTGCCCTTTGTAATGGTCAGTTCCATGTATAATTTGCTTTCCTTGCCACCACTCAGTGTAGCAATGACCTGATCGGAATTAACGATTACGATATCCTGGTCACACTGAATATCAGATGCTCTGACAACGCCTTCGCCTTCAAACTCGATATATGCAGTTTTCGGCTCGTTTGTGGAACTCATATTCTTGATAGCAAGACTCTTTAAGTTCATGATGATTTCTGTTACATCTTCCTTAACACCAGGAATTGAACTGAATTCGTGCAGAACGCCTTCAATCTTAACGCGGCTGACAGCAGCGCCAGGTAATGAAGACAGCATGATTCTTCTTAATGAGTTGCCAAGAGTGATTCCATAACCACGCTCTAATGGCTCAACGACGAATCTGCCATATTTTCCGTCATCTGAGATTTCAGCAACCTCGATATTAGGTCTCTCAAAATCAAACACTGTAAATACCCTCCTTACAATATAATTGTAATATAGCGATCCGGTAAAGGAACGCTTCCATGCCTACGAATTATTTAGAATATAATTCGACGATAAGCATTTCATCAACAGGTACATCAATCATTTCTCTTGTAGGAAGTGATTTAACAGTTCCTTTTAATCCTTCGATATCCTGATCTAACCATTCCGGAACTAATCTTCCTTCTGTTACTTCTACGATATCTTTGTATCTCTGTAAGCTCTTGGATTTCTCTCTGATTTCGATCACATCACCGGCTTTTACAAGGTAAGATGGGATATTTACACACTTACCGTTTACCAGTACATGCTTGTGATCAACAACCTGTCTAGCTTCTCTTCTTGTTCTTGCAAAACCAAGACGGAAAACAATGTTGTCTAATCTTCTTTCCAGAAGAATCATTAAGTTTTCACCAGTCTGACCTTTCATAAGATCAGCTTTTGTATAGTAATTTCTGAAAGGTTTCTCTAATACGCCGTAGATAAATTTAGCTTTCTGTTTTTCACGAAGCTGCATTCCATACTCGCTGACCTTTCTGTTTGCTCTTACAAGCTGACGATTTGACTTCTTGTCATATCCAAGATAACTTGGTTCAAGACCAAGGGATCTACATCTTTTTAAAACAGGGACTCTGTTTACTGCCATTTATTTTTCCTCCTGATATTGTTTACAGTACATAACTGTACTTTCTTCCAACATATTTAACTTTATTATCGGAACCTCTCGCATGCAAAATTGCTTCGCAATGCTCGAGGCTGCATCATACATCATAGATGTATGACATTTTAAAAAATCCAAATCTAGTCTTAGTACTACACACGACGACGCTTTGGTGGACGGCAACCATTATGAGGTACCGGTGTTACGTCACGGATGCTGGTAACTTCAAGTCCACAAGCCTGTAATGCACGGATAGCTGCTTCACGTCCTGAACCAGGACCTTTTACCATAACATCAACAGTCTTTAAACCATGTACTAATGCTGCCTTTGTAGCAGTTTCTGCTGCCATCTGAGCTGCATAAGGAGTAGATTTCTTTGAACCTCTAAATCCCAGACCACC
>DJNY01000116.1:11515-18328 GCA_002441865.1 Lachnospiraceae bacterium UBA6452 | reverse complement strand
ATATGTGCCTGTCCGTGTTCAACGTTTTTCTTTACACGCTTCTTTGTTACTTTTTTTGCAACCTGTTTAGCCATAATTAAACTAACCTACTTTCTCTCAAACTAAATCCTTATGGATTATTTCTTCTTATTTGCTACTGTTCTCTTTGGACCCTTACGTGTTCTTGCGTTAGTCTTTGTCTTCTGACCACGAACCGGAAGTCCTTTTCTGTGACGGATACCACGATAGCATCCGATTTCCTGTAATCTCTTGATGTTAAGAGCAACTTCTCTTCTTAAATCACCTTCTACTACCTGTGTAGCGTCGATTACTTCACTGATTCTCTTTACTTCGTCGTCTGTTAAATCTCTGCAACGAGTATCTGGATTAACTTTTGCTTCTGCTAAAATACGATCTGCACTTGTTCTACCGATTCCGTAGATATAAGTTAAACCGATTTCAACACGTTTGTCTCTAGGTAAGTCAACACCTGCAATACGAGCCATTTTCAATTCCTCCGTTTTCCGGGTACTTTTTGTACCTAAACTTAATGTTACTAATTGACTGGGGCATAAACACAAAAATGCCCAACCGGAATACTCCGGTCTTTCCGATACTAAGCTTCTGAATTCTCGGTATCAATAAGTAATTCTCCGTAGGCTCACTACGTAAAATTATCTTAATCAGCCTATCTTTTGACGGAAAGATAAGCTGTCAGCCGCTAAATCGTGATACTGGATAATCCTGGTCTGTTTATTATTGGATTAGCCCTGTACCTGTTTGTGTTTTGGGTTTTCACAGATAACTCTGATCTTTCCCTTTCTTTTGATGACTTTGCACTTTTCGCAAATTGGTTTTACTGATGATCTAACTTTCACGTTAAACCCTCCTTTCAAAAAAGACCGTTTTACATTATAGCATGGCAAATTTACATTTGCAATACTTTCCCAAAATAATTTTTATTTATCTCTCCAGATGATTCTTCCCTTTGAAAGGTCATACGGGGATAACTCCAGTGTTACTTTATCGCCCGGTAAGATACGGATAAAGTTCTGACGCAGCTTACCGCTGATATGTGCAAGCACCTTATGTCCATTTTCCAGTTCTACCTGAAACATGGTGTTTGGCAGCTTCTCCACTACTGTTCCTTCGATTTCAATGACATCTGTTTTTGACATTTTACTCCTCCACTTGACTACTCTTTATCAGTTTAATTGTTCTCTTGATCTCCTCATCTCTGACAGGCTCTTTTGCTTCAAGCTTCCGTCTGAGTTCTTTCAGTGCCTCATTTTCCTTTTTCCAGATCTGGATATGCTTTTTATTTTTCTTTTTCGGCTTTGCGACCGGTCTGTATTTTCCGTCCGTAAGCCATACATATTCATCTGTTTCTTCTATTATGATATATAAGGTATCCTTATCGTGTCCGGCTTTCGCCGCAGCTAACATTCCTACCATATGATCCGTTCCTTTTTTCATTGTATTGTGACCGGAATAATTATCATAACAGTGTCAGGATCTCAGGCTCACCGTCCGGTGTGATGGCGATGGTGTTTTCGTAATGAGCGGAATAGGTTCCGTCCTCTGTTACAACTGTCCAGTCATCATCCAGCCATTCCACATCGCTTCTTCCGATATTGATCATCGGTTCGATTGCAAGCGTCATACCTGCACAGAGCTTAATGCCTTTTTTCTTCTGTCTGAAATTCGGGATCTGTGGATCCTCATGTAAGTGGGTTCCGATTCCGTGTCCGACCAGATCTGTCACGATACCATATCCAAACTGGCTGATATAATCATCGATCCGATTGGAAATATCATACAGATGATTTCCGGCAACTGCCATTTTTATTCCCTCAAAAAAGCTTTGTTTCGTTCTTTCGATCAAAAGCTGTGCCTCTTCACTTACTTTTCCGACCGGATAGGTTCTGGCTGCATCGGAATGATATCCTTTATAGATCAGGCCTGCGTCCAGGCTGACGATATCACCTTCCTGCAGGATCCTGTCTGCTTTCGGAATTCCATGTACGACTTCGTCATTTACGGAAACACAGATAGAAGCCGGATATCCATTATAATGTAAGAAATTCGGCACACAATCATAACCTCTGATCAGCTTCTCTCCAAGCTGATCGATCTCGAGAGTAGAAATACCCGGTTTCACAAACTCTCCAAGCTTTGCGTGAACCTCTGCCAGGATTTTTCCAGAGTCACGCATCAAACCAAGTTCTCTTGCGGATTTTACTGTAACTGCCATTTTTATTCTCCTAAAATTGCAACGATAGCTTTGAATACATCCTGCATATCGACTGTTCCATCAACTGTTTTCAGCACACCCTTCTTTGTATAGAAGTCGATCAGTGGCTGTGTCTGTTTATGATAAACATCCAGACGGTTCTTAACTGTCTCCGGCTTGTCGTCATCACGAAGGATCAGCTCGCTGCCACATCTATCACATATTCCTTCTTTCTTTGGCGGAACATGTACAACATGATAGGTAGCTCCGCAGGAAACACATGCACGTCTGCCTGACATTCTCTTTACAATGTTTTCATCCGGTACATCTACATCGATCGCATAATCGATAGACTCGCCCAGCTCAGCCAGTGCCTTATCCAGTACTTCTGCCTGTGGAATTGTTCTTGGGAAGCCATCCAGTACATAACCGTTCTTGCAATCCGGCTGTGAAACTCTGTCAAGCAGGATCTTTACTGTCAGTTCATCCGGAACCAGAAGTCCCTGATCCATATACTTCTTTGCTTCCATACCAAGTTCTGTACCGTTTTTGATGTTTGCTCTGAAAATATCGCCTGTAGATACATGCGGAACACCATATTTATCTGCGATCATTTTAGCCTGTGTTCCTTTTCCTGCGCCCGGAGCGCCTAACATAATGATTTTCATTTTTCTCCTCCACTTTGTCTTTAAGCACTATGACGAAAAACGACTCATGGGACAAGCGAATACTCACCTGTCCCAGAATACATTTGTCGTTTCGACTATTTCATTTAAGCATTTAAAAAGCCTTTATAATTACGAACCAGCATTAAGGACTCGATCTGTTTGATTGTCTCTAAGATTACGCTGACAATAATGATGAGACTTGTTCCGCCGAAGGAAACATTTGCACCAAATACTCCGTTGAAGAAGAACGGAATGACAGCGATAATGATAAGGCCAACAGCCCCGATAAAAATAATATAGTTCAAAATACCTGTCAAGTAATCTGTGGTTGGCTTACCAGGTCTGATACCCGGAATAAAGCCGCCCTGCTTTTTAATGTTATTGGATACTTCTAACGGATTAAATGTGATCGATGTGTAGAAGTATGCGAAGAATACAACCAATACAACATAGATCGCCAATCCAATGTTATAAATCGGAAGAGAAGGATTACACCAGTTACCCTGATTTAATACCTTTAATACCTCTCCCCAGAAGCCTGTTCCCTGATAACCTGCCAGCTGACAGATCACGATCGGGAACTGCATCAGTGATGATGCAAAGATGATCGGAATAACACCTGCTGTGTTAATCTTCAGTGGAATGCTTGTTGTCTGTCCTCCGTAAGTCTTATGTCCCTGGATCTTCTTTGCATACTGAACCGGGATTCTTCTGACACCATCATTTAAGATGATAACGAGGACAACCATTCCTACGATAATTGCCATGATAACAACTGCTGAGATCACAGACAATGTAATAGTAGATGCACTCTTTACGAACTGCTCATATAATGTAGCAAGATCGGATGGCATACGGGATACGATGTTGATCGTCAGTACGATTGAAATACCGTTACCAACGCCGTGTTCTGTGATCTGCTCGCCGATCCACATGATAAATGCACTACCTGCTGTCAGCGCTACGATAACTACGATGTAATCGAGTACAACGGAATCCTTCTGCAGAAGACCACTGTTACCGAATCCGATCGCCATAGCTGCTGCTTCGATCAAAGAAAGACCAACTGTCACATAACGTGTGATCGTTGCGATTTTCTTTCTTCCATCTTCTCCATCCTTCTGCATTTCTTCCAACTTCGGAATTGCAATTGTCAGAAGCTGCATGATAATGGAGCTTGTGATATATGGTGTGATATTCAATGCAAATACAGACATGTTCATGAAAGAACCACCGGTAAATGCATCGAAAAAGTTAAATGCTCCGTTTGACTGAGCTGCAAACCAGTCAGCAAAATAAGTACGATTGACACCCGGAACAGGCAGCTGTGATCCAAAACGGATCACAACTAACATTGCCAGTGTAAACAACAGTCTGTTACGAATATCTTTGATCTTAAAAGCATTCTTTAAAGTTGTTAACATTAGATCACCTCTACTGTTCCACCAACTGCCTCAATTTTTTCCTTAGCAGATGCGCTTACTGCATCAACTTTAACATTGAGCTTCTTGGTTATTTCTCCATTTCCGAGGATTTTAACTCCATCACGTGGGTTCTTAACGATACCAGCTTCCATTAAAGCTGCTACATCAACAGTAGCTCCATCTTCGAATTTATCTAATGCTGAAATATTAATACTAACGATGTCTTTCGAATTGCGGTTCTTGAAGCCTCTCTTAGGAAGTCTTCTGTATAATGGCATCTGTCCACCTTCGAAACCAATTCTTGGTGCTCCGGAACGAGCCTTCTGTCCTTTGTGACCCTTACCAGCTGTCTTACCATTTCCTGAACCGTGTCCACGACCTCTTCTAAAATTATCACTGTGTTTAGAACCTGCTGCAGGCTGTAAATTTGATAATTCCATTATGACACCTCCTTATCTGTTTTATGCTTCTTCAACTTTTACTAAGTGTCTTACCTGCTGAACCATACCTCTTGTGCATGCATTATCAGGTAATTCCACTGTCTTATTAACTTTCTTTAAACCAAGTGCTGCTACAGTTGCTTTGTGCTTTGGGATCGCACCAATTGTAGATTTCACTAAAGTTACTTTTAATGTCTTTTCTGCCATTTCTATCTCCTCCCTAAGCCATGATTTCGCTGACAGATTTGCCGCGGTTCTTAGCTACTTCTTCTGGAGTTTTGAGCTGGCTAAGACCTTCAATAGATGCCAGAACTACGTTCTGCTTATTGTTAGATCCTAAAGATTTTGTACGAATATTCTTAATACCTGCAAGTTCACAAACGATACGTGCAGGACCACCAGCGATGATACCAGTACCTTCAGGAGCTTTCTTCAGAAGAACAGACGCACTTCCGAATTTACCGATATTGTCATGTGTAACACTACCGAACTCGTCTAATGCTACAGAAACCATGTTCTTGATCGCATCTTCTTTACCTTTGCGGATTGCTTCCGGGATTTCAGTCGCTTTGCCGAGGCCAGCGCCTACATGTCCGTTACCATCTCCAACAACAACTAAAGCTGTGAAGCGCATGTTACGGCCACCCTTAACAACCTTAGTAACACGTTTAATGGAAACAACTTTTTCGTTTAATTCCATGCTGCTTGTGTCAATGATTGTACGTTTCATGTGTTCTTTCTCCCTTCCTAAAATTCTAAGCCAGCTTCTCTGGCTGCTTCTGCTAATGCTGCGATTTTACCCTGGTATATAAAGCCGCCTCTATCAAAGACTACTGTGTTAATACCTTTTTCTAATGCTCTTTTCGCAATTACAGTTCCTAAATATGCTGCTGCATCAACGTTATTGGTTTTCTCAAGCTCTGCTTTGATGTCTTTTTCAAGAGTAGAAGCAGCTACTAAAGTGTTACCAACTGTATCATCGATAATTTGAGCATACATATGATTATTACTTCTGAACACAGCAAGACGAGGTCTCTCAGCAGTACCAGAGAAACGGTTACGCATTCTGTTGTGCTTCTTTACACGAATTTTCTGTCTAGATTCTTTACTAACCATTTTTACACTCTCCTTATCTATTTCTTACCAGTCTTACCAACTTTACGTCTGATAACTTCATCAGCATACTTGATACCTTTGCCCTTGTAAGGTTCAGGTCTTCTCTTGTCTCTGATTTCAGCCGCGAATTGACCAACTTTTTCTTTGTCGATACCTTTTACGATAATGATGTTCTGTCCGTCAAGAACAGTTTCAATACCTTCAGGATCTTCCATTTCTACCGGATGAGAGTAACCTAAGTTTAATACTAACTTTTTACCCTGTTTTGCTGCTCTGTAACCAACACCGTTTACTTCCAGTTTCTTTTCGTAACCATCAGTAACGCCGATTACCATGTTGTTCAGCAGGGATCTTGTCAGACCATGTAAAGATTTCATTTTCTTTAAATCATTAGGTCTTGTTACAACGATGTGTCCATCTTCTAATTTGATTTCCATCTCTGCAGGAAGCACTCTTTCCAGTGTTCCCTTAGGACCTTTCACGGTCACTTTGTTATTTTCTGCAATATCAACAGTAACGCCTGCTGGTACCGCGATTGGCATTCTTCCTATACGTGACATGCCCGTACCTCCTATAAAATTTTACTAGGTTGCTTGTTTCCTTTGCTTCGCTATTACCAAACGAATGCTAATACTTCTCCACCGACCTGAAGCTCTCTTGCTTTCTTGTCTGTTACAACGCCTTTGTTTGTAGAGATGATTGCAATACCAAGTCCTCCAAGAACTCTTGGCAGTTCATCTTTACCGGCATAAACACGAAGTCCCGGTTTAGAGATTCTCTTGATTCCTGTGATGATCTTTTCGTTCTTATCAGCACCATACTTCAGTGCGATGCGGATTGTCTTGAAGTTACCATCATCAACCAGATCATATTTCTGGATATAACCTTCATCTACAAGGATGTCTGCAATAGCAAGTTTCATCTTTGATGAAGGAACATCAACTGTATCATGT
>DJNY01000116.1:7140-11436 GCA_002441865.1 Lachnospiraceae bacterium UBA6452 | reverse complement strand
TCTGCAATTGGATCGCTCATTGTCATTTTGAATTGCCTCCTTCTTCTAATCTTACCAGCTGGCTTTCTTTACGCCTGGGATCTGTCCTTTATAAGCTAATTCACGGAAGCAAATTCTACAAATTCCGTATTTTTTCAAAACTGAATGTGGACGTCCACAGATTTTGCAACGTGTGTATTCTCTGGTAGAGAACTTTGCAGGACGCTGCTGTTTTACTTTCATCGAAGTCTTAGCCATGAATTTACCTCCTATTATTTTGCAAATGGCATATTGAATAATCTTAATAACTCACGAGCTTCTTCATCAGTCTTAGCTGTTGTTACGAAGATAACATCCATACCTCTTACTTTATCAACCTTATCGTATTCGATTTCTGGGAAGATGATCTGCTCCTTGATACCAAGTGCATAGTTTCCTCTGCCGTCAAATGCGTTAGGATTAACACCTCTAAAGTCACGAACTCGAGGCAGTGCAAGGTTTACCAGACGATCTAAGAATTCATACATCTTTTCGCCACGAAGTGTTGTCTTGCATCCGATTGCCTGACCTTCTCTGATTTTGAAGTTAGCAACTGAATTTTTAGCCTTTGTAGTTACGACTTTCTGTCCTGTGATTGTTTCCATATCCTTTACAGCGGATTCCAGAGCCTTGGCATTGTCCTTAGCTTCTCCGACACCCATGTTCAGGACGATCTTATCGATCTTCGGAACTTCCATGATATTTTTATAACCAAACTTCTTGATCATAGCATCTACGATCTCGTCTTTATACATATCTTTAAGTCTGCTCACGTGTCTAGACCTCCTCTCTCCAATTAGTCGATTACTTCTCCTGTTGATTTAGCAAAACGGACTTTCTTATCGCCGTCCATCTTGAAACCAACCTTTGTTGTCTTTCCTTTATGAACATACATAACGTTGGAGATATCGATTGGAGCTTCCTTCTCGATGATTCCGCCGTTTGGATTAGCTGCTGAAGGTTTTGTGTGCTTTGTAACTTTGTTAACACCTTCTACAACAACTCTTCCGTTCTTATGGTCTACAGAAATGACTTTGCCTTCTTTGCCTTTGCATTTTACTGCATCGCCGACCATAACTTTAACTGTATCGCCTTTTTTAATCTTTGATGTTGCCATAGTGAACCTCCTATAATACTTCCGGAGCTAAGGAAACAATTTTCATAAACTGTTTGTCACGAAGCTCTCTTGCTACTGGCCCAAAAATACGAGTTCCTCTTGGAGTCTTATCATCTTTAATGATAACAGCAGCATTTTCGTCAAATTTGATATAGGAACCGTCTTTACGACGAGCGCCCTTAACCGTACGTACAACTACAGCTTTTACGACATCGCCTTTTTTTACAACGCCGCCTGGTGTTGCATCTTTAACAGTAGCAACGATTACATCGCCAATGTTTGCATATCTTCTAGTTGATCCACCCATAACACGGATACAAAGAATCTCTTTTGCACCAGTATTATCAGCAACCTTAAGTCTGCTTTCCTGTTGTATCATGCCAATTCTCCTTCCAAATATTGTAAGATTATTTTACTCTTTCAACGATTTCAACAAGTCTCCATCTCTTATCCTTAGATAATGGTCTTGTTTCCATAACCTTTACGGTATCACCGATGTTGCATTCGTTGTTCTCATCATGTGCTTTCAGCTTGTATGTCTTCTTTACGATCTTGTTGTAAAGAGGATGCTTTACATGGTCTTCTACAGCAACAACGATAGTTTTCTGCATTTTATTGCTTACGACCTTACCGGTACGTGTTTTTCTTAAATTTCTTTCTTCCACGATCTATTCTCCTTCCTGTCGAGAATTATTCTGCAACGTTAGCTTTTTCTGTAATAACAGTCTGAATTCTAGCGATGTTCTTGCGAACTTCTTTGATTCTGCTGGTATTATCAAGCTGGTTTGTTGCGTTCTGGAATCTCAAATTGAAAAGTTCTTTTTTAGCGGAAACTAACTCTTCTGCTAAGTCTGCAGCTGATTTAGCTTTTAAATCTTCTACATATTTACTAGTTTTCATTTGACACACCGCCTTCCAAATCTGCTTTAGAAACAATTTTACACTTACATGGAAGCTTATGTGATGCAAGACGTAATGCTTCTTTTGCTGTTTCTTCCGGAACACCTGCAATTTCGAACATTACACGTCCTGGCTTAACAACTGCTACCCAGTACTCTAAAGTTCCTTTACCGGAACCCATACGTGTTTCTGCTGGTTTGTTAGTTACTGGTTTATCTGGGAAAATCTTAATCCAAACCTTACCACCACGCTTGATATAACGGGTCATAGCAACACGGGCTGCTTCGATCTGGTTTGATTTGATCCAACATGGCTCTAAAGCCACGATACCATATTCGCCGTAATTGATCTTATTACCTCTCATGGCTTTACCTGCCATAGTTCCACGGAACTGTTTACGACGTTTTACTCTCTTCGGCATTAACATTATTTATCGCTCCCTTCCTTGTTTCCTTTAGTTGGAAGTACCTCGCCTTTGTAGACCCAAACCTTAACACCTACTTTACCGTAAGTTGTGTCTGCTTCAGCGAATCCGTAGTCAATATCTGCTCTCAGTGTCTGAAGTGGAATAGTACCTTCTGAATAGAACTCTGTACGAGCCATATCAGCGCCGCCCAGACGTCCTGAGCAGGAAGTCTTGATTCCAAGTGCGCCAGCCTTCATTGTTCTTCCCATGCAGGATTTCATTGCACGACGGAAAGAAACACGGTTTTCAAGCTGCTGAGCGATGTTCTCAGCAACAAGCTGTGCATCTCTGTCAGGTCTCTTGATCTCTTTGATATCTACTAATACTTTTTTATCTGTTAATTTAGCAAGTTCCTTCTTCGTTACTTCGATCTCAGCGCCGCCCTTACCGATTACAACACCAGGTTTAGCTGTGTAGATGATAACCTTTACGCGGTCAGATGCTCTTTCGATCTCGATCTTTGCGATTCCGGCATTGTATAATTTCTTTTTCAGGAAGTTACGAATGTTGTAATCTTCTACTAAGAAATCTGAAAAATCGCCTTCAGCATACCATTTGGAATCCCAATCTTTAATAACGCCGACTCTCAGGCCGTGAGGATTAACTTTCTGTCCCATTACTCTTCCTCCTATCTTTCATCAAGCACTACTGTAATGTGGCTCATTCTCTTTAAGATTCTATAAGCTCTGCCCTGTGCTCTTGGTCTTACTCTCTTCATTGTCGGTCCCTGATTTGCATAACATTCTGCAATATAAAGGTTTTCTTTCTTCATGCCGTTGTTGTTCTCAGCATTTGCGATTGCTGATTCTACGATTTTCTTTACGACACCTGAAGCATAACGTGGATTGTACTCAAGGATTGCAAGAGCAGTTTCAACGTCTTTGCCACGGATCGCATCTAATACAAAACATGCTTTCTGAACAGGAATTCTAGCGTAAGATAACTTTGCGCTTGGTCTTGTATCCTTGTTCGCATTTCTTTCACGTTTAATTTGGGATCTATGTCCTTNNATTCTCTTCATTGTTGGTCCTTTGTTTGCATAACACTCAGCGATGTAAAGGTCTTCTACCTTCATACCGTTGTTGTTCTCTGCATTCGCAATTGCGGACTTCAATAACTTCTCAATTACCTTTGATGCATAACGATTGTTGTAAGCAAGAATACCAAGTGCTGAAGTTACATCCTTGCCTCTGATCGCATCTAATACGAAACATGCCTTTGTTACTGATACTCTAGCGTATGAAACAGTAGCCTTAGGTCTTGTATCCTTATTCTCATTTCTGAGTCTCTTAATTTGGGATCTATGTCCTTTTGCCATGGATTAAAACCTCCTTTCAAATTATCTCACTTTGGATTTCTTCTCGTCTTTTCCATGTCCTCTGTAAGTTCTTGTTGCAACGAACTCACCAAGTTTATGTCCAACCATATCTTCGGTTACATATACCGGAACGTGCTTTCTTCCGTCATGAACTGCAATTGTATGTCCCACGAATGAAGGGAAAATTGTAGAACGACGTGACCAGGTTTTGATAACCTGTTTCTGTCCAGCTGCGTTCATAGCATCTACTTTTTTCAGTAAACTTTCGTCAGCGAAAGGTCCTTTTTTAAGTGATCTAGCCATTTTGTCTCCTCCTTACTATTTGATTGCCTTACCATCTCTACGTCTTACGATCAGCTTGTTAGAAGATTTTTTCTTCTTACGTGTCTTAAGACCAAGAGCAGGTTTGCCCCAAGGTGTACATGGGCCAGGACGACCGATTGGTGCTCTACCTTCACCACCACCGTGTGGATGGTC
>DJNY01000116.1:6307-7098 GCA_002441865.1 Lachnospiraceae bacterium UBA6452 | reverse complement strand
TTAGGGTTCATAACAGAACCGCGGACTGTCGGGCGGATACCCATGTGACGCTTACGTCCTGCTTTACCAATCTTAACAAGGCTGTGATCTCCGTTACCTACGATACCGACTGTTGCTCTGCATTCGATCGGTACCATTCTCATTTCGCCTGAAGGAAGACGAAGTGTTGCGTACTTACCTTCTTTAGCCATGAGCTGTGCGCTGTTACCAGCACTACGAACCATCTGTCCACCCTTACCAGGATGAAGCTCGATGTTGTGTACCTGTGTACCTACCGGGATAGCTGCTAACGGTAAGCAGTTACCGATACGTACTTCTGCTTCTGCTCCGCTCATAACAGTCATACCGTCTGTTAATCCTTCAGGAGCAAGGATATATGCTTTCTCGCCGTCTGCGTAGCAGATCAGTGCGATGTTAGCTGTTCTGTTTGGATCGTATTCAACGCCAACTACTGTTGCCGGGATACCATCTTTACCGTTTCTCTTGAAATCGATAATTCTGTATTTCTTCTTTGCACCACCACCGTGATGTCTTACAGTGATTTTACCCTGATTATTACGTCCGGAATGCTTTGGCATTGCTACACAAAGGGATTTTTCCGGTACTGTCTTTGTAATTTCAGAGAAATCAGATCCAGTCATATTTCTTCTGGAAGGTGTATATGGGTTATATGTCTTAATTCCCATGATTGTTTCTCCTTTCAATCTACGATTTGTTATCACACTTTACTGTGTTTATTGCCTGCTAAAGACCGGATCTTACAGTCCTGCGAAGATCTCGATATCTTTGCT
>DJNY01000116.1:0-6150 GCA_002441865.1 Lachnospiraceae bacterium UBA6452 | reverse complement strand
TTTTCAACAGCTTCTTTGATCTGAGACTTGTTTGCTTCCGGATGAACCAGGAAAGTATATTTCTTTTCGCCCATAGCGTTCATGCTCTTTTCAGTTACTACAGGTTTCAGAATTACGTCATAATATTTAATGTCTGCCATTATGCGTACACCTCCTCAATCTTTGCTGCGGAGTCTTTTGTAAGAACAATAGTTCCGGCTTTCATAATGTCATATACATTGATCTGGCTTGTTAATGTTGTATCGATTGAAGCAAGGTTTCTTGCGGAAAGAACTGTGTTTGCATCGTTCTCAGCAAGGATTACAAGACCTTTTTCAACTTTGAGGTTATCCATAACCTGCTTGAAGTTCTTTGTCTTTACTTCGTCGAATTTCAGTTCATCAACAACGATCAGTTTGTTTTCCTGTAATCTGCTTGTTAAAGCGGATTTCAGTGCTAATCTCTTTTCCTTCTTATTTAACTTGAAGGAGTAATCTCTAGGTGTTGGAGCAAATACAACTCCGCCTCCTGTCCACTGTGGAGATCTTGTAGAACCCTGTCTTGCATGACCTGTTCCTTTCTGTCTCCAAGGTTTTCTACCACCACCGGATACTTCAGAACGTGTTTTTGCTTTCTGTGTACCCTGACGGTTGTTTGCAAGCTGCTGGACAACTGCAAGGTGAACTAAATGCTCGTTGACTTCTACGCCAAACACTGCATCACTCAGTTCCATTGTGCCAACTTCTTTGCCTTCCATATTATAAACAGATACGTTTGCCATCTGAATGGTCCTCCTTTCATCCTAATTAAGCTTCCACTCTAGTGGTTTCTTTGATTGTTACTAAAGCTTTTTTAGGTCCCGGTACTGAACCCTTTACTAAAAGTAAATTCTTTTCAGCATCAACCTTAACAACTTCAAGATTCTGAACTGTTACCTTTACGCAACCCATATGTCCAGGCATTCCTTTTCCTTTAAATACTTTTGAAGGAGAAGAACATGCACCGTTGGAACCCTGATGACGATGGAATTTAGAACCATGTGCCATAGGTCCTCTGTGCTGACCATGTCTCTTGATTGCGCCCTGGAATCCTTTACCCTTTGAAGTTGCAGTAGCATCGATCTTATCACCTTCAGCAAAGATATCAGCTTTGATTTCCTGTGCAAGTGCATACTCATCTGCGTTTTCAAACTTGAATTCTCTTACAAATCTCTTGGAAGAAACTCCAGCTTTTTCGAAGTGTCCTTTTTCAGCCTTTGTTGTGCCGTTTCTGTGGATTACTTCTTTCTTTCCTGCTTTGTCTTTGTTGACAATCTTGTCTTTCTTGTCTACAAAGCCGACCTGAACTGCGCTGTAACCGTCATTCTCAACTGTTTTGATCTGAGTTACCACACAAGGTCCTGCCTGAAGTACGGTTACAGGAATTAAAGAACCGTCTTCATTGAAGATTTGAGTCATTCCGACTTTTGTTGCTAAAATAGCTTTCTTCATTCTGTTACCTCCTTGTTTCTACAGCGGAACGAGTCATCAGCTTCCGCCTCGTCGTTCATTCTAGATCCGGGGAATCGGTAAATATAAGTGGAACAATTTGTTACTTCTATATCAACCTTTCATAAAGGATCTAATCTGTTTGGTTTGACTAGTTGTTTTTCATCTTGATGCCGATGTACACACCTGCCGGCATCTCAAGTCTCTGCAGTGCATCAACTGTTTTCTGTGTTGGTGCAATTACATCGATCAGTCTCTTATGTGTTCTCTGTTCGAACTGTTCACGGGAATCTTTGTACTTGTGAACTGCACGAAGGATTGTAACTACTTCCTTTTTAGTAGGAAGCGGTACAGGTCCACTTACCTGAGATCCGTTCTTCTTAACTGTTTCGATGATTTTTTTTGCAGATGCATCAACTAATTGATGATCGTAGGCTTTCAATGTAATTCTCATTACCTGTTGATTTGCCATAAAAAAAGTCGCCTCCTTTTCGCACTTTTGTTTCTTAAGTACGACAAGCGGTGACTGTACACTCTCCCGTGTGTGTCCTAGACTCACACGTCGTTTCTGCTCTTCGGCAGACTTCTTATTTGGTACAGTGACTTGTCGTCAGTTTCCTAACTTGACATTCGCTCCACGGAAAACCTGCATAAAATGCAGCAACCTCACGCTTCATAGCTATCATGCCACAGCAATATTGAGTATAAACCAGGGTCTGCGGGATTGCAAGTATTTTTTTTGTGAAATTGTATTTTTTTTGTATTTTTTTTCGTACAAAGCAATTTTAGGGGTATATATGATGAAAATACGAAAGAACTGCCCTGTATCAATGCAATCACGCTTGACTACCTTGCGATTTGTAAAGCATATTTTGCACACGCTCCAGCCACCAAAAAGCGTGGTGGTCTCTCCGCGTGGCAAATGCTTTACAAATCTCAGTCGTCTACGCTATCGATTGCTTATGATACAGGGCAGTTCTTTCTCGTGTACATATATACCCCTGATGGGAGCCTTCCATATAATGGAGAGATTATATCTGTATATATTGGCTAATTATATTGTGTTCCTACAATAATGTGTTGTGTTTCTTCTATATATAATAGGATATTATACGCGTTTGTTTTTAACGTCGTCGAACTCCTGTAGGATTTCTGCGTCAGGAGCCGGTGTCAGAAGGCTGACAACAACAATGCAGATCAGGCTGAGGGCAAAGCCGACTACTAAGGAGTAAAGTCCTGTGTAATCGCCGATCGTTACGCGGATCGCATTGCCTGCTTCATCTACAGTGGAGACAATTTTCAGGTAATCCCATACAATTACAGTGATCGCACCGGATAAAACACCTGCGACTGCGCCCTGCAGATTGGTACGTTTCCAGAACAGGGATAATACGACAAGCGGTCCGAATGCTGCACCAAAGCCTGCCCATGCATTGGATACAAGTCCCATGATGGAGCTGTCCGGATCAAGTGCGATCAGGTATGCAAGTACCGCAATGACAAGTACTGTGATACGGCTGATCTTCAGAACTGTCTTATCATCCGCATCCTTCTTGAATACGCCCTTGTAGATATCTTCTGCTACGGAAGAAGCACTGACAAGGAGCTGGGAATCTGCTGTTGACATGATCGCAGCCAGAATACCGCATAAGAAGATACCTCCGACTACCGGCAGATAATAATTTTCTGTAAAGAGCTGCAGGATCATCTTGATGAATACTTTTTCTGTATCGCCGCCTTCCAGCGGAGTTGTCAGGAATGCTCTGCCGACTACACCAATGAAGCATGCAAAAAACAGGGAAAGTGCAACCCAGATAATCGCTACAGTTTTGGATTTCTTTAATTCTTTTTCATCGCGGACTGCCATGAAGCGTACGAGAATATGTGGCATACCACAATAACCGAGTCCCCATGCAAGCTGTGAAATGATATCGATTGCCGAATATGACTTGTCTCCATTTCTGAACAGACTCAGGAATGCGGACGAGCCGCCTGCAACGCCCTGTGCATCCAGTGCTGCAGAAAGGTTACCGCCGATGATCGCATATGCCATGATCGGAACGATCAGAAGACCGATCAGCATCAATGTTCCCTGAATAAAGTCTGTCAGACAGACTGCCATAAAACCGCCAAGGAATGTATATACCAGAATAACAAGCGCACCAATCGTGAGTGCAATGCGGTAATCTACACCAAATACGGAATTAAAAAGCTTACCGCCGGATGCCAGTGCGGATGCGGTATAAACAAGGAAGAAAATAACGATCGTGACCGAAGAGATCAGCAGAAGTACTTTCTTCTTATCATGGAATCTGTTTTCAAAGTATGTAGGCAGTGTCAGGGAATTGTTCGCACGGATCGTATAACGGCGAAGCGGTCCTGAAATAACCAGCCAGTTTACCACCGTTCCGAGAAAAAGACCGATCGCGATCCACGACTGTCCTGTTCCCAGCGCATATACGCTGCCCGGAAGTCCCATCAGCAGCCAGCCGCTCATATCCGATGCCTGCGCGGAAAGCGCCGCCACAAAACCGCCAAGACTTCTGCCTCCCAGAAAATAATCTTCTGCACTGTTATTCTTCTTTGCATAAGCCGCTCCGACTGCTACCATGCCCAGAAGATAGAGTACAAATGCAACAATGATCCAACCTAATGTATTACTCATGTTCTCCTCCCATATGTAAGAATTTCGATTGTTTTGTCTACTCTTTGCTACGGTAAAGTACAAAACTGTTTCTTATTATAATGTATGAGATAGCATTTCGTCAAGGATACGTGTATACAATTATTTGGTTGTCTTTGCTGCACCTCTCGCTCTGAAGATCTTGCGATAGCTGCTTCTCTTTTTCTTTGGTACTTTGAAAGCTGCTTTTTTATGGATTCCTTTAAACGCCTGACTACCGACATTTTTCTTGGTCAGCTTTGTTGTTTTCACTGTGATATTTTTTAACTTGCTGCAGCCATAAAACGCCTTTTTGCCGATCTTTGTGATATTCTTTCCGATCACAACCTTTTTCAGCTTTTTATTATTTTTGAACGCGTTAGCTGCGATCGATGTTACCTTGTAAGTCACGTTATTGATCTTAACAGTGGCAGGGATCATTACGGAAGCTTTCTGCTTTTTGCTTCCTACATAAGCAACCGTCGGATTCTTTTCTGCCGCACTTGTTACCTGATAGCTGACACCGTCTTTTGTGGTCAGCTTTGTGCCCTTGGCAGGTATTTTTGTGTCCTGTTCCGGCTGTTCGCCCGGTGTCTGGCTTGGCTGTGCATCCGGCTTTGTATTGGATGGCAGTTTCGGAATTGCAACTGCAGCCTTCTTCTCATGGCAGATGCTACATTCTTCATGTCTGCTTCCCTCTGCCTGCTCGGTCGCTTCCTTATCAATGATCCATGTAAAGCTATGCCCTTTGGCAGGAATCACCACTGCTTCTGCTGACACCTCTTTGACGCCTTCCTGATCTGTGTAAAGCTTTCCGCAGGCACTGCATGCATAATGAGCTATATTGCCGGCTTCTGTACAAGTTGGTTCTTTGGCTTTTATTTCCTCCTGCATTGTATGATGGATTATCGTTTTCTGCTCGTTTTCATAAGTATAAACGATATATGCCTCATCGTCCTTTGTACAATCCAGATAAGTGCTGTTCCGATATACCATTGCGCCGCCTAATACCGGATATGATTGCGCATTTTCACCGGAAAGCGTCTGTCCCCAGATCGGTTCCTCACGACCTGCCTGCAGCAGATATGCGATCTCACCGCTTTCAAATGCCTGTGAAGGTTTTCCTTCGGTCTGCTTGATTGTTACATCTTCTGAAAATCCAAACGCATCTCCCGCATACAGATTTGAATCGTGGTATGCATTCTGAGAGTCAGCATGATAACCATAACCACAAATACCACCAACAGTTGTATCTCCACTGACAGTTGCCTGACTATAACAATTCTCGACAAGACCGTAACCGACATATCCTACGATACCACCAATGTCATCTGTATCTCCTATCACATTTCCCCTGTTGTAACAATCTTTTATCATTGTATTGCCAGATCCGGAACTTTCTCCAACAATTCCACCAACATAATACTTTCCTTTAACAATTCCGACATTGTAACACTCTTGCAATGTAGCACTATTCTCTCCACAGATACCACCTATACTTCCAGCAGCTCCATAAACACTTCCCTCATTATAACAGTTTTCTATTATACTATTACCCCGACTACGACCACAAATACCGCCTAAACATGATTGCCCATATACATCGGCAGTGCTATCGCAGTTCTGAATCATTCCACCCTCATTTAATCCACAGATACTGCCAACATAAGAGGCTCCCCTTATATAAGAATCCCGGATTCCTACGTTTCTGATCACACCGCCACCACTCTGACCGCCAAACAATCCTATATAATCTTTGCCGGCATAGGTTACTGAAATCGAAGCATCGTACGGATTCGCATACAGTCCGCTGATTCTATACCCTTTTCCATCAAAAACGCCTGCGTACAACATCTGTTTTCCATTATCACTATTTATCTTTCCGATCGGTAACCATATCTGGAAGTCTGTTCCATTTGTAACATTTCCGTCTTTATCTGTCTTAATGCTTGTCAGCAGATCCTCATTCACTTTGATATCTGCTGTCAGAACTGCATTTGCCTTCAGGTTCTGCGCCGTTCC
>DJNY01000059.1 GCA_002441865.1 Lachnospiraceae bacterium UBA6452 | reverse complement strand
CCGTATCACATACATCGATACCCGCTACGATCTCTACATCATTTTCTTCTTCGATCAGTCTTGTAATGGTCTGTCCCATTTTGCCGTTACAGCCGTACATAATTACTCTTGTCATCTTTTTTCCTTCCTTATCCTGCCTATTATAAAGCGACCTAAGCCCCGGTCTAAGTACATGCCTTTGGCCGGGGCTTCCTATTCTTTTTCTATTTTATAAAATACCGAAATTCTTCATTGCCTGTGCCAGCTTCTCAGCATGTTCAGGCTCCATCTCTGTCAATGGTCTGCGGAGCGGACCTGCATTTAAGCCCTGCAGGTTCATTGCCTTCTTAACCGGGATCGGATTGACCTCACAGAACAGTCCGTCAATAACCGGAAGGGCATCTAACTGGATCTTGCGGCTTCCTTCCACGTCGCCTGCAAAGAACTTCGCACACATATCATGTGTCTGCTGTGGTGCGACATTGGATAATACGGAGATCACACCTTTTCCGCCCAGTGACAGGATCGGTACGACCTGATCATCATTACCGCTATACAGATCTACACAACCGTCTGCAAGCTGCATCACCTTGGCAACGCCTGAAATATTGCCTGTGGCATCCTTTACACCAACGATGTTCTCTACTTCCTTACAAAGCTTTACAACTGTCTCCGGCTGGATCAGCACACCACCGGTTCTGCTTGGGATATTATACAGAATGATCGGAACCTTTACGGAATTAGCTACCATTGTGAAATGCTCTGCCAGACCCTTCTGTGTACATTTGTTGTAATACGGTGTAACGATCAGAAGACCGTCTACACCTGCCTTTTCAGCCTCTGTAGATAAATAGATCGCTGTTTCCGTACAGTTGGAACCTGTTCCCGCGATAACAGGGATTCTCTTATTGACTACCTTCACGCAGTAGCGGATCACATCCAGATGTTCTTCATGAGTCAGTGTGGAAGATTCACCTGTTGTACCACACACGATAATGGCATCGGTTCCTCCTGCGATCTGACGCTCGATCTGCTCTTTAAATGCTTCATAGTTGACACTGCCATCCTCATGAAATGGTGTAACGATGGCGACACCTGCTCCAGTAAAAATTGACATATCCTCTTCCTCCTTGTTTCTATGGGAATTACAGCGGACGACCTCTGTTTCTTCATTATATAATAGAGTATGCGGAAAACTTCCTATTATATAAAAAACCGGCACATGTGAGCCGGTATTCCTTCAATCTCCGATAGCTCCCCATCATTTACTGATGACAGTCATACAGCTCTTAACTGCATGCCCAAGAATAAAGTGGTCAGGCACCTTTTCTTTCGGCATCTTTCCCTTTCCTTCCTGTTCTTCTGCACCTGCTGCATCCCCGGATCTACTGTTGAAAAATGCGACCTCTATCTCATTTATAATTTGATATGTAAGCTCTGCAAAGCGATTCAGAGCTTAAAAAAAGCATAGCACCAATACTGCCTTCTGTCAAGCAATTACAGACAGTTTCTGCCCCGGTCAATTCCCGACCGGGGCAGCTTGTAAATCTGATTTAAAAAACTTTAAAATTCACTGTTTCGATCTTGGAAACCTCGTCTGCCAGCATACACACCTCATCACTGAGCTGGATGCCTGTCATGATGACTGTTGTCTCCTCAGTTTTGGCAGAAATCAGCGTTCTCAGCTCTTCTACCGTCAGAATACCGACATCGATCAGTCCCAGTACCTCATCTAAGATCAACAGGTCGCATTCGCCTGTTGATAATACCTTTTTGGCAAAATTCAGTCCGTTGCGGATATTCATTTTCTCTTCTTCCCTCGCAGTCTCATCCAGACTTGCGTACTCCGCAGAGGACTTTTCAAAACGGAAAAACTTGATCTCCGGCTCCAGACGCTTCAGATACTCTGCATTCATCAGATGATCCGCCTTTAAAAACTGGATAACCACAACCGTTTTCCCTTCACTTGCCGCATATAATGCTTCTCCCAGCGCAGCGGGTGTCTTTCCGTGTCCGTCTCCGCTGTAAATATGGATCTTACCCTGTTTCATGTCACACCTCACAAAACGACTTTGCTCGTTTTACTTAACAGGCAGACTATACCACAAAATACTGCAGGATGCAACTTTTCTGCGTTTTCCCGCCGTCAGGCGTTCTGCAGGACATCCGGTTCTTCCTCGGAAGCCAGCTCCAGTTTGCTGACGCTTACCTCATATGCCACACGTTTTTCTGCCTGATCCTCCGAGATTTTCTTCATATATTCACGGCTCTGGATCCTTCCCCAGATCCTGCATCGTTCCCCTACTCTGAAATGATTGGCATATCTTGCATTTCTGCCCCAGCTGATGCATGGAATATAATCGCTTTTTCCGTATGGACGGTTCACAGCCAGCAGAATGTCCGCGATCTCTCTTCCAAGCGGTGTTTTCCGGTAAACAGGCTCCTTACAGATGAATCCGTCCAGAAAGATATAATTTGTCTTTTCATTTTCCGGTACCTGTTCAATAAATGCAACCTCCCGCACAAAAACGGAAAGGATCAGTCTGTTCCTGTGTTCTTCGTGACGGTTATATGACCTGAACTGTCCGCTTACCATTACAAGTGTTCCTCTGTAATCCTTTGAAACATCCATCAGCCTTTCTGAAACCATAAGCGGTATCCTGTCTGATGAATCGCTGAGTCTTGGCACAAGAATATCTACCATATAAAAGCCCTCGCCAAAAATCTCATGGCTGTAGACAAATTCTCCTACGATTTCTCCCATCACGGTTACCTGATTGTTTTCCATTACCTTATCTGTCATGTTCCGGTTCTCCCTTCTTACTTTAAGAATTTTTTCCTTATTTACCTGCGTCAGACATTGTCTGCTATATATATTTATGAAAAAATCCCATAATTATGACATGGTTTCATCGACAAAAGCTGTTGTTTTCTTACAGTCCTTGTTGATTTTTGCAAAAAATGTGATAGACTAAAGGAGTTTGGGTATCCTATTTAACTGTAGACCCCGTTTTTAGAGAGTGAGGAGTTATATGAAAACAACGAGAGACGATATTCGTAATGTCGCAATCATCGCCCATGTCGATCACGGTAAAACGACACTGGTAGATGAACTGTTAAAACAAAGCGGTGTATTTCGTGAGAATCAGGAAGTGGCAGAACGTGTCATGGATTCCAATGATATCGAGAGAGAGCGTGGTATTACCATTCTTTCCAAGAACACTGCAGTTACTTATAAAAATACAAAGATCAACATTATCGACAC
>DJNY01000175.1:12334-12633 GCA_002441865.1 Lachnospiraceae bacterium UBA6452 | reverse complement strand
GCAAAAGCACTGGGCTGCGGTGTTCCGGTCGGCGCCTTTCTGATGACGGAAAAGGTTGGTTCTGCGTCTCTTGCGGCAGGCGATCATGGTACGACTTACGGCGGCAATCCGTTTGCCTGTGCAGCGATCAGTAAGGTCATCGATCTGTTTGAAGAGGAAAAGGTACTTGACAATGTGCAGAAAGTCGGTGCTTATTTATGGAAAGAACTGGACAAACTGACAGAGAAGTATGATAGTATTATAGAGCACAGAGGTGTCGGACTGATGCAGGGACTTGTATTTGACAAGCCGGTTGCACC
>DJNY01000175.1:0-12260 GCA_002441865.1 Lachnospiraceae bacterium UBA6452 | reverse complement strand
CAGATCATCCGTTTTGTACCACCTCTTGTCATTTCAGAAAAAGATGTAGATGACATGATACAGATACTGGATGCATGTCTGAAGGAATTGGAGTAATACATGAAAATCAGAGGTAGAATCTATTCTGTGATACTGATGCTTTTGCTGGTGTTTTTCGTCTGGCTGAGGGGTGTGCAGGATCTGCAGCCGTCTCAGGGCAGCAATCAGCCGTCGATCGGTACCGGTGTCCAGAAAGAGACACTTTATGTCTGGTATACGGATGAAGCACTGACAGATTATATGAACAGTGTGGCACTTTCTTATATGGAAGCACATGACCATATCAGGATCGTACCAACGCTTGTATCTGCAGTCGAGTATGTGGAGAGTATCAATCAGGCAACGATGCAGGAGCAGGCAATGCCCGATCTTTGTCTGATCAGTAATGACAGTCTGGAAAAGGTATATCTGGCAGGACTGGCAGATGAGATCACGGATCCGGAGCAGATCGTGACAGAGGAAAATTTCCCGCAGGCGGCGCTGCATGCGGTAACCTATCAGGATAAACTGCTTGCTTATCCGTTTTATTATGAGACCTCTCTTCTGTTATACAATCAGACCTATCTGGACGAGATGGCGGCAAATAAGATCGAAGCATTGAAGTCTCAGCAGGAAGCGGGAGAAGATATTGGGATCGGGATCACAGGCGGAAGCGACCTGATCCCCAAAACAATAGATGACATTCTGAACCTTGCGGATGCTTACGATGCACCAGATGGTGTGGAATCCATTTTAAAATGGGATGTATCGGATATTTTCTATAATTATTTCTTCGCCGGCAATTATATGGATATCGGTGGAGAAAACGGGGATGATGCATCAATCTGTAATATCCACAACGAGAATACAGCTGCCTGCCTGCAGGTGTACCAGAGCCTGAACCAGTTCTTTTCCATTGAGGCAAAGGAAACAGACTATGACACGGTATTGCAGGAATTCATAGATGGAAAGACATTGTTTACAGTTGTAACAACAGATGCGATCGCAAAGCTGGAAGCAGCAAAAGCGGATGGCAGTCTGCAGGGAGAATATGGAATGGCAATGCTGCCCGATGTTTCCACAGATCTGAAAAGCCGCGGGCTTTCCGTGACAAATGGTGTGATCGTCAACGGCTATGGACAGCATAAGAAAGAAGCCAATTCCTTCGCGTCCTATCTGACCGGAACGGCCGGTGCGGATTTTTATGACAGAACAGGGAAATTGACTGCCCATAAAAATGTAAGCTATGAAAATGATAAACCGGCGCTTGCCATGCAGGCGTACGAAAAGAGTGTCAGTCTGCCAAAGATCATGCAGGTGAGCAATTTCTGGGTACAGCTGGAACGGACGCTGACAGGTATCTGGGAAGGCGAAGATGCTGACCAGGCGCTGCAGTCTTTGCAGGATCAGATGGATATGCAGCTGCAGAAACAATAAAAGAAGGAATAAAAACCAATCAACGGGATAAGATATAGATAAAACAGGAGGTCTTATACGGTGGTTGGTTTTTTTATTGCAATTTTATCGGGAATTCTGATGAGCGTGCAGGGGGTTTTTAATACGCAGGTAACAAAACAGTCATCTTTGTGGACGACTTCGGCGTTTGTACAGCTTACAGCACTCATCGTCTGTATTCTGGCATGGCTTTTTACGGATCGGAGCAATCCGGTGAAGGTGCTTGCTGCAAAGCCATCTTACCTGCTGCTCGGTGGAGCGATCGGTGCGTTTATTACGTATACGGTTGTTGTCAGCATGGGAAGACTGGGACCGGCAAAATCGGTCATGTTTATTGTGATCGCACAGCTGATCAGTGCTTATCTGATCGAGCTTCTGGGGATGTTCGGTGTCGAAAAAGAGCCGTTTTCTGTCAGAAAACTGGTGGGAATGGCGGTAGCGGTCACCGGCGTTATTGTTTTTAAAATGTGATACAAAATCTGCTTGCTATCCGCGTTTTTTTAGCATACAATGAAAGTGCGATTGACATAGAGGGGCTTCTTTATCAGATAAAGGAGACTATGTTATGCATATAAAAAGAATAAAATGTACGATGATCCTGCTGGGCTGCCTGTTTACAGCCTTCTTTCTTTCTGCCTGTTCAAATGGGCAGTATACATATGAAATAGAAGGCCGGGAGCAGGCCAGGGGCATGCAGGAACCAGACGGCGGACAGGGCAGTGCAGATCAGACCGCAGAGGAAACACCTGCGCAGGCAGAAGAGACGGCAGATGCCATATCTGACCGGACGGAGGAAGCAGATACCGGAAAAGAGATCTATGTCCAGATCAATGGTGCGGTCAAATATCCCGGTGTTTACAAGGTGCAGGACGGCGCACGTATTTTTGATGTGGTGGAGCTTGCAGGCGGTATGACAGAGGATGCGGAGCCGGCCGCAGTCAATCAGGCACTTCCCGTAGAGGACGGACAGATGATCACGATCTGTACACAGGAAGAATGGGAGCTTGCCCGTGCAGAGGAAATACAGCCGGATACTGCGCAGGCAGATGACGGACTGGTGGATATCAATACAGCTGATGCGGCGGAATTATGTACGCTGCCGGGTGTAGGACAGGCAAGGGCGGAGAGTATTCTTGCCTACAGACAGGAGCATGGCAGCTTTCAGACTGTGGAGGAAATCAAACAGGTATCCGGGATCAAGGATGGCTTGTACATGAAGATAAAAGATAAGATAAAAATAACGCAATAGAGTGTGAATGGGAGAATGTGATGGCAAACAGAGTGTTAGTTGTGGATGATGAAAAACTGATCGTAAAAGGAATCCGGTTCAGCTTAGAGCAGGATGGCATGGAAGTGACCTGTGCTTATGACGGAGAAGAAGCACTTACTTTTGCCAGAGAGCAGCAGTTTGATATCATCCTGCTGGATATCATGCTTCCGAAGCTTTCCGGTTTTGAAGTCTGCCAGCAGATCAGGGAGTTTTCCAATGTACCGATCATTATGCTGACCGCCAAGGGCGATGATATGGATAAGATCCTGGGACTGGAATATGGTGCGGATGACTATATTACAAAGCCTTTCAATATTCTGGAAGTCAAGGCAAGGATCAAGGCTATCATTCGCCGAACTGCCAAGCAGGAAAAGAAAGCCGATACGGCCGGCAGGATCCAGGCGGGCGATATGACCATTGAACGAGACAACAGAAGAGTATATATAGAAGGAAGAGAAATCAATCTGACAGCCAAGGAGTTTGATGTACTGGAGCTTCTGGCAACGCATCCAAATCAGGTATACAGCAGGGAAAAGCTGCTCACAATGGTCTGGGGTGCGGATTATCCGGGCGATGCAAGAACGGTGGATGTACATATCCGTCGTCTGCGTGAGAAGGTAGAGACCAATTCCAGCGAGCCGAAGTATGTGCATACCAAATGGGGTGTTGGCTACTATTTTAAAGGATGAGGAATGAACATTGAAACTGTTGTTTTCTAAAGTAAAGGACAGGCTTCAGTTTTTACGGAGCCTGAAAGTACGGATCTTTATTATTATTCTGGCAGTCGGTATCATACCGACCATGGTACTGAGAAGCGCTATCTTACAAAACTACGAAAAGCGGGCAGTCAGTGTCCGGACTACAGATGTACAGAATCAGTTTAAGATACTGGCAAACCATCTGATCACATATAATTACCTGAGTGATACAAGCTCGGATGTTGTAAATGCGGAGCTGTCTATGTTGTCCGATCTGTATGACGGACGTGTCATTATTATCGATCAGAACTGTAATATCATAAAAGATACCTATGGAATCAGTGAAGGAAAGACGATCATTTCGGAAGAAGTCATGCTTTGTATGAAGGGGCAGACGTCTTCCAATTATGATGCAAAAAATAAATATATTGAAGTAACGACACCGATCGTAGACAATACCCAGAAGGAAAATGCCGGCGGTCAGAAAGCGGAGGACGGAGACCAGCAGAAAAGCCAGGTAAAAGGTGTCATGCTGACAAGTGTTTCCACAGATAATATTGCAACGAATGTGGAGCTTTTGCGGAATCAGGCAACGATCCTGCAGTTTACGGCGATGATCCTGCTGATCGGAATCGCATGGCTGTTATCGCATATCCTGGTCAGACCATTTGACCGTGTCACTTCGGCGATCCGGGAGATCAATGACGGATTTAACACAGAGCAGATCAGTGTATCGGATTATGTAGAGACGGAACATATCGTCAATGCGTTTAACGAACTGCTCGGCAGAATGCGTACACTGGACGAATCCAGACAGGAATTTGTATCCAATGTGTCTCATGAGCTGAAAACACCGATCACATCGATGAAGGTGCTGGCAGACTCTCTGATCTCACAGGAAGATGTCCCAGTTGAACTGTATAAGGAATTTATGACGGATATCGCAGATGAGATCGAACGGGAAAACAAGATCATTACAGACCTGCTTTCCCTTGTGAAAATGGATAAGACATCTGCCAACCTGAATATTGAAAACTGTAACCTGAATGAACTGATCGAGCTGATTTTAAAGCGTCTGCGTCCGATCGCAAAGCAGCGTAATATTGATGTTCTGTACGAAAGTGCACGTGAAGTCTTTGCTGAGATTGATGAGGTGAAGCTGACGCTTGCTATTTCCAATCTGGTGGAAAATGCGATCAAATACAATAATGAGTATGGCTATGTCAAGGTTTCCCTGGATGCGGATCATCAGTTTGCAACGATCACGGTAGAGGATAACGGGATTGGTATTCCGCAGGAGGCGCAGGAGCATATTTTTGAGCGTTTTTACCGTGTGGATAAATCGCATTCCAGAGAGATCGGCGGAACCGGGCTGGGGCTTGCGATCGCAAGAAATGCGATCCTTCTGCACAGAGGTTCTATCAAGATAGACAGTGAAGAGGGGCAGGGAACCGTCTTTACCGTCAAGATACCGATCATTTATGTATCCAAATAACAATGGATTCTGACAGGCACAAAGAGGTAAAAGCATATGAAGAAATATGGGATCCGGCTGTGCATTCTGTTTATGCTGGTGCTTACCGCATGCGGGAAAAAGCAGAAAGCAACGGATGAGACAGTATATCAGATATATGAAGTGAATAAGGAAGAAACAAAGGTCATAAGCCGTGAGTTTACAACTGCAGAGACCGATACCGAAAAGCTGCTCGGTGTTCTGATAGAAGAACTGGAAAAGACGCCGGAGGATACGGAAAACAGACCTGCGATCACGGAAGCGGTGCAGCTGCAGAGCAGTACGGTAGCAGATGAAAGTGCGAACCTGAATTTTGGTGTGGGCTATTATGCACAGTCCTTAACTGGGGAAGTTCTGACAAGAGCGGCGATCGTCAGGACATTGACACAGATACCGGGTGTCAATTATGTATCGTTCCTAGTAGACGGTTCCGCATTGTTGAACAGCCAGGGAGCTCCGGTCGGTGTCATGACCGCAGATCAGTTCATTGATAATTCCGGTAATGAGATCAATACGGAAGAAAAGGTAACGCTTGTACTTTATTTTGCCAATGAAAACGGTGATAAGCTGAAAAAGGTAACGCGTGAGGTGGTATACAGCAGTAACATCTCACTGGATAAGCTGGTTATGGAACAGCTGATCACCGGCGTGCAGGATGGAGAAGAGGCATATCCGACGATCAATCCGGCAACAAAAGTAGTATCGGTAACAGTAAGTGACGGTACCTGCTATGTCAATCTGGATAAAGAGTTCCTGACGCAGGTTTATAAGGTAGATGCCAATGTGACGATCTATTCGATCGTCAATTCACTTGTAGAGCTGACGGATGTCAACAGAGTACAGATTTCTATCAACGGGGAGACAGATCTTTCTTTCAAAGAAAGTGTTCCGCTTGCAACAACATTTGAGCGGAATCTGGAGCTGGTAGAGCAGTAGCGCATAAAGTCTGGAGTATAGTAAAATGAGATGCAACTGAAAAGACCACTGTGTTTGATTGTCCTGTTATTGTGCAGCATCCTGTTTCTGGTGCAGCTGACAGGGCAGAAAACGGGCGGGAAACTTCCACCGGAGGAGGAACAGCTTTCTCTTAGTGGCAGGCTGATGCAAAAAGAAGAAAAAAACGGACATCTGCTGTTGTATCTGCAGCAGGTGCAGATCTTATCCGGGGCGTTCGCACCGGATGATTCCAACACAAATAACAAAATAAAGGAGCAAAAAGCAGGCGTGATCTGTTATCTGCAGGAGGGAAGCCTGACGCAGATGCCTCCTCTGGGAAGCAGGCTGATTGTCTGCGGTAAGGTCATGTATTTTGCACATGCGGAAAATGAAGGACAGTTTGATGCACGTACTTATTACGCATCACTTGGTTATGCATTCCAGCTGACAAATGCGGAACTTTTGAAAGCTTCCGGGAAAGAGGACAGACTGGCAGAAGGATTGTTCCGGATCCGGGAGGACGCGAAGGCATTTTACAGTATGCATATGGCGGAAGTAAATGCCGGAATCGTGTCGGCGATGGTACTTGGAGACAAAAGCATATTGGACGGAGAAATACGTTCCCGGTTTCAAAGAAACGGGATCGCGCATATTCTGGCAATTTCGGGTCTGCATATTTCTTTGCTGGGTATGGGCTTTTACGGACTGCTGCGCAAATGCTTTCTGCCTGTATGGTTCTGCTGCTGCGCAGGCGTGGGGATGCTTTTTTTGTATGGCAAAATGGTTGGTGTGAGCAGTTCAGTATTCCGCGCCTGTGGTATGTGCGTCATATTGCTTTTCGCACAGCTGCTTGGCAGAAGCTATGATCTGCTGACTGCCATGGCAGTGACGGCGTTTCTTCTGGTTTTGCAAAAGCCGGACAGTGTGCAGCAGGCGGGATTTCTGCTTTCTTATGGGGCAGTACTGGGACTGGCATTGTTTCAACCGGTATTTCAGACCGGAACAGAGCACAAAACAGGGAAAAAACTGCAGGAAAAGCTGCTGCCTGGCATTGGGATCCAGCTGTTTACGCTGCCTGTGCAGCTCTGGTTCTTTTATGGGATCCCTGTCTATGCCATGCTGCTTAATCTGGTCGTCATTCCGCTGATGTCGGTGCTTCTGCCACTTGTAATCCTGGCATATCTGCTGCGGATTCCGCTTCTCTTGCAGATTCCGGAATATATCCTGACACTTTACAGATGGCTGTGCGGGAAAGCAGAGCGTCTGCCAGGCAGTATACAGATCATTGGGAGACCCCGTATCTGGCAGATGATACTATATTATCTGCTGCTGCTTTTGGCGCTGGTTTTTTTATACCATGGGAAAAATAGGGAAGACCAGAAGAAACAAGGGGAAAAACAGCAAGAGAACAGAGCGTGTCAGATGAAAGGAGAGGATGGAAAACAAGATAGAAGAAAAATCAGGAAGAACGGAAAGAGCGGGGAAAAGAAGAATAAAAGGTGCAGCGGAGGCGGTGGGATCGTACTGCTTATAGTTAGCATATGCTTACTGATTCTGCCGAAACATACTGAAAACAGGATCACAATGCTGTCAGTCGGACAGGGAGACTGTATCCTGCTGCAGGAGAAGGGAGGACATGTCTTCTTGGTGGATGGCGGCAGCAGTGATGTAAAGGAGGCGGGGAAATACCGCCTGATCCCTTATCTGCAGTATCATGGGATCCGATATATAGACGGTATTTTTATTTCACATGCCCATGAGGATCATTATTCTGCCAGTCTGGAGCTGCTGCAAGGTCTGTGTGGAATTTCAGTCGGAACAGTGTTCTTAAGCGAAATGGCAGAGGAAAATGAAGCATATGCCATGCTGCGGGAGGCTGCTTACCGATCGGGCAGCAGGATTACTTATGTCAGACAGGGAGACAGGATCCGGGCAGGTGAACTTTCTTTTCTCTGTCTGTATCCATCCGGTAAGAGGACGGTGGCAGATGAGAATGAGGCTTCCATGGTCTTATATGCCATGCTGCAGGGATATACGATGCTGCTTACGGGAGACAGCACTGAAACCTGTGATGCAGCGGTACTGCAGGCAATGAAGCAGTATGGAGCCGGCACGGTTGACTGCCTGAAAGTTGCACATCACGGAGCAAAAACCTCAAATTCCGCTAAGCTGCTGTCTTATATCAGCCCGAGGCTTGCGCTGATCTCCTGTGGCAGAGAGAATTCCTATGGGCATCCGCACAGGGAGACGCTGGACAGACTGGCAGACAGTGGAAGTCAGGTAGTCCGTACGGATGAGATGGGAGAAATTGTCTTACATATCGGAAAAAAGAAAGTACAGCTTTCCATTTTCCCGGAATATTGTTATACTGAATATAACTGTTCAGAAAGTAATCAGGCTGCTGAATGGTGACAGCAATATTTTAGGGAAAAAGGAAGCGAATAGAATGGCAGCAGTCAAAGAAAAAAGAGTAGAGGATTCCATGATCGAACAGGTGCATAAGCTAAGACCGACGCATATGAACGGTATGGGCAGGTTGTTTGGCGGACAGCTTATGTCCTGGATCGATGAGGTGGCATGCCTGGTCGGTAACAGACATTCCCAGGCGAATGTGATCACAGCTTCTGTGGATAACCTGCGGTTTATCCGCGGCGCTTATGTAAATGAGCTGATCGTGATGATCGCAAAGATAACATATGTTGGGCATACTTCCATGGAAGTGCGGGTAGATACGTATGTAGAATCAATGGATGGCATGCGAAGACCGATCAACAGGGCATATCTGACGATTGTTGCAGTGGATGAAAACGGAAAACCATGCGAGGTGCCGGGGCTGATCGTAGAGACAGAGGCAGAAAAGGCAGAATGGGAAGCCGGACAGAGAAGAAGAGAAATGCGCATGGTGCGCAGTAAGGAAGGCTTTTAAAAAGTACCGGTAAAAGGAAAATGCAGAGATTAGCGAGAGATATCAAGGAAAAAGATTTTAAAAATGTATATCTTCTGACGGGCGAAGAGGATTATCTGCGTAAACAGTACCGTGACAGGCTGGCGGGTGCCATGGCAGATGTGCACGATACGATGAATTATCATTATTTTGAAGGAAAAGATACCGTTCCGGAAAAGCTCATCGATCTGGCGGAAACAATGCCGTTTCTGGCGGAACGCCGTGTGATCGTGGTAGAAAACAGCGGCTTTTTCAAATCTGCCCAGGATAAGCTGGCAGACTACTTAAAGCAGCTTCCGGAGACATCCTTTTTTATCTTTGTGGAGCCACAGGTTGATAAACGTGGCAAACTGTATAAAGTATGTAGGGAAGTCGGTTATATAGCGGAGTTCAACGTACAGGATGAGCAGACGCTACGCAGGTGGATATTGGGACGGCTGAATAAAGAAAAGAAGCTGATCACGGAGCGGGCACTTGCCGTATTTATGGAGCGCACGGGCAGTGATATGGAAAATATCGCATCGGAACTGGAAAAACTGCTCTGTTATACGCTGGAGAAGCCGGATATCACGGAGGCGGATGTGGATGCAATCTGCACCCGGCAGATCAATAACCGTATTTTTGATATGATCGAGGCTGTGGCATCAAAGAGGCAGGAAGCTGCGCTGGAGCTGTATTATGATCTGCTGGCACTGAAGGAACCGCCAATGCGTATTCTTTTCCTGATCGCACGGCAGTATAACCTGCTTTACCAGACAAAGCTGTTAAAGGGAAAGGGCTACGATAATAAATCAATTGCATCGAAGCTGGGATTATCTCCGTTTATTGCAGGCAAATATGTGACGCAGGCATCCAGGTTTGAAAAAGAAACATTACGTAAAAGTCTGGAACAGTGTGTAGAGACGGAAGAAAATGTCAAAACGGGTAAAATGGCGGACAATCTGGGTGTAGAGCTTCTGATCATACAGTTCAGCAGTAAAAAGAGCCAGAGGAAGGAGGCGTAAGCCAAATGGAAGTTATCATATTAGTGATCATAATGATCTTTTTATTCTCCCAGCAGAAAAAGAAACTGAAAACGGTGAAAAAAGAGGATCCGGTGCAAAACAGACCGGCGGCAGACTACCGGCCGCAGACACAGACCAGACCGGTGAACGGAACACAGACCGGCGGTATGCAGAGAAACGGTATGCAGAGCAGACAGCCGACAGGCAGAACAGCCGGCAGTATGGCTGGCAATATGGCAATGAACAGTGCAACAGCCGGTACAGCAGAAAAGAAGCCGGTAACCGGGCAGCAGGGAAAGTCTACGACAGAGATGCTGGAAGAAAAAGCAAGACAGGATGCGATAGAACATCAGGAAGAGAAAAGAAAACAGCTTGCAGAGGAACGCCGCATCCATGGACAGCTGCGTTATGCAGAACGTTATCTGCCGGGAGATATGATCCCGAAAGGGAAAAGACTGGTTTGCTGCGGCTATTGCAATGCAGAGAATCTGATACCGGAGCGTGACAATCCAAAGCGTTATAACTGCTATTTCTGCAGAGAGACTTTGTAAACCGGGTATTGTATGAGAATAAAAGACAGACGTAAGGAAATCCTAAAGAAAAGAAAGGTGGTATGAAAATGAGCGTAGTAGAGATTACAACGGAAAATTTTGATACGGAAGTATTACAGGCAGATAAGCCGGTACTGGTAGACTTCTGGGCATCCTGGTGTGCACCGTGCAGAATGCTTTCACCGGTCGTGGATGCATTTGCACAGAAGCATGACGAGGTAAAAGTCGGTAAGATCAATGTGGATGAGCAGGCAGCTCTGGCAGCAAAATACAAGGTCATGAGCATTCCGACCCTGATCGTATTCCGGAAGGGCGAGGTATACCGGAAATCAGTCGGCGTGATCTCCGAAGAAGAGATCGCAGCACTGCTGCCATAGGCTTAAAGCAACGGTAAAAGCGCGCATACGAAGTGCTGGCAGTTAGCGGCAGAAGACTCCTCGTAATCTTCCCGATGAACGAGCGTATTGGATAAGCTGCGCAGGCTCAGCAGCGGGATATCATAAGAATGGCAGAGCTGTGCAACCGCAGCGGTTTCCATATCTTCCCCGCAGGTATGAAATGTCGTGTGCATAAAATGAATATAATCAAGACGGTTCAGCCATGCATCACAGCTTGCGATCGTTCCGGTTTTTATGGAAAGACCGGACAGCGCAGGGATCTGATGTGTGGCTGAAAGTTTTTGGGCGATGGTAAGCAGCTTTTTATCACTGTGATAGCAGATGCATTTTTTCCCTGCATCTTCCACGCGCAGGGATTCACAACCAATCTGCGTACAGCCGTGCAGCGGATTTTCATCCGGGGAATCCGAGAAACGCAGATTGGAATAATTGAAGATCGTTTCACCAAGTATCATGTCTCCGCGGTGAAGTACAGGATCGTGCCCGCCGCACACCCCCTGGTTGATGATACAGCGGGGCATAAAGTGCAAAATGGCAAGGGTTGTGGCAGCACTGGCATTGACCATTCCCTGAAAAGTCTTGGAAACGATCACCTTTTGTCCGCAAAGCCTGCCTATATAAAAGGGAAACTGCATCAGCTCTGTTTTTTGAATATTTTCCATGCGGGAGAGCAGAACACTGATCTCACAATCCATGGCACCCTGTATCAGGATTGCATTTTTATAATTGTCCGGGATATTTGCAGCAGAATATGTGTTAGACATAATTGACTCCGTTCTATGATATATCAGTATTTTTATCATAAAGAACGGGAGAAAACTTGTCAATCCGTGATCTGCAGGATCGGCTCTTGCATAACATCTGAATTTTTCGTATAATGCATACGTCAAGCGAAGGCTGCCATGTATCGCATACATGACATGTGAAGGAGGATATCAGAATGGAAAAAATAGCAAGTTTTACAATAGATCATATCAAATTACAGCCGGGTATTTATGTATCCAGAAAGGATCAGATCGGACAGGAGGTTGTCACAACATTTGATCTGCGTATGACATCACCGAATGAAGAACCGGTCATGAATACTGCAGAGGTGCATACGATAGAGCATCTGGGTGCGACCTACCTCAGAAATAAAGAAGAGATCAAGGATAAAGTGATCTATTTCGGCCCAATGGGCTGCAGAACAGGATTTTATCTGCTGCTGGCAGGTGACTATGCTTCTAAAGATATTGTAGCACTTGTGACGGAAATGTTTGAATTTATCAGAGATTACCGCGGTGAAGTGCCGGGCGCAAGCCCAAAAGATTGTGGCAACTATCTGGATATGAATCTGGGTATGGCAAATTATCTGGCGAATCGTTATCTGGAAAAAACACTGTACGGGATCGATGATGCCCATCTGATCTATCCACAATAAGTTGTCTGACGGAAAGGAATTATTATGCTGAATCAGTTTTCAAGGACGCAGCT
>DJNY01000032.1:471-3175 GCA_002441865.1 Lachnospiraceae bacterium UBA6452 | reverse complement strand
TCCTTTCCTCCTTCATCGGAAGTCTCTATATCCGACTCGGAAATCCCCATGGCAAGACTTTCCGCATGCATCTTTTCCACCGCTTTCTTTTCCCGGAAGAAAACCGCAAACAGAACTGTACAAAGGACAATGATGGCTGAAATGATCAGAAAAACAGGCATATAATTGGGATGCTCCACGTCCGGAACCGCAAGGGAAATACTGATCAGGATCACAACGCCGGAAGCTGCTGCCATCAGGGAATTGAACGCATCCGCCTTTGCCCGGATCGGCCGCGGTGTTACATCAGGCATCAGTGCCACACAAGGGCTTCTGTAGCTGGAAAGTACAACCAGAAGCAGACATAATATACCAAAGAAAAACGGCAGATTTCTCATCTGATCTGCAACAGCCAGAAATGGTATTAACAACGCCGCAAGCAGAGATCCGATAAGAATAAACGGCGTACGCCGTCCCAGACGACTGTGACAACGGTCGCTGATACTGCCGAAAAGCGGAAGTAAAAACAGAGCGCACACATTATCGAGTGCCATAACTGCTCCTGCGAGTGTATCTCCCAGATGGAACGTATCACGCAGGATCAGAGGAATAATGCCATCATATGCCTGCCAGAATGCCAATGCTCCGGCAAAAGGAAGCGTCACCAGTAAAGTACGGCGCATATCCAGACTTCGTAAATTTCTTTGTTTTTTACGCATTTCTCAATTTCTCCTCATTTCTATATTCTTTCTGTCCCGGCCAGCAGGTCGGTGTATGGGTATCAAAAAACTCCTTGACCCGGTTATCGGTATGCGGTGCCACAATGTCCCGGTAACGAAGCACTTCTGTTTCGTACTGCATCGGACGATCTACATGGAATGTAAGCAATCTTCCGCCACGATCCACTCCCGGTCCGTAACAGGAAAAACCACCGGACGGTGTATAACCAAGATCAATACCATCCACGCGTCCGACAAAATCGTTTTTATGATCGTGTCCGCAAAATACCGCCATGACCTGCCTGCTCCTTTGCAGCAGTTCAAATTCACCTGCATTTACTGCCGGAGAACAAATGCGTTCCTTCAGGACAACATTTCTGCATTTCTTGTACTCCGGTAACGGGATATGCTGAAATATCATGGATGGAACCTGATCCTGGGAAAGTTTCTCTTTTAACCAGTCCAGGACTGCTGGTGCAGGCGGCGCATACTGCCCATGTACAGTCTGATTGCCGCTGTCTATCAGATAAAAGCGTAGCGCTTCGGCTCCGCTGCTGTTTCGGATCTTCAAATAAAATGTACCTGCAGCCTGTTCTTCTGCCGGGCAGATACAATAAGGGCAGCTGCGGTAAACAGCCGCCTGCTCCTCATTGGAAAGGCCGCATTGCGCATCATGGTTTCCGAATGTAACTGCATACGGAATTGCCCGCTTCTCCATAGGCTCTGCCAAAATATGCAATGTATTTTGAACACTTTCCTTTCCCAGAAGCCGGAATGCAGGCGAATATCCTTTTAACTGATCTCCCGTCAGAATGACAAGATCCGGTTTTGCCGTATCCAGAAGAGCATTTAATAAACGAAGGGTATCCTTCTTGGGCCGAACACCCTCCTGCAGATCCGTGATATGTAAAACACGAAAGGTACCGTCTTCCCGAAATTCAAGATATGGTTTTCCGTTCATACACTATCCTCCTTTTCTTGTAGAATACTGCCTGCTTTGAATTGATAAAATCAAGATGAGGTAAAAGATTTGTCTTGTTTTTGTAAAATTATTGCATAAAAAAGAAACCCTTTGTTTCCAAAAGGTTTCTACGTTTTCCTACATCAGGCTCTTTACATATTCCTCTGACCTGTCCAGATCCTCTGCAATCTCGGCGATGGTTTTTCCCTTTTGCAGCCACTTAGTGATCAGTTCCCTATCCCTGTTTTTCTCGCCTTCATTTTTCCCCTGTTCATATCTCTGATCCATTTTCATTTCGATTGTCATATAGTTCTCCCTCCAATCGTCGTCCTCTCTTACGATTTCTACTTGTTTTTGAATATCTTTTGTATAATGATCTGTTGGTTGCCCGGTTTTGAAATAGTCAAGCAGTTTTGTTGTATCCTCACTGACCCCTTCTCTGTTACCATTTATATTTACAAAATACGTTCGCCGCTTATCTGCAAGAACCAGTTCCTTACTTTCCCTACATGTCGTCTCAAATGTATAAATGCTTCTGTTATCTGCAAAAGGATCAAAAGTACAAATAAATATCACAACCGACTGCTTCAGATTAAAATACTTCTGTCCCGCACGGATCTGGTAACTGTCCATTTCACTGTGATAATAACGAGTTCTTAAGTGTAGATCCGTTTCTTCCGTCGTCTGCATTTCGATATCATACACATTGCCCTCGCTGTCTTTTGCATAAATATCGATGCGGATTCCTTTTCCGATAAGAGTTGTTTTCATTATCTTCTGTGGCTCTACAACCTCAATCTCAACCAATTTAATCTGCAGGATTCTCTGGATCAGTTCTTTACACTTATCTTTATCCCGGAATATAGTACCAAACATAAAATCGTTGGTAATTCCAATCTTATCAAAATTGATTGACTCTGTTTTTCCTTTTACCATCCCCATATTCAATGCAACAGTTTTTCTTTTTTGTGTCATACGACCTCCTCTTCTGTAAGACATGCTTACCCAGAGAGGTCCATTATTCTTTGAAACCTCTCTGCTATTC
>DJNY01000032.1:0-378 GCA_002441865.1 Lachnospiraceae bacterium UBA6452 | reverse complement strand
AGTTACCTATAATAAATAGAAAATGGGATGGCAAGCCATCCCACATAAAATATGATTTTGACTTTCTGCTTGCAATCAGTTTAGCATAGATGGCAAACAGAAACAACCTGTAATATCTCTTCTCTCTGATGTTCTTTAAAAGAATGTACAGATCCAGCCGATCACAGCGCAGATCGGGATATAAATAATAAAATGCATGATATGCGTCTTTTTATTATAGCCAAACAGATACGGTCCCATGATGCCATCCACTTCTGGATAAAAGCGCGGGAAGAAATTGGAATGACAAAGAAGTACCCAGTCAAAGAAGCATATATCATAAATTTCCATGACATAAAGTATAATCAGAAATCTCGCAAAGAAATTCCAAAAACCGAA
>DJNY01000033.1:1041-7428 GCA_002441865.1 Lachnospiraceae bacterium UBA6452 | reverse complement strand
CAAAGAAATTCCAAAAACCGAATCCATTTCTAATACCATCCCAGATACTCAAAACAGCCGCGCCTGCAAACAAAAGTACTGCGATCCCTGCAATGATCCAGCCGATTACATGCGCACCAGGGAATCTTTCCTTATGATCAGGCACTGCATCCAGAACTTCCTTTGGTGCAGAAGAGAAGAATTTCTTATCCTGAATAAACCCAACACCGCCATACAAAACAAGAAAATATGCTACCATAACCATAACTGCTGCAATAAATGTTACCAACATTTTAAACATAACCTCCTATAAAGTATTCTCCATATCATCATATATAAAGTTATAATCTTCAGAAGTGATGATATTTCCCTGAAAATCCAGTTCAAAATAAACATGTGCCATATAGAGTCTTTTCAATTGATCCGCTGGCAGAGGCAATAATGCCACATGTTCTCCGTCCTTAACACTTTTCGTCACAAGCAGCTCCGTTTCTTCCATTGTTTCACTACCACTGGGAGTAGCAAACATTTTGATCGTATCGGGAGTTTCCCCTTCCCATTGGATCATGATTCCCACAATATGCGCTGCAGGATACCATAATGCCTCATCAAAAACGTCATTCATATCCGCACCAAAAAATCTGATACTGATATCAGATGGTTCTTCCGTCTTAATCATTTTATTCTGCGATTTACATAGCAGAATCACCAAAACAGAAATGAGCACCAACAAAATCGCCATTCCGATTATTATAATCAGCTTTCTTTTGCTGGCAGTCCCTTGCTGCCCATCTTTTTTATGTTCCAAATCAACAGAGATACCCAAAACGGAATTGAGACACTCCCTGTTAATTCCTGTTGGTATAGCTTTATTACTTTCCCACTTTGATATTGCCTGCCTGGATACGCCGACCTCATTTGCCAGATCTTCCTGCGACATATTTTTTGCCATTCTCGCTTGCTTTATTGTTTCACCCAAAGTCATTTCCCCATCTCCTCAACTGAATTGATAGGCAGATTATATCCCGCAACTCCGGTTGCGTACCACCATTTTTATGCAACTCATGCAGTTGCTCTCTACATGATGCCAAATTACCATTGTACAAAAAGCAGAATCGCGTTATTCTTTTACCAGAGAATTAGCGAGGAGTGATAAACAATGCGGATCAAACAGCAAAAACAAATCAAAGCATTTCTGGTCGAAGAGTTCGGAAAAGACAGAGGCTGCTCACTATTTAACAGACAGTCAAACATGCTCAGCACGCTTATTAAAAACACCCGGAATAAATCAAAAAACCAGATGAAAACGCTGATTGGCACCATCCTTCCGGGCATCGCCCTGTATAAAGTTCTGTCAGAAGAGAATCTCTCCGAAGAAACGGTAACTACCTATATGGAGAAATACATGTTTGATCACGTTGCTGCAAATATGCATTCCTCTATGAAAAAAAATGGAAATCATACCAGGCTTTTATTTCCTTTACAGCACAATATTCCTTCGTGTCATGCGACACACTGATCTGCAGGAAAGTGTACAAAGCCATGGCAAAGATTACTTTGACGTGACGATCACAAAATGCCTTTGGCACATAGCATGCGCGGAAAACGGATGTCCCCAGCTATGTCATATATTCTGTGATGCTGATAATGTGACCTATGGTGGTCTCAAAAAGCTGGCTTTTTCACGGACAAAAACATTAGGTCATGGCAAAGACTGCTGTGATTTCCATTTTTATAAAAAACAGAGTTGACCTGTTATGCTTTCTGCCATTCCTTTAATGCGGCAGAAAGCTTTTTGTCAATGTCTTTTCTGGTTGCTTCGCACTCATTCGGATAGTCCTTTGCAGCCTTGAAAATAAAGCGCAGTACAAATTTAAGTCCTACAGGTAATGCTTTACGGAGCAGTGATTCCGGCAGAACAAAATGCGTTCCGTGCTCATACACCAGAATCTCATAGTCACAGCTATGCGGATGCTCTTTCAGCCGCTGATCCATACGGCGGATATACTTTGCTGTTTCCCAGAAAGAATCATCCTCTGCACCGACAAGAATCAATTTTCCTTTGATATTTTCAACCTTGATCATCTCTTCTTCCGTATGTTCTCTTGCTTTTTCAGAATCAATGAACAGGCATGTACTACGTTCAAAATCACCGGAACCTTTTGTTTCTTCCATGACCTTCTGCCAATAAACCGGATGTTCATACACAAATGGCATATAAGCAAGCGGTTCTCCCTTCCATGAAAGAGTAGATGCGCCCGGAATCGGCCATTCCCCGCAGCCATCCTTTTTTCCCTGTTCAAAGCCCTGCCATACAAAGTCACTCGGCGTCAGTCCAAAGGTCAATGTGATATCAGGAAAATAAGAAGCCGCAACAATCGAATCCATGCCCGCTGTACTCATTCCCATAATTCCGACTTTACGATTTCCGTTGTTTTTCAGCCACTTGATCGCTGTCTCTATTCTCTCCAGCGGATAATTTACATGACTGTAGTTCTTCTTTCCGGGAGACATACAAAGTACGTTTACACCATTTTTATGTAACCATTTTACACCACATTTTGCCATATAGTCATTCGGATCATCTCCAAACAAACCAATAACGACACAATCCGATCCTTGTGGATTTTCATAATAAGTCCCATAAAAACCGTCTTTTTCCGTTTCAAAAAATAATTTTTTCATAAGTTTCCTCCAGTTTCTGCCCTCATTGCTTTTAGGTTAGTACAGTCTAACTGGATTGTCAACTTAAAATTTTATCTATTTATCCGCATAAAGCTTAACATATAAACCAATCAGCGCAACAATGATCGCAAATACAAAAGTACCTGATGAAATATCAGGATTCTTACATATCTTAACCCATGCAAAGAGGATGAAAAGCAGAACCCCCACTACACACAGACATACATATACAGCCCCCAATTCCTTTGGGAATTTCAAAACATAGCTTTCCTCATTAGTGTTTTCTTTTGTTTCATTCATTTTTATTTTTCTCCTTTATTTTTCTTCAAATGAAGCGAAAACTTTCATACACTCATCACAATAATAGCCTTCCGCTTTCAGTCTCAGATTTACCGTATTCTTTTTGAACATTTTGTTTTTATATTCTTCCGGATACCAGAGTACCATCGTCAGTGACTGCGTCAGGCTTCCTGCATCTTTTGCCTCTATAATTCCTTTTTCCAACTCCCTTCCACATTCCGGACAGATCATCGTTTTTCTCCTTTCCTCTTTATTCCTGAGAACAGATCAGACTTTTCACATATTCCTCTGATTGATCCAGATCCTCTGCAATTTCGGCAAGTGATTTCCCTTTTTGCAGCCATTTGATGATCAGTTCTCTTTCTTTACTGATTTCGCCTTCACTTCTTCCAAGTTGTATTCCCTCGCTTCTGCCAATTTCTCTACCCTGTTCATATTTCTGATCCATTTTCATCTCGATTGTCATATAATTCTCCCTCCAATCTTCATCTTCTCTTATGATCTCCACCTGATTCTGAATGTTTTCTGTATAGGGATCTGTTGGCTGCCCGGTTTTGAAATAATCAAGCAGTTTCGTCGTATCTTCGCTGATCCCTTCTCTATTCCCGTTTATGTTTACAAAATACGTTCGCCGTTTATCCGCAAGTACCAGTTCTTTATTTTCTTTGCATATTGTTTCAAATGTATAAATACTTCTGTCATCTATAAAAGGATCAAAAGTACAAATAAATATCACAACTGACTGCTTCAGATTAAAATACTTCTGTCCTGCACGGATCTGGTAACTGTCCATCTCACTATGATAATAACGCGTTCTTAAATGCAGATCTATTTCTTCCGTCGTCTGCATTTCGATATCATACACATTGCCCTCGCTATCTTTGGCATAAACGTCAATACGAATTCCTTTTCCAATAAGAGTGGTTTTCATCATCTTCTGCGGCTCTACAACCTCAATCTCAGTCAGTTTAATCTTCAGTATTCTTTGCAGAAGTTCCTTACATTTTACCTTATCCCGGAATACTGTTCCAAACATAAAATCGTTGGTGATTCCAATTTCATCAAAATTGATTGTTTCCGTCTTGCCTTTTGCGATCCCCTTATCTGGTGTAACTTTACTTTGTGTCATATGACCTCCTTTTCTGTAAGCCATGCTTACCCAGAGAGGTCTGTTATTCTTTGAAACCTCCCTGCTATTCATTTGTCTGTGGAATTAAGCAGTGAAGTTTCTTGAAACATTTAGATATATCATAGTAACTGTTCAAAGCTACCTATAATAAATAGAAAATGGGATGGCAAGCCCATCCCATGTAAAATATGATTTTGACTTTCTGCTTGTAATCAGTTTAACATAAATAACATGCAGAAACAACCGGAATATTTCAACGCATAACATATCCTTTTTGCATTCTGTCATAAATGATATTCCTGCATTCTCCCAGACCGATAATCTTTCTGTCAGCAAGATATATTCGAATATCATCAATATCTCTCTGAATTGACCGTTCATCCACATGAAATCTGACCGCTTCTTCTGCCTTATTGATCACGTCTCCTTCCAAAAATCTGGCATATAGATCCAAAACCCGGTATTGTTTTGCGAATTTTTCTCCCATAGCAGTCACATCCATGTTATCGGCTGAAAAATATGGTTTTGATGATCGCAACCGGAATCAATGCCCATCCGAATATAAATGCCCAACACAAACGCTCTAAAAATAGCTCTCCGATCCCATATCCCAGAAATATCTTATTTGCATGCGTGGTTACACCCGTTGCCCAGTACCCTAAAGCCATATAAATAATTGCAATGATCATACTCTTGTCCTCCCATAAATCTGTTTTACAGTTTTCTATACGAGCGAGAGGGACAAATATCCTATGATAAAATAGCAGCTATGAACTGAAAATGATCTGATTCACATTCCACCAGTTTTTTTATTGTCTCCCAGACAGATGAAACAATCGCCTCATCCAGCATTTCTATAAACTGGTCATAGACATAGGTCAGTTTTGTTTCTTCCCCTATATCTTCTATTTTCATTCTGCTAAAGCCGGATGCATGATAAACATCTGTCACCAGACATTTTACCTGTTCCACATCCTTATATTGTATTTTCATAAATTGTATCAGCACTTCTATATGCTTTAATATGTAACTTTTAATAGTGGCTTCGATTTCGAGTTTTTCATCCACATCCCTTATGAATAAATTTCCTTCTTCTGATGTTTTATGCGGAAACATCGTATTTGCAGCGTATTGCTCTGGTTCATCCGTCTCTATGCAGCTTAGATACAATTCACTTATAAATCGATGTAGCTTTGTGGTGCATTTCTTTTCTTTTTTACGCAGCCATATGGATGTCCATTCCGGTATATTGGAACACTGCTCCATGCCATAACGACACAGTGCTATGTCTATACGCGGATCGTCCTTATATAACTTACACAGTTTTTGAAACAGACCGATACACCGTTCATATTTGTTGAAGTTCTTCCCATTATTCTTCGTTATTTCATATTCTTTGTATTTCCACAGACTGGCTGGTACTATTTGAAAATCCGGATTCTGCGCCAGACGATTTGTGTGGCGTACCATGACCTGAAACAAATAAAAAGGGATGATCTTTTCAAGCAGATCATTATTTCTGGCTTCCATTAAGAAATACTGCAGATTATCCGCCAGATTCGGTGTCTGCCTTTCCGACATTTCAAATGTTTCCCGAAACAGGCTGCAAAGCGTGAGGAGTTCCTCATTGTAGTCATCAGAATAAACTCTGTTTTTTAAAGAAAAACACTTTCTGCCTACAATTTCACCCCACTGCTCACACATCTCTTTTTCTTTCTGCAATAATGTCAGCAGTTTCCGCATTCTCTTCTCCGTATTACGAAAACTGACCTCCATTTGCTGTTCTTTGTAATCTGTATATCGATCCATCAGAAAACCAGCATCGCATATTGCATAGATGAAAAGCCTTTTTAATGCATTATCCTGTATCTGCTCCCTCAGTTGCAGGGCTGACATATAATAGAGCGTTGCTTTATTACAGCCTGTAACATCGTATGTTTGGCACAGATCTTGAAAATCCATCTCCCATTTATGAGCTTTGCTTTCGCTTTCCCGCTTTTCTCTTTCCAACTTCTCCATATCATCCCCCTTTTCAACTCCTCTTGCTCGTATATTGTTGATACTGCAAGAGTAACATTTTGAAATAAAAAGAAAAATCCGAATCAGTTCCAAATTTCTGCATGTAAAATGGAACTAATTCGGATTGAGCAACCTTTCCGTCTATTTCGCCAGCATAGCCCGCAGTTTCTTTACCTCATCCTCAAGCTCTGCTGCTTTTTTTGTTGCAGCATCAGCTCTTTGACGTTCTTTCTCTGTATTTAGGCGTTCTTTTTCTGTATTTTTACGTTCAATTT
>DJNY01000033.1:0-866 GCA_002441865.1 Lachnospiraceae bacterium UBA6452 | reverse complement strand
ACCTCCTCTCCATTTGCTAACTGCTCCAATTCTTCCAGCGTTTCTGCTTTAAATATACTTGCCCATTTCAGGAGTTTTTTATCTGTTTCAGACTGACTTCTTGCTGTCTCAAGCTGTGTCAGATCAAGCACCTTTATACATAATTTATCGGAATACAAATAACCATCCTCCACATCCAGAATCTGATACTTCGCCATAAATTTCGGATGATCTTCAAACAAGGTAAAATCTAAAATTCCGATGTGATATGTAGGAAGCAGCATATCATACCCCTCACCGCTTTTTAAAATGTCATACGCCCTCGCCCAATATAATAGTGATCGGCTTGTCCAGTATGTCTGCTTATACACCTGCAACTCAATATTGATGATCCTTGCATCATTCAGCTTAATCTTTACATCCAGGATACAATCTTTTCCTTCAATCTCCTTGCCAAGTTCGATCGGATTTTCGATATGGCAGCTTACAATGTCTGCCTCATCCATCTCCAAAAGTGTTGCTAAAAGATTTCTCAAAACTTCTTCGTTCTTTTGCAGAACCGCATGGAACATGTAATCATTTCTCAACATGTAATGTTCCACAAAGTGGGACATTGCCTACGCAGACGCCTGCGAACAAAGTTCGCATTTAGATGCGTCTGCTCCATCACCCATAAAATTTTCTTCCTTCTGCCATCTACTATGGTCCTCCTTTGTTTGCCACAGGAGTTACCATACATCATATTATCTCGAAACTCCTGCCTTATTAATAATTGTGAAATAAAGCATGAATTTCCTGAAATAAGATATGAATAAGACATCAGATTGTTATATTTTCTAGTAACTTCTATCTATAACAATCCAACAGACTTGGTAAAAGAAAATATG
>DJNY01000023.1 GCA_002441865.1 Lachnospiraceae bacterium UBA6452 | reverse complement strand
GCTTTCCATGCAGCTCTGTTTCCTTCTACATAACGGTCTTCGGACTGGTTTACTTTTACCCATGGCTGTGGAGAATGGATGATCATCATATCCAGATAATCCAGTCCCATGGTTTCAAGTGTTTTGTTGATACCGTTCATGGCTTCTTCATAGGTCTTATGCTCTGCTGCAACCTTGGATACCACAAATAATTCTTCTCTCGGAATACCACAGTTTCTGACACCTTCACCGACACCACGTTCATTGCCATATGCCTGTGCAGTATCAATATGTCTGTATCCGATCTCTGTCGCTGCCTTCACAGCATCTGCGACTACAGCATCGTCTATAAACCAGGTACCCAGCCCTAACTGTGGGATTGTTACGCCATTGTTTAATGTAATTTTGTTTGTATACATCGTAATTTCTCCTTTCAAAAATGACACTATCATGATCTGATAGTGCCATTCTAATACCTGTAGTTAACTTTAGGTCAAGCCTTTTATTGTAACTTTTTATAAATCAAATTCAAAGGAAAAATAATATGCATAATCGTTTTCCGGGATATACTCTCCGGTCTCATATGCCTCTACGCCTATTGTCTCTATTGCATTTTCTCCGTACAACAGCGTAACAAGTCCCTGCTCCTCGTTATATCTGATCTGTGTTTTCTCATCGATCCCTGACGCAGATCTGGCATAATAGAGCCGGTTTTTCACACCTTCCAGTATCGGCAGATCCGTAGACATCTTGGCACTTTGATCGGCTGCGATCAGCCTGACCTCAAACCGTTCAAAATCAGGAACGATCGCAAACATTCCTCCTTCTGGAATGTCCGTATTCTCATACAGCCGCATGATCTGATCCTTGCTGATAAGCTTCCCTTTCTCATAGGTTGAAACATAGATCGTCAGCTGCTGAAACGGTTTGGACACCTTATACCTATATAAAAATGCACCATCCATACCTGTTAAAAGCTGCGCCGTCTTCATTTCCACGCTTTCCGGATCGACAGGCTCTACATAATTCTGCGGTCTGTGCTGCCGGTAAAATATGACTCCAAGAACCAGCACGATCACACCGGTAAATGCCAGAAGTCCGCCTATGATACTTTTTAAAACCTTCTGACGACGCTTCCCATCCGCCGTTACCTGCAGAAGATTATCCTCCGACTTCTGCTGCAGATCATCCTGCCCGATGTCTTCTCCGGCAAAGAATTCATTCAGACTGATCCCAAGTATTTCACAAAGCGGACTGTATACAGAAACATCCGGCAGACAAATGCCCCGTTCCCATTTGGAAACCGATTTATCACTCATCCCGAGCTGCTCCGCTACCTGCCTCTGCGTCAGTCCCAGTGCTTTTCTTTTTTCTGCAATATATTTCCCGATTTTTACAAGATCCATTCCCGTTCTCCTTTTCAAGTAATGGTATCAGCTTATCTATATAGATCATACGATTTCCTATCGGAAATTCACACCCCTTGGAAGTAGAATCAGGAATTCACGGGATTTTAACCCGGTCTGCATTAAAATGCAGCCTTATAGATCGCTACGATATCTTCCTTACTGAGCGGTACAAAAGAGCCCTTGGAACCGTCACAGGCTTTCTGTGCCATGACATCGAAATTCTTATCATCTGTAATACCAACTGCCCGCAGATTCTTCGGAAGTCCCATCGTCTCAAAGAAGAATGTCTTGAGTGCATCGATTCCTGCATGTGCAAGCGCGTACTCATCCTCTCCGGAAAGTCCCCAGACATTTTTCGCAAATTCCACAAACATCGGAAGTGTCGCATCATTTAAAATATGCTCCATCCAGGCAGGTGTCAGGATTGCAAGTCCTTCTCCATGGGTAATATCATAAAAAGCACTCAGCTCATGCTCCATCGGATGCACACACCAGGCCGGAGAACAGCCGTCTCCCACTACACCGTTGATTGCATGTGTACCTGCCCACATCAGATTGGCACGTGCTTCATAATTATCCGGCTCTGCCAGTGCGATCGGTCCGTTTTTGATCATAGTACGCAGCAGTCCCTCTGCCATAAATTTCTGACAGTCTGCATTTTCCATGGAGAAATAATTTTCCATGGTGTGGCTCATCATATCAGCCGTTCCGGCTGCAGTCTGCTTTTTAGATACAGAATAGGTATATTCAGGATTTAAGATCGACATGGTCGGAACCATGTAAGGAGATCCTGTACCCCATTTTTCATTTTTCGTCAGATCGGAAATTACCGCAAACGGATCCATTTCTGTTCCGGTTGCTGAAAGTGTCAGAATATCAAAGATCGGAAGTGCTGCCTTGATCTTTGTTGCATCTAATACAAGATCCCATGCATCACCGTCGTACTTTGCACCTGCTGCGATTACCTTGGAGCAATCGATCGTACTGCCGCCGCCAATGGCAAGCACCATATCAATGCCTTCCTCTTTACAGATTGCAACGCCCTTTCTGACTGTTTCAATACGCGGGTTCGGTTCTACGCCGCTAAGTTCAAATACTGTAAGTGCCGCATCCTTTAAAAGCTGCATTGCAGTATCATAAATTCCGTTTTTCTTGATCGATCCACCGCCATACACAAGAAGGACTTTATCACCATATTCCTTCAGTTCTGATAAGTAGGAAATGGTATCCTTTCCAAAATGGATTTTGGTTGGAATCTGAAGTGTAAAATTGTACATAAGCTTTCCCTCCGTTTCTTTCCTGTCAGCAGGAAATCAATTTCATATGATCACTTTTTGATCTGCCTTTATTATACAAAAAA
>DJNY01000186.1 GCA_002441865.1 Lachnospiraceae bacterium UBA6452 | reverse complement strand
AAAAGCAGATAAGAAGAGCAGGAGGAACGATGTCGTTCCTCCTTTTTGACGCATCATATACATACAATAAAAGAAACTTGACGAATATATGCGATTTTCATATACTTAATTTATCTATGGATCATGTATTATCGAAAGGTTTGGAAATACGTATCTAAGTTTGAGAAGAAGAGGATGGAAAAATGGGAAAAATAACAGTAGAAACCTGTCATATTGAAGGACTGAAGGTCATTACACCGACTGTATTCGGTGATGCAAGAGGATATTTTATGGAGACATATAATTACAATGACTTCAAAGAGGCGGGCATTGATCAGGTCTTTGTACAGGACAATCAGTCAGCTTCCAAAAAGGGTGTGCTCCGTGGACTGCACTTCCAGATCGATTTTCCGCAGGACAAGCTTGTCCGTGTGGTAAACGGAGAAGTGTTTGACGTTGCAGTTGATCTGAGAAAAGGTTCTCCTACTTTTGGACAGTGGTATGGTGTAACGCTTTCCGCTGAAAACAAAAAGCAGTTCTTTATACCGAAGAATTTCGCACATGGTTTCATTGTGCTTTCCGATTATGCAGAATTTGCCTATAAATGTACAGACTTTTATCATCCGAATGATGAAGGCGGACTGCTCTGGTCAGATCCGGAGATCGGTGTGGAATGGCCAATGCCGGAAGGCATGACAAAGGAAGATCTGATTCTTTCTGACAAAGATACAAAATGGAGCGGTATCGGTGAGTACCGTAAACAGCGCGGACTTTAATCATAAGGCAGGAATCCGGCCATAATTTCGGCCGGATTCTTTCGTAATCTAAAAGAAACATCATAAAGAAAGATACCGGAAAAGGAGAATGCCAGATGCAATATTCCGTTTTGATGTCGGTATATGAAAAGGAACAGCCGCTCTTTTTCAGGGAAAGTCTGCAGAGTATATTGCGGCAATCGTTGCCGCCTGCCCAGATCGTTGTGGTATGTGACGGAAGGCTGACAAATGAATTATATGAAGTTCTGACTGAAATGCAGGCAGAACAGCCCGCACTGTTTACTGTCGTACAGTTGGAAAAACAGGGGGGGCTGGGTTTGGCTCTGAATCAGGGGATGCAGTATTGCAAAAATGAGATCATTGCCAGAATGGACAGTGATGATATCAGTCTGCCTGATCGGATGAAATGGCAGATAGAGGCTATGGAAACACATAAAGCAGATCTGATCAGTGGTGCGGTGGAGGAATTTGAGACAGACCCATCCGTACCGGGAAAGATCAGAAAACTGCCGGTTACGCAGGAAGAGATCCTTCGCTTTGCGCGGCGCAGAAATCCGTTTAATCATCCCTGTGTCATGTATAAAAAAAGTGTGGTGCTTGCAGCAGGCGGTTATCAGTCGTTTGAAGGCTTTGAAGATTATTATCTGTGGCTCCGGATGCTCAGTAACGGAGCAAGGGGATATAATATGGACCGCGTGATCCTGTTTATGCGTACAAAAGGTATGTATCAGAGAAGAGGCGGCCTGCATTATGCCAAAAATGTGATACGGTTCCGAAATTATATGTTCCGTAACGGGTTCTGCAGTTTGCAGGATTATCTGGTAACGGTCTGCGGACATGTGATCGTAAGCCTTATGCCTGACAAAATGAGAAAATTGTTTTACAATAATGTTCTGCGTAGAGGATAACTTGACGAAATCATCGGTTTTCCCTATACTAGGACTATCTATGGCAAAAGATTATATAGAAAACAGGGGACTAAAATGAGTAAAATCACGAAAAAAAGACTTCAATTATATATAAAAAGAAAGCTGGCAGGTATCAAAAAAGAGTATTTGTACCGGACGACAAAAGTAAAGAACAATAAAATACTGTTCCTGACATTTCAGGGAGCTTATACCTGCAATCCCAGATATATATGTGATGAGATACTAAAGAGAAAAAAGGACTGGGATCTGGTCTGGGTAGTAGACGATCTGAGTGAGGAGACCAGAAAAGAATTTCCGAAGGAAGTCAGACTTGTAGAACGAAATACAAATAAATATTTTAAAGAATTATACGGTGCAAAAGTCTGGATCGATAATGCGTTTAATGTGACAAAGGTATCTGTCAAAAAGAAACCTGAGCAGATCTATCTGGAAACAATGCATGGATCACTGGGAATTAAAAGGATCGGACCGCAGGATGTACCGGATAAACGCAGAAATAAAAGAGGGTTCCGATGTGGACGTCTGACAGATTACATTGTATCAAATTCTGCTTTTGAAGATGAAGTTTACCGCACTTCTTTTTGGAAAAAAACAGAAATCCTTGAATATGGACATGCAAGAAATGATATTCTGTTTATAGAGGATCAGGCGTTTAAAGATGAAATCCATAAAAAGGTTTATGATTTCTATCAGTTAAAGGATAATGTAAATCTGGCATTGTACGCACCTACGTTCCGCAGCCCGGAACTGGACAAGGAACCTATGGAAGAACTGGATTTTGATCTTTTACATGATGCGCTTACGGAGCGTTTTGGTGGAGAATGGGTTATTTTAAACCGTGCGCATCACCGTGATTATAAAAATAAAGGATATCATACACAAAATACCAATGTACTGGATGGGGCAACTTATCCGGATATCCAGGAACTGATGATAGCCTGTCAGGTGGGAATCACTGATTATTCCAGCTGGATCTTTGATTATGTACTGACCAGAAAAAAAGGGTTTGTGTACGCACCGGATCTGAAGGCATATGATGATGACAGAGGATTTTATTATCCGCTTGAAACAGCGCCGTTTCCGCTGGCACATGATAATCAGGAGATGAGACAGAATATTCTGTCATTTGAAGAGAATGCCTACCGGGAGGCAGTAGAGGCGTTTCTTGTGGACAAAGGATGTGTGGAAGACGGACATGCCAGTGAACGTATTGTTGATAAACTGACGGAATGGATGGAGGACAGACCATGAATGTAGCACTAGTATTTGCCGGAGGATCCGGGCAGAGAATGCGGAACAGCGCAAAGCCAAAGCAGTTTCTGGAGCTGTATGGTAAGCCTATCATTATCTATACACTGGAGGTTTTTGAAAGACATCCGGAGATCGATACGGTCGTGGTACCCTGTATTGCAGGCTGGGAAGATTATTTACAGAAGCTTCTTGATAAATTTGGCATTACAAAAGTAAGTAAGATACTGACCGGTGGAAAAGATACGCAGGAGTCTAAAATGATCGCGCTCCGTTATTTACAGGGTGTCTGTAAAGAGGATGATATTGTACTGCTGCATGATGCGGTAAGACCTCTTGTAACGGAAAAGATGATCACGGATAATATCGCATCTGTCAGAGAATTTGGAAATGGCATAACGGCTGTTCCTTTTACAGAAACGGCAATTACAAGCGATGATGGAAAAGAAATACGCAGTACGATCATCCGTAATACAATGTATGTGGCGAAAGCACCGCAGAGCTTTTATTTTAAGGATGTACTGGAAGCCCATGAAAAAGGCGAGACAATGCCGTATACGATCACGATCGATACCTGCTCCCTGATGACGGAACTGGGAAAACATCTGCATATTGTCCCATGTGAAACAACAAACATTAAGATTACAACACCGGAGGACTTCTTCCTGTTTAAAGCACTGATTGACCTAAAGGAAAATCAGGAGATTTTTGGATTATAAAGGTAAGGGAGAAGGAAATGATAGAATTAAACCCTGTTGTAAAAGAAGATATAGAATCAATACTGGCGGAAAAGTCGGGTTGGGAGAAACTGCGCGGAAAAAGTGTGCTTATCTCAGGCGTTAACGGACTGATCGCCACTTATCTGGTGCAGACGTTGCTTTATCTGAATGATACACAAGATTATAAGATCAGGATTTACGGACTGGCGCGTAATGAGAAGAAGACGCAGGCAAAATGGGGAGCTGCACTGGATCGTGATGATTTTCATATGATCTATCAGGATGTGACAAGACCGTTGAACATGGAAGAAACCATTGATATTATGATCCATGCGGCCAGCCAGACAAGCCCGCAACAGTTCGTGGAAGATCCGGTAGGAACAGCAATGGGAAATGTACTTGGCTGCCATAATCTGCTTTCTTATGCAAAAGAACATGAAACAAAGAAATTCCTTCTCTTATCAACAAGAGAAATTTACGGAAGGGGAAATCTTGATTTTGTGACGGAGGAGGATTATGGTGCGGTAGATCCGACCAGTGTCAGATCCTGTTATCCGGAAAGCAAACGTATGGCAGAGAATTTATGTATGTGTTATAAAAGCCAATATGGCATAGACTGTCGTATCGCAAGAATCGCACATGCGTATGGACCGGGTATGATCGTAGGAGATGGACGGGTTGTCGGAGATTTTCTGGGAAATGTCCTGAAATCAGAGGATATTGTTATGAACAGTGATGGAAGCGGTACACTGGCACTTACGTATATCAGTGATGTTGTCGCCGGGCTTTTTCATGTACTGCTTGATTTTGAAGATTCTGTATATAATATTTCAGATTCTCGGGAGACTGTTACAGTGAAGGGGCTGGCACAGTTACTTTGTGAATTGTTTGGAGATAGAGGGATCAAGCTGGTCATGCATATTCCGAAAGAGGGGAAATCGGCCGGTTATCTGAGTTATAAACTGGGATTTTTACAGTCGGATAAAGCAATTGCGGCCGGATGGACGCCGCATATCGGACTGCGGGACGGAATGAAGAGGACGATAGCCTCTTTTGAAGCAGGGATAGAATAAGAAAAGAAAAAAGAGATTGATTTTAGGAGGATACAGTGAAAAGAATTATTTTATTTGACACATCAATTGCAACACAGAACAAAGGTGACGAAATCATTATGGAGTCTGTACGCAGGGAGCTTGAACCGGTATTAAAAGGAAATTTCGTATATAATTTTCCGACTCATCTGGTGAGTTTCCCATTTGGACATCAGTTTACATCCAGCAAGGCAAATCTTGCCAAAAATGCAAATCTGAAGTTTATTTGCGGAACAAATCTGTTCTGGACCAATATGCTTCGACCTAATCCGCTTTTGAATGTAAATATTATGAATTATAAGCCGATGAGAAAATCTGTTTTGATGGGTGTTGGATATGACGGCGTAAAATGTTCCGATCATTTCGATCCATATTCTAAAATGCTATGGAAGAGAGTGCTGTCTCATAAATATGTGCACAGTACAAGAGATGATAAGACAGTTGAATATCTGAATATGCTTGGTTTAAAAGCAGTCAACACTTCGTGCCCGACTCTCTGGAAACTGACACCGGAGCATTGCAAAGATATTCCGACAAAGAAGGCGGATAAGGTTGTATTTACACTCTCTTCAACAGGTGGCATTAACAGAGAAAATGATCAGAAGATCATCGACTGCCTTCTGAAGAATTATAAAGAAGTGTATTTCTGGAGCCAGACATATGGCGGTTATAAAACCCTGCGTTCTTATGAAAACTGCGATAAGATCAAATATATTGATCCGGAACTCAATGAATATCGAAAATTTCTTCTGGAAAATGATGTGGACTATGTGGGTACCAGACTGCATGGCGGCGTATTTGCAATGCAGAATAAGAAACGTGCGATCAATCTGAGCGTAGACCACAGAGCGGAAGAATTTGACCGCTATCATATCAATGTACTGCCGCAGGATGATATCCAGGCAATTGACGAGAAGATCAATTCTGATTTTGCAACAGCCGTTACGGTAGATTATAAAATTGTAAATGAATGGCTGTCACAGTTTTTACCATCTGAAAATGATGTAGAGGACGATGAATACTATCAATAAAATGATAAAGGAACACTGAAGGCATATTATGAAAAAATTTATCAAAAATATAAAAAAATACAAGAGCTATATGCTGTATTCCGCAAAGGCAACTTTAAAGAGCGAAGTGGCAGGATCCCGTCTGAACTGGCTCTGGTGGATATTGGATCCGTTCTTCTTTATGCTGGTATACACGTTCGTAGCACTTGTTGTATATGGAAAGTCAGAGCCCTATTTTCCGTTATTTGTATTTATTGGACTGAATTTGTGGAATTATTTCAGTAAGACAGTGACCAAAAGTGTAAAGGCAGTAAAGTCCTGCAAAGGAATGATCTCAAAAGTATATCTGCCCAAATATATTCTTGTTTTGACTACGATGCTTGTGAATTTTTTTAAGATGCTGGTGGCATTTTCACTGGTGGTTATCATGGTGCCTATGTATCACGTACCGATCACATGGCGCCTGATCGAAATTGTACCTTTGTTTCTGGTACTTTCCATTTTCACATTTGGCTGTAGCTGTATTATGCTTAATTTTGGCGTGTTTGTAAAAGATCTTGCGAATGTTGTACAGGTTGTGCTCAAACTGGCATTTTATATGTCCGGTATTTTTTACAGTATTGCAAAGCGCGTGCCACAGCCATATGCAACAATCTTACTTGATTTCAATCCGGTCGCAAATATCATCCATGGCGCCAGAAACTGTATTTTATATGAGTCACATCCTATGTATGGTGTGATAGGCATATGGTTGGTGATCAGTATTTTATTATCGATCATTGGTGTCCGGCTGATCAATAAATACGAGAATTCCTATGTGAAGGTGGTTTAATGGAGACAAATAATACAATAGAAGTAAAAGATGTTCATATATGTTATCAGACGGTACAGGCAGAAAGTATTAAGAAAAGTCTGTTTTCTCTGAGAAAATCAAGAGTTGAAAAATTTGAGGCTGTAAAAGGTGTCAGCTTTGATATTCAAAAAGGTGAAATCGTAGGTCTGATCGGTAAAAACGGCAGCGGTAAATCTACCTTGCTTCGCTCTATTGCCGGTATCTTTTCACCGGATGAAGGAACAATCGATATCGGAGAACACAGCGTTTCGCTTTTATCCATCGGTGTCGGATTTCAGCAGGAACTGACCGGAAAAGAAAATATTTTTCTGTCGGGACTTTTGATGGGATTTACCCAGCAGCAGATCAAAGACCGGTATAACGAAATTGTTAAATTTTCCGAACTCGGCAAGTTTATCAATTCACCGGTCAGTACATACTCAAGTGGTATGTATTCTAAACTTGCATTTTCAATCACTGCAATACTTGAAACAGAGATCATGCTGATCGACGAGGTGCTGAGTGTAGGTGATATCCGTTTCAAGAAGAAAAGTTTTAAGAAAATGCGTGAACTGATCCAGGATAATGACAGGACTGTCATGATCGTGTCACACAGTGTTGAAACTGTGCGTAAACTGTGTACACGTGTCATCTGGCTGCATGACGGTAAAATTGTCCAGGATGGACCGACCGAAGAAGTACTTGATGCCTATACGGCATTTATGGAAGAAACGGAACCGGCAAAGAAGAAAACAAGAAAAGAAAAACTGGAAGAGAAAATGTTAAAAACAATGGAAGAGGTATAAATACCGATTGCATATTCTTACAGAAAATGGAATATATATAGAATCCGAAGAAATGAATGATCATATGATGAAATCACTGGTTTGCTATCAAAAATATCTTTTGGACATGCTTCTGATGTTTGATGACTTTTGTAAAGAAAATGGGATTGCCTATTTCCTTGCAGGGGGATCTACACTGGGAGCGGTCAGGCATCAGGGCTTTATTCCGTGGGATGATGATATTGATCTTGCTATGATGCGCCCTGATTTTGAGCGGATGGAGCAGCTTTTTGCAAAACAGAATAACAAATTGTCAGAATATCGGTATTCGCCGGTTGCGGCGCAGATTATACCGGATGCACCGATTGGGCATTTGTTATATCTGCCACAGGGAGACTATCCGCAAAGTGCAGCACCGAAGCTTGATATCCATCCGATCGATGGTGTTCCGGATGGAAAGATGGGAAGACTGTTGCAACGTATTTTTGTGATCGTGCATTATTTGTCGGTTTACAGACACCCTACTAAAAATAAAGGCAGGGTAGCGCATGAAATATCCAAAATAATTGTGAAAATAACACCGGACAGGTTATTTAACTGGTATGCCCGTGTCAGCAAGAAGATCATAACAGCAAAAAAAACGGAGACCGCAGATAAAGTATGCAGTCTGTTTGGACTTGCGGGTTATCAGAGAGAAATAATGGATAAAAATATTTTACTGCCATATAAAAGAGTCCCTTTTTGTGGATATATGCTGCCGATCCCTAACCAGGTACAACCATATTTAACTCAGCTTTATGGTAATTACAATGACCTGCCCCCTGAAGAGGAGCGCCATCCGAAGCATAGTGGCTATCTGCAGTTTGTACGGGCCATACAACGGGAAAACGGAGATAGGTTATGAGAGAGAAGCAATGGGGGGAAGGCTTATATTTTTCAGTATTGGTCATATGGCTTGTGGTAGGGCTTTTAAAATATACGTATTTTAAAAATTTACTGCCAATGAAGCTGATTTCAGATCCTGTCATGTATGTAGTGCTCTTCTGTTGCCTGATAAAAACAGTACTTGATGTGGACAGAACACCGAAGGAACTGTTGATGCTGATTGGAACACTCTTTTTCGTGTGGATCGCATTTAGAATTGATAAACTGCCATTTGCAGCGATGTTTGCACTTATTTACAGTGGCAGGAATGTATCCTTTCGGAAACTTTGCAAGATCATGTTCTGGGTGCAGCTGCTTCTTTTTCTGACTACAGTGCTGGCTGCAAAGGCAGGTGTGCTGGAAGATGTGATCTGGGAAGAAGGAGCCAGAAACAGACATGGCCTTGGATTTACGCATTGCATGCTTGCCAGTCATTTCGGATTTTTTACAGCAATCGCATGGATTGCCATGAAGAACAGGCTGAAGGGATTTGCAGCACTTGTTATTCTGATGAGTAACGGGATATTATATTATCTGACCAATGGCAGGTCAGATTTTTTGTTAAGTATATTACTCGTTGTCTGCTGTCTGATGTGTGAGAATTTTTTTGCCGGAAAGAAATTTCCGCAGTGGCTTGCCTATGTGCTTATGCTTGTTCCGTGGATATGCCTGATCTCCAGTATCGGCGTGACGATGGCATATCAGAAGGGAAACCCGGTCTGGGAAAAATGGAATTATGCGTCAAATAACCGCCTGAAACTGGGATATGAGGCAATCGAACAATACGGTTTTACATGGTTTGGACAGAAGATTAAATTTATCGGTGCTTCAACACTGTATTATAAGCCCGATGCCGTTTATAATTATGTGGATAATGCTTATCTGATGCAGATGCTTTTGTATGGAACGGTTTTTATTTTGGTATATTGTATTCTAATGAGTCTGTTGTTGTACAGACTGGTGATGCAAAACGAAAGAATCTTACTTATATGTGTATTGATCAGCATGGTTTTTGGTATGGTGAATCCACAGTCAATGTATCTGACCTATAATCCGCTTCTGCTTTTGCTTGTGCGGGAGATGTTGCCATCGGAACTGGGAGCGGTAGATAGGAGGCAAAATGGTATGTTAAGAGGGAAAAAAGAGGAGAAGGTATATGAGAAAGTATCATTATGACAGAAAATATATGGACAGTAGAGGACTTCTGGGATATTGGAAAAGACGGATCTGGATCGTTCTTCTTTTTGCTGTGGTTTTCTGTATAGTCTTTGCAGGAAAGAACTGGAAAGAGCAGAAAGACAGTCTGAAAAAACAGCAGACGGAAACGGAACTGACGTTATCAGAAGAACAGAAAACGCAGGTACAGAAGTATCTGACGGATCTGGATCTGTATGAACAGCAGAGCGATTATAATCAGAAAGCGCTTTATATGAAGATTGATCCGGAACAAAAGTATACGGGGGCATTGCGATACGGTTTCGATCAGGGGGCGGAAGGGTTCTGGTATGCAGAAGCAATCACACAGATCGTGAATCTTTTTAAAAGTGAAGAAGCGGTCTCTTATCTGGAAAAACAGCTTGCAGAACAATTATCCATGGATACGGAAGGCAGCAGGGTATCAGATTTGTTTACCTTTGATACAAGCACGGGTCAGGTGCTTGTGATCTATGTGACAGCACCGGATCAGGAGATACTGGATGTGTTGCTGCATGCTACAGACCAGTATCTGATGCAGCAGATTTATCCTGCTGTGGAGCAGGCACGTGGCCAGTTCCGCTGTTATATGCTGCAGACCTATCAATATGTGGCGAGAGATACAACACTTAGGGATACACAGGCAGCTAATATCAATCAGGAAAGCGTATATGCCGCGCAAAAAGATATCGATTACGAAGCACTCGGAAAAACAGAAAAGAAATATGTGAAGCAGTATCGCAAGTTGAGTGCCGAAGAAAGACCGCAGATCGGAGAAACGATTGTAACGGAAGCGGAGCAGGATACTGTCATAAAGTATAAAACGGTAATCAAAAGTGCTGTGAAAGGGCTTCTGACAGGCATTCTGGCAGGACTGATCTGTCTGGCATTTTGTTTTTCCTGGACGGATTATATCTGGACAGCAAGAAACTTGAAAGATTCCTTTCATATTTCATATGCATGGAATATCCCAAGGGAAGAACAGCAGACGCATTTGTATTTTCATTTCCATAATCTGACAGGAAAAGAAAACGGAGCACTTTGTCTGTTAGGGACAGGTGTGATGGATGCGGATAAACTGGATACAATGTGTAAGAAGATATCTGATGAAACAAAGCTGACTGTATATAGTGTGCAGGAAGCAGCAGTATATGAAGAAAAGCGTGCCGGACAGCAACTTGCAGAGGCAGATGCTATTTTGCTTTGCCTGCCGGAGGGAAAAGTCACATATGGAGCACTGGAGAATACTTTGGAAAATATGGCGGTATATGAAGAAAAGATACTGGGTGCGATCCTTTTGCAGAAATAAGAAATAAATGAAACGGATATCCTGAAAATTGTCATTGACTAACAGGATATCCGTTTGCTATACTTACAACCACGAAGTGAATCTTGTATAAGGGTAGTTCCCTTATATCTTATGACGATCAGTCAATCAGGGCATTTCAGCCAGAGATTTCACGACACTACAAATTATCAATCAAGAAAGCGGAGAAAAGGAACCGTATCTTTTTGTGTCCTTTTTTTCGCAAAAGGAGGAAACATGAAAAGAAAAGTATGTAAATGGGTAACCTGCTGCATGCTCAGTACTTCCCTTTTGGCAGGAAGCCTGATGCAGCTGCATGCAGCTTCGGAAACAGACCGGGCAGAGACGGTGTCGGCAAATGCAACGTTGTCAGGCAATGCGGCGGAAGCAGTGGAGAAAACAGACCGGACGGAAGGCATGACGGGCGAAGATCTGTTTTTGCAACATCCGCTTGACCTGACGGAAGAAGAACTGGAATATTGTCTGAATACCTACGGAGATGAAGAACTGGCGGTATGGCTGTGCTGCCTGACAGAGGAGGAACAGAAGCAGCTGCTGGAAAATTCGGTGCGTCTTTCGGAGACGCTGGACTATTACGGGGATGATATCTGCATGGAGTGCGGGCTGATCACGGGCGCACATTTTACCGATAATATGCAGTACTATCAGACACTTGCGGCCTGTGATAGGGTAGGTGCCACTAATTTTTCAAGTACAAGCGGCTATTATTATATCGTGTTTGACGGACCACAGGCTGGCAAGGCTACGGTAAAGATTGGGAATATTGATAAGACAAAACAGATTTCCCAAAGACAGACAGCCATGAGTACGACGGTTTCAGGCGCAAAATATAGTCTGAAAGTCATCGGAGGCGGGACACATACCTATCATATCGTTTCTCAAAAGGAGGATGCGCTTGCGGATGTGAAAACATTGAAGAGTGGCGGAAAAATTTCCTATCCACATGCCATGATCCAGTTTTCCATGACGAAACCTCTGGGCTACGCCCTGACGGTAGAACCTGCTACAGACAAGGACAGCAACAGCCGCGGATCCACTTATCCGCTGAATGCGACAGATCATGCAGACAGTGCCTACAAGGGTGTCCGTTACATCAAAAATGCTTCTTACAGCGGTGACCGGGAGTATGAAAAAGAGAAGACAGTGAGTTTTGAGCAGCATATATACCTTCCTACAAATGCGGGAGTGGGAAGTACAGCGATCACCGACCCGTCAAAAATCCATCATATGGCTTTTCATTTTTCTGTTTTACCGGCGGAATATAAGGTTGTTTATGATGGCAATGGTGGCAGCGGTGTTCCTGCTGCACTGAACTGTAAGTATGGGGAAACTGCTGTTTATCCTGCTGCACCGGGGAATGCCCCTGTGTATACGATCACAGTAAATACAAATGGAGCGGAAGGAATGGCGAATCCCGTTACAGCGGTCAGAAGTTTTTTAAACTGGGGAGACACAGGTGCGGTTCCCGGGGCGGTATTCCGGAACCTGACAACAAAAAATGGTGCGGTCATTACAAAATACGCAAACTGGAGCAGTACGGCTTTTTATACACTGCCTGCGCAGCTGCACCGGGAATATACAGTTACCTACAATACGGATGGTGGAAACTGTGAACAGGCTATGAGTGTGTCAAAAGCAGCTTTTCTTGGCTGGTATGCAGATGCGGAGAAAAAGACAAGGATCGGAGATGCACTGCAAAAGGTATCAGCGACAGGAGATGGCGTCATTTATGCCGGCTGGGGAACGGGAGAAACAATTCTTCTGCCTGATGCCCAAAAAGAAGGATATCACCTGCTGGGCTGGGCAGAGGAAAACAATATGGAAAAGCTGTATCAGCCCGGTATGCGTTACAATCCGGGACAGAGCCACACATTATATGCGAAATGGGAGGCAGACCGCTGCCTGTTGCGGCTGGATCCGGCCGGTGGCAGTATTTTGGAGGATCAGATCAGGGATTTTGTCAAAAAAGAGGATGGATATGAAAGAGTATCCGTGTATGAAGAGAATATTGCACTTCCACAGCCTGTCAAAAAAGGGTATGTATTTAAAGGCTGGCGGACAAAGGAAGGACTTCTTTTGTCAGAATCAGCCAGGAATCTGACAGGAGGAGAAAATGGTGTGATCACGCTGCAGGCAGAATATGCACCAACTTTTGTAACCTATGAGGTGCAGTATTATCTGCAGCCGGATGAAAAGGAAACAGATCTGCAAAAGTATGTGCCATACTGCCCCAAAACAGAGGGGCAGGAGAAAAAGGCACTGGCAGATACACAGGTACGGATCTTCCCGATTACCATAAACGGCTATGAAAAGCCGGACAGCCAGCTTGTTACGGTCAGTGCGGATGGCTGTACCATTGTAAAATTTTATTATCGAAAACAGGCTGCCGGTGCAGGAAAACCGTCCGGAGAACAGGAAAATACAGAGCAGGGAATTTCCGCAGAACTGCAGAAAAAGATTCTGGAGGCTTTGGAGCAGGGATCTTCTACCAATTACACGATAGATGAAGTGACCTATACACTACATAAAAATGAAGACGGAACTCTGACTATCTGGTTAAGTGGATCCGCTGGACAGGAGAAACTGGTCATACCGGATGTGATCAGGGTGGCGGGAAAAACGTTGACGATCACGGAAATTGCGGAAAAAGCATTCTACGGACAGAGCAACCTGAAGGAAGTTGTGATGGGCAGCGGTATTACCAGGATTGGAAAGAGTGCATTTGAAAATTGTGAAAAACTTACAAAGGTGAACATAGGAAACAATGTGACGGTGATAGAAGAGAAAGCATTTAAAAACTGTGTGGCACTTGAGAAGATCACGATACCGGGTGCGGTGCTCCGAATTGGCAGCAGTGCTTTTGAAGGATGTAAGAAACTGAAGAGTCTGAGTTTAAAAGAAGGACTTCTGCAGATAGGAAATAAGGCGTTTTACAAATGCGGTGCATTAAAAAGCGTAAAAATACCACGGAGCGTATTGCAGATTGGAAAATACGCATTTGCCGATTGCAGCAGACTCGGTAAATTTACTTTTGCACAGGATGCGTCTCTGCTGCGTGTCGGAACGGGAATGCTGCAAAATGCAGTCTCTCTGAAAAAGGTCAAACTGCCGGATAAGCTGCAGACAATTCCGGATTATATGTTCAGGAACGCAGGTAAGCTGGAAAGCTGCCAGATTGGCAGCAGTGTAACGAAAATTGGAAACAGCACTTTTCAGGGCTGTAAAAAGCTGCAGAAGCTCACGCTGCCGGAACAGGTACAGACGATCGGAAAGAGAGCTTTTTATCAGTGTAAAAAGCTGAAAAAAGTAACGATCCGCACGCTGCAGCTGCGAAAGGTCGGAAAAGAGGCATTTCGAGGCTGCAGGACAAAGATACAGTTTGCGGTTCCAAAGGAAAAACAGACAGTGTATGCAAAGCTTTTGAAGGGGAAATATGGAAAATAGAAGCTTATCCTATTGCAGATATGGACTGGCAGGTTTCCTGTCAGTCTGTATGCTGCTGTTATTTTTGAAAATGTCTGTTTTTGCGGCAGCGGACAGTTTTTCCGTTATGCAGTGGAACAGGGAGCTGCAGGCACTGGAAAGCCTCGGAAGAAAAGCAGGCACTGAAATTGAGACGGAGCAGAATGTACAGACCGGGACAGAATGTTTGCCTGCAAGCTATGATCCAAGACAGGAGCAGATGGTAACGCCAGTCAAAGATCAGCGGGATCTGGCACTGTGCTGGGATTATGCGGGAATTGCACTGATGGAATCTGCGCTCCTTAGAAAAGGATACAGGGGAGCAGATGTGGATCTGTCCGAGCTGCATGGGGCATATGCCGCATATCATCTGCAGGCGGCTGACAGCTCTTTCCAGCAATTTTGCAGACGGACAAACTCAAGAACGGCATTGTTTGAAGCTACACTTGCCGGAATGGGACCTGTGCCGGAAGCGGAAGTACCGATGCGGCAGATCACGGATGCGTATGCGCTGCCTGAGCAGGAACTGTACAGGCAGCAATATAAAGTAGTCTCTGTTAAAACATTGCCACTGGCAGATACAGATGCCTGCAAGCGTCAGATCCTGCAGACGGGAGGGCTGATGATCAGCTATTACAGCTACGGACTTTATTACCGGGACCGGGCGGATGGAGGGGGAGATACCTCCTATTATTTCCCGTATGTGACAAAGAGCCTGAATCATACCGCCGAGGTAGTGGGCTGGGATGATACCTACAGTGCAGGGCAATTTGTAAAGA
>DJNY01000095.1 GCA_002441865.1 Lachnospiraceae bacterium UBA6452 | reverse complement strand
TCCGTATCTGCTTTCCGGTTCATGTGTCAGGAGATCATTTACCGGTATCTTCAATGCTTCTGCGATCCTGTTGGTATAATCCAGACTGATCGACTGTTTCCCACGTTCTATCGCACTCAGATAAGAGGATGATATATCTGCCAGCTCTGCTAACTGTTCCTGTGTCAGATTCTGTTTTGTTCTTTCCAGCTTAATCCTCAGACCAATCCGCTCTTTATCCATTGCATCCGCTTACCTTTCCTATTGCTACTACTATTTTAATAGAAGAGTTCCTGAATATACAATGAACAATAATGTTAATTTTATTCATTATTATAGAGTTTATCCACTATAATATAAATTATGCAGATGATAGTCAATTATCTGACCCGACAGCCGCCCCACTCTACCACAGTAAATCCTTTTCTCTCCGGAGCACTAAGGCTCTGCGCCGGGATCTCCACTGCTTCATCCACCGGCTTCCACGCCATAAATACCCGCAGCAGCGTGTCCGGAGCCGGATCGATCAAAAGCTGTGCATTCTGTGTATAAACATCCGACTGAAAAGCAATGAGATTATATGGATTGTCCTGCATCAGTGGCAGCCAGTACACAATAAATTCATTTGCCTCCCGTCGGGTAAGTCCCAGCTTACTTAATGCATCCTCCAGAAAAGATGCGGTATCACTTCCCGCTACACAATATCCACTGGAGAAATCATAATCCGCTCCGCCTTTGCCTTCCCAATAAAGGTAGTTATAGGTTTGTCCGTCTGCATCTGTCAATGTCCCATCCGGGCTGGCAGTCACATCCCATTCATTCTGATATACAGGATATGTACAAGTCAGTTCTCCGGCATAATCCAGCTTTACCGTAACATCCGTTTTGCTCTCCGGATAGAGATAGATCACCGGCTTTGCATCATATTCTTCCTCATCATCGCAGTTGCCCTGACAGGCTGTCAGACAGCATGCACACGATAGTACCGCAAGCATTGCCAAAAGCCGCTTTATACGCAATTTTCCCATGTATTCTCCCTCCTCGGATAAATCTGTTGTATCTGATTATAGCATACAGAAATAAATGTTTATAGATATTTCATAGTTTTACCCGTTGCTTTTTTATACTATTTGAGTATAATAAATAGCAACAGGAGCCCCCACACCTCTCGCAGAAGTGTCCAATGGGGGCACATTTTTACAGTTTTTCTGCCATTTCAGGTAAACGGACACGGTTCATTATTCACCGATATAAAATTTGTATATGATTTCTACTATTAAAATAAGCGTCTGCCATGAGGCAGGCGCTTGTTTTTCTATCACTCGTAAACTACACTCGCAAACACGCGCTATCGCGCTCACTCATCTGCTTACGCAGATGGTTTGCTCGTTAAAACCGCAATAAAAACAAATGCCTGCCATGAGGCAGGCGCTTGTTTTTATCTTTGCGGTTTTACATCATTCCCATGCCTGGGTTACCAGCTGGCATAGCCGGAGCATCTTCTTTGATGTTTGCTACAACAGATTCTGTTGTAAGCAGTGTAGATGCAACGCTTGTTGCGTTCTGCAGAGCGCTTCTTGTAACCTTTGCAGGATCCAGAATACCTGCATCTACCATATTTACATATTCGTCCTTCAGTGCATCGTAACCGATACCAACCTCAGATTCTTTTACCTTATTGATGATAACACTGCCTTCCAGACCTGCGTTTGCTGCAATGTGGAACAGTGGAGCTTCCAGTGCTTTCAGAACGATCTGTGCGCCTGTCTTCTCATCACCCTCAAGTTTATCTGCCAGTTTGGCAACTTCCTTGGAAGCGTGGATATAAGCAGATCCACCACCTGAGATAATACCTTCTTCTACTGCTGCCTTTGTAGCTGCAAGTGCATCTTCCAGACGAAGCTTTGCTTCTTTCATTTCTGTTTCTGTTGCTGCGCCGACACGGATCACTGCAACGCCGCCTGCTAACTTAGCCAGTCTTTCCTGTAATTTCTCACGGTCGAAATCGGATGTTGTCTCTTCTACCTGTTTCTTAATGGAAGCAATACGTGCTGCAATAGCATCCTTGCTGCCTTCGCCGTCTACGATCACTGTGTTCTCTTTCTGAACCTTAACGGATTTTGCACGACCGAGCTGTTCCATTGTTGTATCTTTCAGTTCCAGACCAAGTTCAGAGCTGATCACCTGGCCACCTGTCAGGATTGCAATATCTTCCAGCATTGCTTTTCTTCTGTCTCCATAACCAGGAGCCTTGACAGCTACTACGTTGAATGTACCACGCAGTTTGTTGACGATCAATGTTGTAAGTGCCTCACCTTCTACATCCTCAGCGATGATCAGAAGTTTTGCACCGCTCTGTACGATCTGCTCCAGAAGTGGAAGAATTTCCTGGATATTGGAAATCTTCTTATCTGTAATTAAGATATATGGATTATCCAGGACTGCCTCCATCTTATCCATATCTGTTGCCATATATGCTGAAATGTAACCACGGTCGAACTGCATACCTTCTACAAGGTCAAGCTCTGTCATCATGGTCTTGCTCTCTTCAATTGTGATAACGCCGTCGCCGGAAACCTTTTCCATAGCATCTGCTACCAGATTACCAACTTCCTCATCGCCTGCGGAAATCGCTGCAACCTTTGCGATATGCTCTTTGCCGTTTACCCTTGAGCTCATCTTCTTGATTGCTTCCACTGCACAATCAGTTGCCTTCTTCATACCTTTACGAAGGATGATCGGGTTAGCACCTGCTGCCAGATTTTTCATACCGGCATTGATCATAGCCTGTGCCAGTACAGTTGCTGTTGTAGTACCATCACCTGCCACATCATTTGTCTTTGTAGCAACTTCTTTTACAAGCTGAGCACCCATGTTTTCAAATGCATCTTCCAGCTCAATCTCTTTTGCGATCGTTACACCATCATTTGTGATCAGTGGTGCGCCGTATGATTTATCCAGAACTACGTTTCTTCCTTTCGGTCCAAGTGTTACTCTGACTGTATCTGCCAGCTGATTTACACCGGCCTCTAAAGCTGCTCTTGCTTCTGCTCCGTATTTAATTTCCTTTGCCATATATAATGACCTCCTTACAATCTGATTTTCTTTTTATGTTACTGCCTGCTTACTGTTCGATCACAGCTAAGATATCATTCTGGCGAACTACGATATATTCTTCTTCCTCAAGCTTCACTTCCGTTCCAGCATATTTAGAATAGATAACCTGATCGCCAGGCTTTACTTCCATCTTGATTTCTTTTCCGTCTACAACACCGCCCGGACCAACTGCGATAACTTCTGCCTGCTGTGGCTTTTCCTTATTCTGTCCCGGTAATACGATGCCTGACTTTGTTGTTTCCTCTGCTACAAGCTGTTTCAATACAACTCTGTCTCCAAGTGGTACTAATTTCATAAAAATTGCCTCCTTCTATTCTTCATTACTTGATCATTCTTTTTTTGTTAGCACTCAATTAGTCCGAGTGCTAATCACTGTGATTATATTAGTTTTTTCAGAGTCAATATGCAACTTTATCCAACTCATGTTTTCTATATATTTCCTTTATTTCTCACCATGTTTTCTCTTGTTTTCTCGTTTTTCCTTTATTTTATAAAATAAATATAAAATTCATGCTGTTGGAAACGCAATACAGGCTGCATATTTTTACATTATAAAAGTCCCATATGTGCCATGGCGTTCCAGATACCATCTTCAAAAATATCGGTTGTCACATAGTCTGCGATCGCTTTTGCCGGCTCTGTTGCATTTCCCATTGCAATACCACAGCCCGCAAACTGCAGCATATCCACATCATTGATGCTGTCTCCCACTGCAATGGTATCTGCACGGTCAATTCCCAAAAGATCACAGACACGCCGGATTCCGGACGCTTTCGTAAATCCCTTTGGTACAATTTCCCCTATGTTGTCATAGTGCAGCAGGATCTGGAAATTCTTTTTCGCAGCTTCTATCACTTCATGCGCACGCTGCTGCGGTACCTGGATACTGACCTTGCAGGCTCTGATCTTGCGGCTGTCCTGCGCTACCGGGATAAAATGACCGGGGATCATCGTGCGGATCGCATCAATGTACCAGTCATCGATGGCATTCCCGATCGTGTTTTCGTCATAATAAATATACTCCGTCCCTTCCAGAATATACATGGTTTCCGTCCGCTGCAATATCGGCAGAATGTCATCCAGCACTTCCTGCCGCATTTCTTCCGCAAAAAGTATTTTCCCCTGATAATCCGCATACATACCACACGCCGCCACAACGCCGTCAAATCCGATATCCAGAATAGGTGTCTCTGGTACCATGACCCGGCTCCGCCCTGTGCAGACGAATGCCAGATGTCCGTTTTCCCGTATCTTTGTGATTGCCCGGATCGTACTCCCCGGAACTTCTTTTCCCTGTTTAAACAGTGTGCCATCCACATCAAAAAATACTGCTTTTCTTTTGTTCATCTTCTTACCCATGAAAACGCCGGAGCTTTGATAAGTTCCGGCGTCTCTTCCTTTTATTTTTCTAATCTTGCTCTGTATCCAGGTGCATTTTTCAATTCAAATTTATTATTGAACATTTCATATTCCGCATCCGGCAGAAGCTTTCTGATCGACTGCTCCACATTTGTTTTATAAACAATACCACAGGCAACGGATGGTGCGATCTTCGGATCTTCAAATCTTTCGCATTTCTCCTGCATTCTTCTGCAGTAATCTTCCGCTTCTCCGTCCTCTGCCATAGGGATCAGTATATTAAACAGATCTCCGCCGCATCTGGCGATCACGTATTCATCTTTTGCCTCGTCCTTTATAATAGAAGCAACGGTACGGATCAGACGGTCACTTTCTTCATCTCCGAATTTATCATTGACATATTTCCAGTCATTGATATTGGCACAGATAATTGCAACCGGCACGATCTCCGCACGCTCAAGAACTGTGATCCTGCTGTCAAAATAGGTACTGTTCAAAAGACCGGTAAGTGCATCTTTCTTTTCTCCGTGTTTTACCTGATACTGCTCTTTTTCAAGACGTCTTTCCAGTTCATCCGCATACATGGATGTCTCAATACTTGCATATGTATTTTCTGCCTGTCTGGTAAGCTGTGTCACGATCGCATTGACAAAATTCTCTGCTTCCTTCGTACAGACTTCTTCGTCTTTGACATATAAATGACCGACCGTTCTGCCGTATACTTTGATCTTATGCCCCGGCTCATTGACCACATCCGGCTTAAATCCGATAAAGTTTCCGACACTGACAGCCTTTTCTCCATGTCTGTGCACAAGCAGAAAGCTCAGACCGCTGATCTTTGATGCAGCCTCTATATATTCGGATAATTCATCGATCTGAAACAACTGATCCAGACTGTAGTTTTTTATATTATTTGATAATCTTTTCTCAAGTGAAACCATTCCAAAAGCCATATGATCTTATCCTCCCTGGTCAAATTTCAAAAGCCATATATTGTTTAATATTATAACTTTTTTTCAGTTTTTTGTCTATCTTATTTCGATGGAAAAATGACGGAAAAGTACCGCCTGCAGGTTGCAAAACAAGGGGGCATATGCTAAAATATTGTTAATCAAATTTGGAAATTTGCATATAATACAAAGGATAGGGGGAGCTCATAATGGATATTCCTGCATTATCAATGGCAATGGCACAATATAACATCAATTCCCAGGTGAGCGTAGCCATGCTGGGCAAATCACTTGATATGTCAGCAGCAATGGGGGATGCGCTGACTTCCATGATCGACCGCTCCGCTATGGAACATTCCGTTACACCGCAGCTGGGCACTACTATTGATCTTTCCATATGATTCATTTTGTAATAATGATTTTTAACAGATGCGGTATCTATACTGCATCTGCTTTCTTTTTCTGATTTTTTTGTTTGAAGTTTTAAAAGTGAGGGGCATTATGCACAATTTAACGCAGAAATTAAAACATTATCTGGACGGCAGCCGGCAGCTTGAAAACGACTTTAAATACGCAACCGTTCTCTATGCCGTTGCATTTGTTCATCTGGTCATCACGATCGTCTTTTTTTACTACAATATTCTTCCCATGTATTTATATAACGCCCTGATCTTCGGCATATATCTTTATATGGCTGGTGTTTATATCAGGAAAAAAGCTTATCGGACCATTTATCTGTTCAGCCTGTTTGAAATCCTGTTCCACTCCGTTTATGCAACCCTTCTGGTTGGTTGGGAATGGGGTTTTATGATCTATACGATCGCACTTGTATCTGTTGCTTTCTATATGGCATTTACACTGTCACAGTTTCATAAAAAAATTCTGACACCGTTTATTTCGGGCATCATCATACTGCTTTGTTTTATCTGTACCAAACTGTTTTGTGTCAGTCATGTTCCTTATTTCCGCGGCTTTGCATCCCCCAGGGCAGTTGGCATTTACTATTGCTTCAATTCTCTCGTATGTTTTGTCATGCTGATCCTCTTTTCTTTCTTTTTTGTAGTGGAGATCAGGCATACACAGCTTCACCTGGAACAGGAAAAAGAGACACTTGACGCTATTGCCAGCCATGATCCGCTGACACAGCTTTTAAACCGCCGCAGCATGGAAATCCATCTGCGCAAGGCAATGGAGCTGGCAAAAAAGAATGGCACACAGTTCAGTGTGATTCTGGGTGATATTGATGATTTCAAAAAAGTGAATGACTCCTACGGACATGAATGTGGGGATAAGGTGCTGATACTTGTCGCAGATACGATCCGTTCCCATATGCGTCCGGAAGACAGTGTCTGCCGCTGGGGCGGAGAGGAAATACTGCTTCTGATCAACGGTCCCGAAACAGCTGCGATTACACTGGCCGAAAAGATCCGTACATCGATCGAGCAGGCAGGCGTTACGGAAGAAGGTACTGAGGTATCCGTTACCATGACCTTTGGCGTTGCTTCTTATGTTCCCGGATTTAAGATCAATAAGCTGATCCAGTTAGCTGACAACAATCTGTATATTGGTAAAAACAATGGCAAGAATCAGGTTGTATCCTGATTCCCGCCATCCGTTTTTAATCTGTCACAATGCATGCAGGTTCAATAGCCTGTATGCATTTTTTATATAAATATTCTGCTTCTGAGACTGCGTCAGACTGCTGCTTTCTATCCATTCTATGGCATCTCTTGTGTTTTCCCGTGGAAAATCCGTCCCGAATAAAATCTTATCACTTCCATGTCTGTTTACGATCCTTTCCAGCTGTTCTTTGGGCATCCTGTCAAAACAACCTGCACAATCCAGATAAACCTGCTTTCCGATCAGGTTTTCTTCCACCAGGCTCCACTGTTTATACCCTCCCATATGGGTTAACACAAGTCCCGTTGGCTGTACTTCCTCTAACATATGCGCAGCAAGCCCGGGCGGACAATGCACCGGCAGCGGTTGTCCGCAAGAAACTCCCGCATGTACCACAATGATAAGCCCCAGTTCTGAAGCATAATCTATGATATGCAGATATCCTTTATGATCAATCGCTGTTTTCTGCATGTCCGGATGTAGTTTGATCCCCGGAAGTCCCAGCGACTTAATATAATTCAGTTCCTGCTTATACTGCTGCGACAACGGATGGATACTGCCGAAAGACAGCAGCTTTTCCGGATAGGCTCCGTTTATTTCCACCGCAAGGTTATTTACATATTGAAACTGTTCCGGACTGGTCACAACCGGAAGGATCACAGAAAGCACCACATTTGTCTGCTGCATGGATAACAGAAGCTCTTCCGCCTGTTTTCCGGATTCTATATGTGCATGAAAATCGATTTTCTGATATACGGTCATTTTATTTCCTCATTTCCCATCCGGCTGTTGCATTTTCTCTGCCAGTTTTGTCGTATTGTAATTTTATTATCTCCCTTCTTGGGAAATTTATACAGATTTTACCGGGTGCTTTTATCAATAATGCTGTACAAATCACATTTTTTCTTATAAAATAAACTTTGTATGAGAAAATTTATAAACAGGAAATCAAATTAGGAGGTTTTACATGATACAAGCAAGTAATGTCACTTTACGAATCGGAAAGAAGGCTCTTTTCGAGGATGTCAATATCAAGTTTACAGAGGGAAACTGTTATGGTCTGATCGGTGCCAACGGTGCAGGTAAATCTACTTTCCTGAAAATCCTGTCCGGTCAGCTTGAAACAACTAACGGTGAAATCATCATCACCCCCGGACAGCGTCTTTCCTTCCTGGAACAGGATCACTTCAAATACGATGCCTATCCGGTCATGGATGTTGTCATTATGGGAAATGCCCGTTTGTATGAGATCATGAAGGAGAAAGAAGCCATCTATGCAAAAGAAGACTTTACCGACGAAGATGGTATCCGTGCCAGTGAACTGGAAGGTGAGTTTGCCGAGATGGACGGCTGGGATGCAGAAACCAATGCTGCCATGCTTTTAAACGGTCTTGGCATCGGTTCCGAACTGCACTACTCCATGATGAGTGACCTGGGCGGTAATGACAAAGTCAAAGTATTACTTGCAAAAGCACTGTTCGGTAATCCTGATATCCTGCTGCTCGATGAGCCTACCAACCACCTTGATCTGGATGCGATCGCATGGCTGGAAGAATTCCTGATCGAATTTGAAAATACAGTTATCGTTGTTTCCCATGACCGTTATTTCTTAAATAAGGTCTGCACCCATATTGCAGACATTGACTACGGCAAAATCCAGTTATATGCAGGTAACTATGATTTCTGGTATGAGTCCAGCCAGTTACTTGTAAAGCAGATGAAGGAAGCCAACAAAAAGAAAGAAGAAAAGATCAAAGAACTACAGGAATTCATTTCCCGTTTCTCTGCTAATGCTTCCAAATCCAAACAGGCTACATCCCGTAAGAAAGCTCTGGAAAAGATTGAGCTGGATGAGATCAAGCCTTCCAGCAGAAAATATCCGTACATCGATTTCAGACCTGACCGTGAAATCGGTAATGAAGTTCTTTTTGTTGAAAATCTGACAAAAACGATCAATGGCGAAAAAGTACTGGATCATATTTCTTTCAATGTCGGTCATGATGACAAGATCGCATTTGTAGGCAGCAACGAACTTGCAAAGACAACCTTATTCAAGATCCTTGTCGGAGAACTCGAGCCGGATGAGGGTACGGTCAAATGGGGCGTTACCACTTCACAGGCTTATTTCCCGAAGGATAATACAGAGGAATTTAACAACGATCTGACAATCGTTGACTGGCTGATGGGCTACTCTCCTGTAAAGGATGTTACCTATGTCCGTGGTTTCCTTGGCCGTATGCTGTTTGCCGGTGAAGACGGTGTAAAAAAAGTCAAGGTATTGTCCGGTGGTGAAAAGGTGCGCTGTCTGCTCTCCAAAATGATGATCTCCGGTGCAAACTGTCTGATCCTCGATGAGCCTACCAACCACCTGGATATGGAATCCATTACTGCCCTGAATAACGGTCTGATCAAATTCAGCGGCGTTGAGCTCTTTGCCTGCCACGATCACCAGTTTGTACAGACAACGGCAAATCGTATCATGGAAATCCTGCCTGATGGCAGCCTGATCGATAAGATCACCACTTATGACGAATATCTGGAAAGTGATGAAATGGCTCGTAAACGTACTGTATACACAGCTGAAAAAGAGGACGATGATAATTAATATGATAAGAGATCTTACTATCCGGCCGGACGAAACACGTCCGGTCGATCTACATGTACATTCCAACAGATCCGATGGAAGTGAAACACCTTCCGCTCTTGTTGATATGGCTCTTGAAAAGGGACTTGCTGCTTTTGCTCTGACCGATCACGATACGACAGACGGACTTGCTGAAGCACTTGCTTATGCGGCGGATAAAGATATCGAAGTCATTCCCGGCATTGAGTTTTCTACCGAATATGAAGGCAGAGACATCCATGTCGTCGGACTCTATATCGACTATACAGAAGAACGCTTTCAGCATTATCTGAAAGATTTCCAGAGTTCACGCGATCTGCGCAACCAGAAAATGTGTAAAAAGCTGCAGGAGCATGGCGTAGATATTACCTACGAACAACTTCTTGCCGAGTTTCCCGGATCCGTACTGACAAGAGCACACTATGCACGTTTTCTGCTGGCACACGGCTATGTCAAAGGTCTTCCGGAAGCATTCGACCGTTATGTCGGCGATCATGCCCCCTGCTTTATTCCCCGTGAAAAAGTCACACCCATGCAGGCTGTACATCTGATCCTGCAAAGCGGTGGTGTCCCGGTTCTGGCACATCCGATCCTGTATCATATGTCGGATGAAAGACTGGACAAACTGGTCTCTACACTGAAACAGGCGGGGCTCGTAGGCATTGAGGCCATTTATTCCACTTATAATGCCGCAGAAGAACGGCAGATCAGAAGGCTTGCTGCCAAATATGAGCTGCTCTTATCCGGTGGTTCTGATTTCCATGGTGCTGCCAAGCCCGGATTATCCATGGGTAACGGATATGGGAAGCTGTATATCCCCTATGAGATACTCGCCGGTATGAAACAATATCTGCGCAAATAGCTGCCCGTATGTAAACCTATATAATATGCTAACGAAAAAGGAGTCAGAAAAATGTTTTCACATTTTCCTGACTCCCATTCTTTTTCTTATTTTATCTTGTTGTCAAAGTAAGTGCTTTACTCTTTGCACTCATAACACGGCTTTCATCTGTCTGTTTGTAAGCTCTTACATAGTAAGAATATGTCTTTGCATAAGATACCGTTGCATCTTTATAGGTTGTAAAATCTGCATTCTTCTTTGCATCGACTGTACCGATCCTCTTGTATTTACCGTTACCTGCTTTACGGTAAATTATATATCCGTCAGCACCTGCTACCTTATTGATATCTACATCAATACTGCGTCCCCACTGGGTCAGCTTAATAACAGGCTTCTTCGG
>DJNY01000045.1 GCA_002441865.1 Lachnospiraceae bacterium UBA6452 | reverse complement strand
TTCCGGACAGGATCATTTCCAACGAAACAAGAGATCTCTCCCGCGACAGCGTAAACGGTATAAAAGACGCCCTGCTCGATCTTATGTGTCTTTCCAGAACAGACAAGATCATTGGCAGCTACTTTTCTTCCTTTACCGATATTGCCGCAGATATCAACGGTATCCCGAAGATTGTGGCTGGCGAAAACCAGTAAAAAAAAGCCGGATCCGGTACAGGGATCTGGCTTTTTTATAGTTTGCTTTACAAAGAGATTATTTTACACCCTCATTTGCAGTTGCAATGGCATCATTTGTGCTTGTGATAGCTGTTTTTAATGCTTCATCCACATCACCGCCATTACATACAGCTTCCAGCGCGGTTGCGATATCGGAACGTAACTGCGGTAACTGGGAAAGAAGCGGTCCTGCTGTAACATCTGATATTTTAGAAGCAAGTAATTGCTGCTGTGCCACTTCCAGCTGTGGCAGTTCTTTATAAACAGCCTTCAGTGTATCTGTTTCATAAGCAGCCTTGCTGATCGGGAAATAACCGGTATTTCCTGCCCATGAAGCCTGTACTTCTGCAGAAGTAGCATATTTCAGGAAATCCATGACGCCACTTTCCACCTCAGCATCCAGACCCTTTGCCACACAGATCGCTCCACCGCCTGCATAAACGCCCTGTGCCTCTGTTCCTTTCGGAACCGGTAAGTAAGCAATTCCTACATTAAAGTCCGAACTGTTGATGATATTGCGGGCTGATGCAGAGCTGCTGATAAACATCGCGATTTCAGCCTGTGTAAATGCACTGACCGTATTCTCAAAGTCTGTACCGTAGCTCTGTAAACATCCATCATCCCTGAGATCTGCAACCCAGTTGAAAATCTCGGTCATGGCATCTTTGTAAGCCACTTCGGTAGCACGTCCGTCACGGCCGTTTTTATTGTTAATGATATAGGATCCCATATTAGTACACATCTGATCTAAGGCATATCCGTATGCAAACATTCCCACCGGCTTGATATCCGTATTTACCTCCGCTACTTTTTTAGCAGCTTCCTCCAGTTCTTCAAAAGTAGTCGGAAGCTCTGTATAACCGGCACTTTTGAATACATCCGCATTATAATATACGACAGGGCAGGAACTGTTAAACGGCATCGCATACATATTGCTGTCTACCGTATAAAAATTCACAGCCTGGTCTAACAGATCACTGTCATCAAAATTATATTTTTTGATCAGGTCTGTAACCGAACAGATCATATCCGAATCGACCATAGACTGGAGATTCTGTTCTCCGATCTGAATTATGGCAGCACTTCCGTCCCCATTTGCCATATTAAAAAACTTTCCCGTGGATTCATCATAATTCCCCTGATTTTCAGCAACTACTTCATACGTGTCCTGACTTGCGTTATAATCGGCTACAAGTTTTTCCAACACTTCCTGATTTGCCCCACTCATAGAGTGCCAGAATGCAATCTGTGTTTTTCCACTTGTACTTTCCTTTTGCACATCTGAAGAATCAGCTTCCGTATTCGCTTTTCCGCATCCTGTCAGTACGGCTGATGCCACGCATGTACAGGATAAAACAATTGATAGTTGCTTTCTCAGATTTTTTTTCATTTTTTTCTCCTTCATGTAAGTTAGTGTATTTATTTTAATGCTCCCTTGGTCATTCCTTCCTGAAGGCGTTTCTGACCAAAGAAGATTAAAATCAGTGTTGGTAATGTTGTTACAATGGTTCCTGCTGCCATGACGCCGAAATCGCTGACAGCCTCTGTATTCTTTAACTGTCTTAATCCGATCTGCACCGTCCGCACCGTGTCATCCGTGGTAGACAACAGCGGCCACAAATAAGAGTTCCAGTTTACCAGGAAGAAATATATCATAAGTGTTGTGGTGGTATTTTTTACCATAGGTATGACGACCTTTGTAAAAAACTTAAAATCAGATATTCCCACTACTGTAGCTGCTTCTTTCAATTCGACCGGTATCTGCATCATATTCTGCCTGAACAGGAAAATACCGAATGTTGTTGCTATACCCGGTAAGATCAGCCCGGTAAATGTATTGAGCAATCCCCAGGAACGAATCACCTGAAAATTTGAGATGATCAGTACTTCTGTCGGGATCATCATTGTCGCCATCATTGTGAGAAATATGATCTTCTTCCCGCGAAACGGAATAAATACAATGGCATAGGCCGCAGCCACGGATAATAAAACCTGTAAAACCGTACATAACACGCCGGCTATGACTGAATTGTAAATATATTTCAATAAGGGCTGCGTTTGAAATACTTTTATGTAATTATCCCACTTGATCGCTTTGGGGATAAAATTGCCCTTTAAAATATCCGGCAGATCACAAAAGCTGAGAGAAACCGAAAATAAAAGCGGCATGCAAAATAAGATGGCGCATATAATTAATACGATATAAATAGTTGTAACCTGAATTTTTTTCATTGGTATGTAACAAACCTTTCTGTAAGTTTTGTCTGCAGCTGCGACACAAGGAAGATAAAAATGAAAAGGATGATTCCCTGCGCTGATGCAGAACCAAATTGGAAATTAACAAAAGCATCTTTATAAAGTTTATATACCAATAACGTGGTTGTATTGTTTGGTCCGCCGGAGGTCAGCATATCGATCAATCCAAAGGACCGGAATGCTCCTATTAACGAGATGGTCAGTACAAAAAACAAAGAGGGAGAGATCAGAGGGATCGTCACCTTAAAGAGTTTATAAAAAAATCCCCCTCCTACGATATCCACACTTTCATAATGAGAAGAGTCTATGCTTTTTATAGCGCCCAGCAGGATCAAATAGGCAAATCCTATGTTCATCCACACAGAAACCAGCGATATGGAATACATCGCTACATTTTCTTCTGTAAGCCATCCAACCTTATCAAATCCCAATACGCTCATGACTTTATTTAAAAGCCCCGATGTCGGATTAAAGATCAGACTCCAGAACACAGACCCCGCTGCGACCGATATTCCCATCGTAGAAGAGAAAATGGTTCTGAAAATTCCCATTCCCGGGTAATCCGTACTTGTAAGTACAGCCAGAAGCAGTGCTATTATGATTGTAAGCGGAACGGTCAAAAGCACATATTTTACGGTGTTTCCCAGACATTGCAGATATCTCGCATTCTGCAACAATCCGATATAATTTTCTATTCCCACAAATTTGGTCAAGGAACCTGTATTTGATGTAATAAATAAACTTGTGACCACCGTTTTTACAAACGGATAAATGGTAAATATAAAGAAACATAAAATAGAAGGTAATAAATAAAAAATCCATGTCGGAAATCTTTTTTGCGGAACAGCATCTTCTACCAATGTTTTTGTTTTTTCATCACTAAAAAAAGATACATCCATACTTCTTACGCCTCCTGACCCACTGTGGCATTCTGTCCTTTTATTCTCAATGCAGGACGCAGCAGTTTATCGTTTTCTTTGTCAAAAAAAAGAAACATAGCGGGATCTAACCGAATATATAGCTTCTGGTTTCTTTCAATGGAATACTGTCCCGACAATCTTGCCGTAAACAGGCTGTCTCCGACATAAAAGATGATCTGTGTTTCATTTCCCATCATCTCCACATTCGCAACAGTAACCGCAACCGCACCCGGCGTATCCGGCGAAGCAAGTTCCACAGCCTCCGCACGTGTTCCGATTTTCCATTCTTTTCCGACCGGCAGTTTGTTGATTTCCTCAGGACTTAAAGCGATCGTCAAAGTGTCATTTAATACAATCGCATGATCCTCCAGTCTGGCATTTGCAATATTCATCTGCGGAGAACCGATAAATGATGCCACAAAAATATTTGCCGGTGTATTATACAATTCCAACGGCGTTCCTACCTGCTGCACTTTTCCATCATTCAGCACCATAATCCGGTTTCCCATTGTCATGGCTTCTACCTGGTCATGCGTAACATAAACAACCGTTAATCCCAATTCTTTTTGTAAATTGCAAATTTCGCTTCTCATTCTGGCACGGAGTTTCGCATCCAGATTGGACAAAGGCTCATCCATTAAGCAGATCGGTGTCTGACTACAGACACTTCTTGCAAGCGCAACTCTTTGCCGCTGTCCTCCGGAAAGCTCCCTCGGTTTTCTGTTTAAATAGTCCGTAAGCCCCAATAATTCCGCCGCTTTGCCAAGACGCCGCTGTCTTTCTTCTTTCGGAACCTTTTTTACATCAAGACCGAACAGAATGTTTTCTTTGACCGACATATGCGGATACAGTGCATAATTTTGAAATACCATGGAAAGTTCTCTTTCTTTCGGCAACAGATTATTTGCAACTTTCCCATCTATCATCAGAGTACCGTCCGTAACCTTTTCCAGTCCTGCGATCACGCGCAAAAGAGTACTCTTCCCACACCCTGACGGGCCTACCAATACAAAAAGTTCCCCTTCCTGCACATTTACATTTATTTTTTCCAGAATGTTTGTTTTTCCATCGTAAGATTTGACCAGATCCCGCATTTCTATTTTTCCCATGTTATTTGTTTCCTTTCCATACACCTAAGAAATGCATCACATTGATATCTTCTTCAATATCTGCTCCATGGGAACCATGTCCGTCTGCATTCGTATGAATGCCATGGTCAGTTGCCCAGCAGACCATCGAATCATACTTTTTCCAGCTTTCTTCACAGACATTGCACAGAGCGTCAAATGCGTCAATATGGTTTTTCAATGCCTGTAACGACTCTTCGGATTCCGGGAATGTACGATGCATTACATCATCATATTCCTGGTTATAGACAACGATAACATCGTATTCGTTACCGGCTATTAACTCTTTTGCTTTCTCATTTACTTCGTTATCATAAGGCAGAATAAAATAATCAATATCACGCCCGCCGAACAGAATTGCCATGCTTGAATTTTCCACTGCCACGATTGCCGTACGTTTTTTACTTTTTGCAAGACAATCAAACAGGGATTCCTGCGAAAGCTGATACTTTTCATATTTCTGAATTCCATGAACCGATGGCATGACTCCCGTATACATCGTTCCGAAGCAGACCGGTGTAACGGATGGCATTACAGTATGTACCGGAATACCCAACTGCGTGTGTTTTAATACCGGTGCAAACCATGTGGTATATTTTTGAAACAGCCACATACCAATTGCATCCGGATTATAAATAAGAGCTTTTTCCACCTTTGAAATATCTCTTTTCTGCAGATAAGATGCCATAAATGGAATCTTTGCTTCAGCGGCTTTTGGAGCATTGATATCCAGACATTCTGCAATAGTTGCTGTAATTTGCGTCATAGAAATTGCGTTTTTCATTTTTGTTATCCTTTCTTCTTTTTAAACAGATTTTACGGTACACAGAAGTCTGACACTATCAATTACCGGTAAAACGGACGTAAATTTTTTGAAAAACAGGCATTTTCTTTTTTTGTTCCGGCATAACAAAAACAGGCTCCGGATAATCCGGAGCCTGTCCCATTTTTCTACTCAAAATTCACTTTTCTTACTGCGCACTTGATGCATAATCTGTTCCGTTGATCGTTACGTATTTGTCATTCTGTACAACAGCGATATATGTCTTACCCGGATTGAATTCAACCGGTGTCAGATCATCGTAATAGTACTTGGTCGGTGCATAATCGCTTGTCTTACCCCAGCGGATATGTACTGCCTTTCCGTTTGTGATATAATAGCCGTCCTGTGTGTCATCGTGGCACTTGAAGGAAAGATAGCCTTTTGCATCTCTGACTTCATAATAAGTAAACTGAACGATCACATTTTCAAATGTCAGCTGCTCACCCGTTGCACCGTCTGTCTGCGGGCTTTCATATAGGTTCTTCTTGTAAAGACCTGTTGCAGCATCATATTCCAGAGAAGATTTTGTATAAGGGAATGCACCCTTTAAACTGATCTCTGTTGCATCAAAGCTGTCCTCATCGCCTTCCAGTGTGTTCAGTGCCTTCTTGGCAAACTGGAAATGCTCTGCATGGTAATTCTCATTGATATGGGTCAGTGAGTAGCCCAGATTATTACACTGTTCCACAAGATTGGCACCGCTTGTATAAGCATTGTGCGGAACCGGCTTATCACTGGTACGGTAAAATGCATTACAGCCCGGTGCTGATGAAGTTGAATTTACCGCACAGCCTGTGATGTTGTTGACATCCGGTCTGTTAATGATATCTGCCAGATAGTATGGGCCGCCGAAATGTACCAGGATCGGATCCCATTCCAGTGCCCAGTATACATAGTAGTCACGACAGCTTCTGACATTACCGAGCTTCTCGATTCCCTGCCAGTCCTCAATGATCGCCATCTGGCGGGACATGTCGCCTTCTTCCATACACTCATATAAAACGCCTGCCTGTCCGATGCCGTACTGCGGCTGTGCTGCCTTATCTGTCGGGAGCATGATCGCCAGCGGTCTCTGCTGTGCGATCGCCTTATCTTCGATCTCACCGGTCAACGGGCTTCTTGCCATGCCATCCGGAATCTGATCATCTTCTACGATCTCATCTTCTGCCGACGGAGTTTCTTCGATCTCCTCAAGCGGCTGTTCCTCCACCGTCTCATCCGGTACAGGTGTTTCTTCTTCCTTTGCGCCGCAACCGGTTAATATAAACGCCGATGTCAGTGCCAAAAGGAGTAATACGCGCAATTTCTTCATAGTTTTTACCTTTGTCCTTTATATACTTGACAGCCCCAACTGTCTTTTTTATTTTATCAGAAAAATAACTGCTTGTCATTGTTCCCGGACAGATTTTGTAATATTTTTGTAATATTTCAGTAATTCTTAAGAAACACTGCTTTGACATGTTCTGCCAAACAATCGCCGGTATTACTAATATACCACTGATACTGCCACATAATGCTCTGACCGTCCCAGCGGTGCATCCGCTGTTATGACAGATCCCATTTCCTGATAGGTTTCCTGATCCAGAAATAAAATACCTGTCTTTCCCTCCGACGTATCACGGGAGAGCAGATACGTAACGCCTCCGTTTACACATGTATAATCTCCATAAGCCTCTGCCACGAAAACATCCTGCTGGCTCCAGTTTTCCTCTGATTCTTCTCCCGATCCATAGTCTACGAATGCAGTGCATCCTGCAAGATCCTGTGCTTCATCGCTCTTTGCCACAGTCTTGACCAGTTCCTGGAACTCATTTGTCCCCTGCCTGTCTATCGTCTGCAAAACACTGCCGGCATAGAACACAAAAATAAAAATGCCTACTGCCGCAGTCAGCGCGCGCAGCCAGATCCCCAGTTTTTTCTCCTTCAAAAGCCGCCCCAGACAAATACCGGCAAGTGCCAGCAGCGGAACAAGCGATGGATACACATACCAGAGCAGCTTATTGGATACTGCAGAAAATGCCAGCAGCGGAACAATGATCCAGAGTGCCCAGCCAAGCAGCTCACGCTTTTTTTCTTTTCCCATCTGCCTGATATCCGGTGCAAATACGAAAACCGCGATCAGACAGACCACAAGCGCACAGAGATACGGCGTGACTTTTCCGGAAGCAGCACCGAAATAATAAGACAGATAATAAGAAAACGGTGCAATATTATTCTGTAGTGTCCCATCTGTTCTGCCCAGTACATCGACCTCCCACATCTTCCGAAAGAAGGTCAGTCCGTCGATCCGGTATCTGGCAGCTGCCCAGAGCAGGATCGGAAGCAGTGCAAAAGCAAAAAACAACAGCCAGTTTTTTGCCTTCCATTTTTTCAATTCTCCTGTCAGAAGCAGATAAATCCCGCCGATCACGGCGATCAGACCTGCGTGATAGCTCTTTGTCAGAAAAGCAAGTGCAAACAGAAAAGCACAGACATAGCTGTATCCGGCATTTTCCCGGATCTTCATCATGCAGAGCATAGCCAGTGTAAACAGCAACACATACAGGCTGTCCGCATCACCGGAACGGATCATATGCGCCTGGAAGGCAGTCGTATTGACAGCAAGAAACGCCACTGCCAGAAGTGATTCCAGCTTTCCGTAACGCTTTGCAAACAGTCCGATACAGATTGCCAGAATCACGTAGGAAAGTGCAGCGTAGAACCGGAGTGCGAATACCGTATTGCCGAATACCGCCATGCCCAGCATAATACCGTACATACTGAGCGGCGGCTTTAAGTTATAATAATCAGCCTGTCTCATATACGTGGACTGGATCAGGCTTCCGCCGTTTGCCATCTCATAGGCGTTGACACCGTGCCTTGCTTCGTCCCAGGGATCCACATATTTCACATCCAGCTTATAAAAAGATAAAAATGCGATCAGCCCGATCAGCAGAACAAACAGAACCGGATACCAGATCATTTTTTTATTGATCATTTTCATGCATATAACTACCTTTCGCTTTTCTGTCAGTTTCGAAAATACAGTTTCACAACAACATAAATCGCATAATACATTCTATGTTTCATAAAAAAGAGAAACAGCTTTTCCGCTATCGTCAGCCTGTCCATCGTATGCGTACAGATCGCCTTTCTGACCTCCGGTGTTGTCAACAGCTGTTTCAGTTCCGTACGCAGGCAGCTGTATGGAAGCTGCTTCTGCTTATAGACGATTCCTTTTGTATACAGGATCAGCAGGCACAGGTAATCATTCCAGATCTGCTGTTTAAAATCATAGATTTTCTTAGTGTCCGAAATACGGCAGAGATTTTCCCGCATGATATGGATCTTTTCCGGATAGCTTCTGTCATGCTTCATTGTCATGGAAGCACCATTCATATAATACTGATAAGGGAAATAATCCCGGATGATCTCAATACGCTGTGCATCCAGGAACATACACAGGGAAAACTGAAAATCCTCTCCAATGCTGACCGCATCGGAACAGAGCTGCAGATTTTTCTGCACCAGCTCCGTCCGTACCAGCTTGGTGACACGGTTCGGCTGTAAGTGCCGTCCCATAAAACTGCCGTCATTGATCAGTGTGGGATAGATCTCATTCGCAAGCATTTCTCTCTGCAGGCTGTCGGTCTGAAATTCCATCTGTTCCGTCCATTTGCGCGACGGATCATCCTCATAAATATGGGTCAGTCCGCAGCATACAATATCCGCTCCTGTTTCGCAGGCTCTTGTATACATACGCTCATACATATCGGGCAGGATATAGTCATCCGCATCCACATAACCGATGTAGTCTCCCGTTGCTTCTTCAGAGCCTTTTTTCCACGCACTTGTCAGTCCGCCGTTTGGCTTATGCACCACATGGATCATAGGGTTTTCCTGTGCATAGGCATCGCACAGCGCAGGGGAATTGTCAGTGCTCCCATCATCCACCAGTATGATCTCCAGATCCGGAAGTGTCTGCGCTTTCAGGCTTTTGATACAGGTTGCAAGATATTTCTGCATATTATAAACCGGTACAACAATACTTACCTTTGGCATATTTTCTCCTTTTTAACGGTATCAGAAATTCTTTTTTCTCAGCAGATAATAAAGATCCGGAAAAAGCAGGAAGAGTCTGTACCCTGCCTGATTTGCACCGCTTAAAAATCCCTGTTCCTCTGCTGTCCCGTGGCGGTTTACATACAGCGCTTCTTTCACATAACCGCGAAGTGTCCTGCCTGTCTCCGGGAACTTTTTGCGGAGCGGGTAAAAATAACGGATCGCACCGTCCGCCCTTGCGCGCAGTGCCGCTTTCTTCCCATCCGTTTCCCCGATCCGGTCAAAAAATGCGATCCGATCTGTCAGGGCATCCATAAAATCCATCCGTTTTTTGCTGAAATTTTCCCGCGTAATACTGCCCGGTGCTTCAAAATAGGCATAAAGCGGAAGTCTGATATACACGCCTCTATGGATACGGTCGAAAATACGGTAAATTGTGGCTTCATCCTCATGGATCTTGCCTTTCGGAAAACGTACCTCCTGAAACAGGCTTCGTTTGTACAGCTTGTTCCATGCCACAATAAAATAGGTGGCATCCGGGCAAAGTGCGTCATACTGGTTCAGCAGCATCTGCTTCCTGTCATAGACCGTAATATCTGCCTTTCCCTGTTCATAAGCAGTACGTACCGCTGCAAAATCCGGTCCTTTCCGGGGATCTAACTCCTTTGTCGTCTCATAGCTGCAGACTGCCACATCCGCATCTGCCCTGATAAGCTCCCGGTATAAAATCTCAATAAAATAGGGCGCATAATAATCATCACTGTCCAAAAATGCGATATAATCGCCACCTGCAACTGCAATCCCGGCATTTCTGGCATCCGACAATCCCCCGTTTTCTTTATGGATCACGCGGACTCTCGCTTCCCGTGCCGCGTAGGCATCACAGATTGCGGGGCATCCGTCCTTTGAACCGTCATCCACCAATATGATATCCAGATTGGTGTACGTCTGATGCAGCACGGAGTCCACTGCTCTTTTTAAATACTTTTCCACGCCATAAATCGGTATCACGACCGAAATCAATGGTTTCATTCCCTTACACACCTTTTCCTCGTCTGACTATTTCCACGACCATTGCCCTGAGACGGATCATCAGCATGGTCATACCGATCTGCTGCCTGCGCAGAAAGAAAAATATGATCCGGTAATCCAGAAGTGTAAGCTCCGGCTTACGGATTCCTTCCTTCTGCAGAAAATTCCGTGTCTGCTTTGCATATTCTTCCACAGCCGCCTTTTTTTCAGCATGCGTCATATTCTTTGCAAAGCCCAGACCTTCCACTTCATCCAGAAAGGTAGTACAGACTTTATCCGCCAGGAACGGAAACTGCCCCGCATCCGGATAACAGCTCTGAAAGAATGCCTTTGTCTTTTCATAGAGCAGAAGCGCCGTTTCTACCTTGTCGTTTCTTTTTTTCGTAGACAGCGTTGTCCCCCTGTCGTCCTGGATATATTCGCAGACAGGCTGCTGCAGGACGGAGATCTTTGCCGCCTGCCTGATATAGGCTTCATTAAACAAAAGATCCTCTCCCAGATTCAGGTCTGCCGGAAACTGCTCCCGGATCAGTTCTCTTTTATATAATTTATTCCACGGCATATTCAGAAAGCCGCCCATATAAAGCTGCTTCAGATCCTCATAAGAGGATGCAAGCTCCACACAGGCATTTGTATGCGGCAGTTTTTCGATCTTCTGTCCGAAATATAGATGATCAAACCCGGCGATCACCAGATCGCTTCCATCCTGCTCGATCCGCCGCACCATTTCATCCAGCCCATGATAGAGGACATAATCATCACTGTCCACAAAACGGATATATTCCCCTGCTGCCTCCGTAAGTCCACGGTTTCTGGCGCGGGAAACACCACGGTTCGGCTGGTTGATCACACGGATCCGGTCATCCTCTTCTGCAAGCCGGTCTGCCAGAATACCGGAGCCATCCGGGGGCCCATCCACGATCAGCAGAATCTCTATATCCGCATATGCCTGTCTGCACAGACTTTCCACGCAGCGGCGCAGCGTTTTTTCACTTTTATAAACCGGTACGATGATACTGACCATGGTTTCCTCCTTTTTTGCTGTTGTTTCTGACAGCCTTTATATGTTGATCACCGTAATGATCAATGTATAGATCATAAACAGGTTCACTGCCATCATGACACCATACAGGATCCTTCTGCGTGCCAGTTCGCCCAGTCTGCTCTCCAGCTTATTGTTGAAAAAGCAGGATACAAACGGCAGAAACAAAGGAATAAAATACCTTCCCTGTACACCTCTGATCTCATTTGCACCGACCGTTGTATAACTGACGTACATAGAGCTCCAGACGATCGCAGACGTGCCAAGCAGCATGATCAGCGTCAGCACAATATAGATTACAGGCATTTTCCGTCGTTTCACCCCTTTTGCAGACCAGAGTGCCAGCCAGAGTCCGAGCACGATCACGATCCATGTAAAGATCATAGAGCCGGTTCCCAGATATCCATACTGGAAGAAATCTGCACCTCCGCCCAGATATCTGCCCAGAAGCTGCACCATGGATTTTAACAAAAGCAGTGCATACGTAAACGGATTTTGCAGAATATACTGCAGCTGTCCCGTTACACTCGTTCCGATATTTCTCTTATCTCCCGCGAAATCAAAGTTACCAACCAGATAATAGTCACTTCCCGCTGCCGGTGTCGGACGGAAGATATTATACAGCATCAGTCCCGCCATGATGAGAAGTGCCAGCTTGTATACAATTTCCTGCGGTCTGTTATAAAACTTCTTATGTCCCAGGAACAGCAGCATAAGCACCATGACAATATAGATTGGTTTCGACTGGCAGCCGATCGCAAAAGAAAGCAGGATCAGCAGTGTATTCTGCCATGTCAGCTTCTCCTCCGGCGTAATGAGTTCGTTCGTCACAAGCACCATACCAAGCAAAAGGAAGCTGTTGACAACCGCATCATACGTCAGTGCGGATGCCAGAAAAACGCTGTTCGGAAGCAGTGCGATCAGTGCCACAAGCGCCTGATAGCGTTTTGCCAGCCGGATCGCAAAAAATACGACCAGAATATAAAACAGCAGATTACCGAACTTAGCCAGTGCTACCGTATCCGCAAACCGCAGATGCAGCATACGTCCCAGCTTAAAGCCGAGCGCCATCGGATAATATACCCTCGTTTCGGAACGGACAAATCTGCTCTGATGTCCGATATCCGCCCAGCTGTAATCATTGTTTTTCTCTTCGTAAGCTTCCACAAGCTGTCTTTCTTCCGGGTTATGGAAGAACGGCAGCAGATTTCCCGCCATCTGGATCGCAGATTCCGTTGATTCGATCGTTGTACCAAAGGACAGCTTATAAGCCGCTTTGGCATGCACATATTCATCATAGCTGACCTGGTTTGTTCCGATCCCGCAGATCAAAAGACTGCCAAGTGCAAAACAGAGGATTGCGAAGATCCATTCCGGCTTATCCCGCAGAAGCGTTTTTGCCTGATACAAAAGTGCCCCTGTTCCAAACAGAACAAACAGGAAAAACAGACGCATGCTGTTCGGCCTGAACTGATTGGACAGCGTTACCTGTATCTTACTGTCATCGATCGTTTCGTTGGTCAGAAGTGTGATCTTTATCCTGTCACAACGCCCGGATATATTGGCAATCCCCGCAGCCAGCTTTGGATCGATGCTGCAGTAGACAGAATCTGTCTTTTTGCCATTCAGATAAAGCTCCACGCTGTATCCCGCATTCTCCGTTACAGGCGCACGCAGATCCAGCTTATGGATATAATAGGGCTTGGAAAGTGCTGCATCGATCACCGTCTTCTTGACCTTCCGGTACAGCGTCCCATCTTTTTTCACAAGATTTTCGTCCAGCTTCTCCTCATACGTTTCGCCATGATATTCTGCAAGCAGCTTCTGGTTACTCTGTTCTACCTCTATGCTTCTGATCTCATCCTCTGTCAGTCTGGCAAGTGCATTTTTTGTCTGGATCTCCACCTGCGGATCTGAACCGTCACAGACGATATCCTGTGGTTTTTCCTTATAGTAGAGCGCCGGAAACTGGAATACAACACACTCGACAAGAAGTGCCGCTGTTGCGATCAGGATCAGATTGACCAGTATTTTCAGAAGGATCAACGGCTTTTTTTTCTGCTTCATACCTGCTCCTCCTTCTTTTTTCTTGGATAACAGACTGCCATGGAGGCAGCTAAAAAGACAAATGTCAGCAATCTGCAGTCGTACAGGAACGGATATGTGTTATGCGTGTATATATAACTGCATTTTAAGGAAACATTCTCTGCCGTCACGCCCGTCTGCTGTGTATCTGTATCCGTCTGTGCGGGTGTTGTCACCGTGTCCTTCACTTCCGTATGGTTTGCCATGAGGGCAGGCAGAACAGGATCTGTCTCTCCTGCATTTTCCAGCTGAAAGGTGATCTTCAGCTTACCGATACAGTCCTTCTGGTTCTCAAAAGGCAGATAAACATATTGCAGGTCATCTCCGCTCCCTACCGCATAACGGTTTTCGCTGACACAGTTATCCCCCGCATACACCCGATAGACAAGCGTTGTCCCGGAAAGAGCCTGTCCCTGTTTGTTGATACCGATCTGAATGCCACGCATCGCCAATGTCCCTGTGTTCATTTCATAAATGACCGGAGCCGTGGCAGAAAGCGGAAGCATCACTTCCTCATCCCCGTCCGTCTCCATCATATTGATCACATAGGTATCAAGTACTGTATTGGGAAACAAATAACTGCCAATAAACCCTGTTAAAAATAACAGGGTTATGATTGGCAGTATATAATATGGTTTTACCAGTTTGGTTATCTTATTCAGAAATTTTTTCATACAAACGGCTCCATGTGGATCATTTTCCGATTCCAAGTCTGTTCATTGCTGAGAAGATAGCACGTACGGACGCTCTCGTAATATTGCTGCTGACACCAACGCCGTATGTGACGCTGCCATCATCGGAATCAAGCAGATGGATATAGGCTGCGGCCTGTGAGTTGGAACCACTCTGCAATGCATGTTCTTCGTAATCGAGCACCTTGATACGGACGCCTGTTTCCTCCTGCAGGCCACGCTGTACTGCATCGATCGGGCCGTTACCGACAGCCTCAAACTGCTTCTCGACACCATGATCCGTATAAGTAACGGTGACCTTTGTATCGAACTGGGACTTTGTCTCGCCGGAGAGATCGTCCACTTTGAGCTTTCTGAAGTGCAGCGGCTCTTTCTGATCGAGATACTGCTTGCGGAACTGCTCCATGATCTGATCCGGTGATACCTCTCCCTGTTTTTCGGAGATTTTCTGGATCACATTTGCAAATTCCTTGTGCATGCCCTTTGGCAGCTTGAATCCAAAGTACGTATCCATAACAAATGCAACACCGCCCTTGCCGGACTGGGAATTGATTCTGACGATCGGCTCGTATTCTCTTCCGATATCCGCAGGGTCGATCGGCAGATAAGGAACCTGCCAGATCTCGCTCTTTCTTTCCTTCATGGCTGCAACACCCTTGTTGATCGCATCCTGATGAGATCCGGAGAATGCAGTAAACACAAGCTTACCTGCATACGGATGACGCGGATGGATCGGAATCTTGCAGCATCTTTCGTAAATTTCAATGATTTCGTTGATATGTTCAATGTTCAGCTCCGGATCAATGCCCTGCGAGAACATATTGTAAGCAATGTTCAAAACATCCACATTACCGGTACGTTCGCCGTTTCCGAATAAAGTACCTTCCACGCGGTCAGCGCCTGCAAGCAGGGCAAGCTCTGCACTGGCAACACCTGTACCGCGGTCATTGTGCGGATGCACGGAAAGGATAATGCTTTCACGGTCTTCAAAGTGCTTGTTCATCCACTCGATCTGATCCGCATATACATTCGGCGTATTCATTTCTACGGTAGACGGCAGGTTGATGATGATCGGGTTCTCTTTGGTAGCGCCCCATGTCTTCTGTACTTCCGTACAGATACGGAGTGCAAACGGAAGCTCTGTTCCGGTAAAGCTTTCCGGTGAATACTCTAATATGATCTTGCCCGGAAAATCCTTTGCACATTCCTTTACCATTTTGGTACCTTCTACCGCAATGTTGACGATCTCATCTTCATTCATATGGAATACAACATCTCTCTGCAGTGTGGAAGTAGAATTGTAAATATGAACGATTGCCTGGCTGCAGCCCTCGATCGATTCGAAGGTACGCTCGATCAGTTCTTTTCTGCACTGTGTCAGAACCTGTACACGGACATCATCCGGGATCATCTTGCGCTCGATCAGCTGGCGCAGGAAATCATATTCGATCTGGCTCGCTGCCGGGAATCCGACTTCGATCTCCTTAAAGCCGAGCTTTACAAGATAATTAAACATTTCTACTTTTTCTTCTACGATCATTGGATCGATCAGTGCCTGGTTACCGTCCCTGAGGTCGACGCTGCACCAGATTGGTGCCTTTGTGATCTCCTTGTTCGGCCATTCTCTTTCCGGATAATCGATTACCGGATTTTTTTTGTAACGCTTATAATTTAACATTTTGTGCCTCCTAAAAAAATCAGCCCATCTACTGTTAGATGGGCTGCTATCATTTACTCTCCTAATCCATTTTCGATGGCTTCCACAAGAGCCTTCAGGGCTTCTTTTTCATCTTCGCCATCACAAACAAACTCGACCTCATCGCCGCATTTAACACATGCGCCAAGCACGCTCAGTACGCTCTTGGCATTCGCCGTATTATCACGAAATGTGAATGTAATCAAAGACTTAAACTGCATTGCCTCCTTGCATAGGACACCAGCCGGTCTTAGGTGTAGGCCTGTTGGATTTTTTATAATAACTTTTTGGCTAACCATGTAAACAACCTCCATACAATGTAATGATCTGCAAAACAAATCATAACTCTATACCCTTTTTTCAGTGTATCATATTTGTGCAATTTTCACAAGAACAATCCTTGTACAACGACTTTTCTTTGCAAGTTCATCACATTACGCTTTCAATCAGCGCAGCCAGTTTTTCTGCTTCCTCCTGGATCTGTTTCTGATCCTTACCTTCGATCATGACACGGACAAGCGGTTCCGTTCCGCTCGGTCTGATCAGCACACGTCCTTCTCCCGCAAATTTCTTTGTCAGTGCATCGATTGCATCCGCGATCTGCGGATTGTCCATATAACTGTTTTTCTTATCATTCGGTACTTTTGCATTCACAAGTGCCTGCGGCAGTACTTCCATGATCGATGCCAGCTCGGAAAGCGGTTTCTTCGTATCTACCAGCACCTGCAGAAGATGCAGGGCACTTAACAGACCGTCACCGGTCGTATTTTCGTCCAGAAAGATAATGTGGCCTGACTGCTCTCCACCCAGATTGGCGCCGATCTGGCGCATCCGCTCCAGCACATATCTGTCACCGACCTTTGTCTGCTCCATATGAATGCCCTGTTTTTCTCCCATCAAAAAGAAGCCCAGATTGCTCATTACGGTCGCTACGATCGTATCTTTCTTTAATTTTTTCTGTTCCTTCAGGTAATTACCGACAATGCCCATGATCTGGTCGCCATCTACCTTATTGCCTTTTTCATCCACTGCCAGCAGACGATCTGCGTCTCCGTCAAATGCCAGTCCGACATTTGCCTTTTCTGCCTTTACACGCTCCATGAGCTCTTCCATATGGGTAGAACCGCAGTTTGCATTGATATTCGTACCGTCCGGCTTGTTATGGATCGCTACCACATCTGCACCAAGCGCCTTTAATGCCTCTACCGAGGTATAGTAAGATGCTCCCTCTGCGCAGTCTGCCACGATCTTCATGCCGTGCAGGTCTACCGGAATTGCCTTAATTGCATGCTTCACATAATCTTCTCTGGCATCTGTCTGGTATGTAATGCTGCCGATTCCTGTCCCGGTCGGGAAAGTAAGATCCTGCATGTCGTTTTTGATGATCGCTTCGATCTCATCTTCCATGGCATCCGGCAGCTTATAACCATTTGCGTCAAAAAACTTAATGCCGTTAAATTCCACTGGATTATGGGAAGCGGAAATTACAACGCCCGCATCCATGTGATATTTTCTGGTCAGATAAGCAACTGCCGGCGTCGGCACAACACCGACATAAACCGCATTTGCCCCAACAGAGCATACGCCTGCCATCAGCGCATTTGCAAGCATACCGCCCGAAATACGGGTATCACAGCCAACCATGATCGTCGGCTTATGAGAGGTTTCTTTTGTCAGCACAGACGCACCTGCCTGCCCAAGCTGCATTGCCAGAAGCGGTGTCAGTTCTTTGTTTGCAACACCACGCACCCCATCCGTTCCAAATAATCTGCTCATTTTCTGTTCGATCCTTTCTATTCTTCCTCTGCATCTGTCAGACGTACACTGATCGTGATGTCTCGATCCACCGATACACCGTCCGGCAGTGCAAACGTCAGAGTTACACGGTATGTGCCTGCCGAAAGATCAGCAAGCTCCGCTTCCTCCATATATTTTTCCCAGTCTACAGTCGCCTTCAGTGTCATGGAACGCACTGCAGCACTGTTCATAACAGAGGCTACGCCTGTCAGATCCACGTCGATCGTATCTGACGCACCGAGTATTTCCGCCTCCAATGTATCCGGCAGATTCTGCATTGTGATATTCTTTTTATCCAGTGTATATGTGTTTGTAATGATCCGCTCGATCGGAACCGTTACATTTACCGTTTCCACATCCTCTGAGATCAGAGAAATACCTTCCGGCAGATACCGCGCAAGCGTTACCGGTACCTTCGTCGTCTGTGACAGACCGTCTACATTGACAGCTGCAGCCGCAACCTCAAGCACCGACATGGAAGAAAGCACGCTCGCTCTTCCCGCTACCATCACAGAAGTCACATCCGCAGTCAGATCACCGGAAACACAATATCCTTCAGCCGGTTCTCCGCTGTAATTGAATTCCAGCGGCAGTTCCTTGGTTGCAAGGATCTGTACCGACACAGCTACCGTTGAAATATTCTTGGTCAGATTGGTATCTTTGATCAGATCACCGTTTTCATCATACAGGCGCAGATCCACGGATGTATTGATACTGCTGCTCAGTCCCGCCACGGATACCTCCGCCGTTACTTTCTTGATTGAAGAAACAACAGACTGCGCTCCTGAAATACGGATGATATTTTCAGCCGTTGTCACATCTCCGGTCACATAACCTTCTTCCGGTTCTCCGGTCACCACAGGCGTGATCACAAACTGTTTTGCAAGCTTATCTTCCACACTCACCGCAACATTTTCTGTCTTGGATTTCATGCTGTCTATCTGGTCATTGTACTTATTCGATTCGACCCGGACCGGAACAAGCCCTGTATTTTGATTATACTGGGACAGATCCACGATCGCCTTGAAATTGTCCTTGCCGAGAGAATCCAGAATGGAACGTTTGGCACTGACAGAGATCGATACCGTATCATCACTTGTAATATCATATACCTTACCCTGACTGGTAATGGATTCCGCATTCACGACCGTCAGAGGAATATCGCTGTAAGAAGTATCACTGACCGGATCCGATACATTGATCACGATCAGCCATAAAAGGATGGAAATGAATACAGCGAGTATTTTCAGGCTCAGGTTTTCAAATATTTTGGCTTTCTTCACGCTTACCCCTTCCCTTCCATGTTATTTTCTTTTTCTTTTTATCTTCTGTTTCCTTATTCTGGATCATTTCCATTTTTTCGCGCAGCGTATCCGCATCTACATTTCTGGTCAGCTTTCCGCCATACGCAACGGATACACGCCCGGTCTCTTCCGAAACAATGATCGTCAGCGAATCGGTACATTCGGAAATACCGACACCTGCTCTGTGTCTCGTACCAAGTTCCTTGGACAATTCCATATTATCGGAAAGCGGAAGATAACAGGTTGCCCAGGTCACACGGTTTCCTCTTATGATCACTGCACCGTCATGCAGCGGCGTATTATGTTCAAAAATATTGATAAGCAGCTGGCTCGTGACAATACCATCCACTTCGATACCGGTTCTTTCATACTCGGCAAGCGGTGTATTCTGTTCAATTACGATCAGCGCACCTGTCCGTACCTTGCCCATTTCATAGCAGGCTTTGATGATCTCGTTTCTTGTCTTATCGGAAAAACGGCCTTCCGGCGCTTTTGCCGTTTCAAACGGCAGAAGGCTGCTGAATATGTTTTTTTGTCCCAGCTGTTCGAGTGCCCGCCTCAGCTCCGGCTGCAGGATCACGACGATCGCGATCGCCGCAACGGAAAAAATCTTTCCGGCGATCCATATGATCGTTGTCATATTGAAGATCGCTGCAATCATCAGAAAGCCCAGGATCACAAGCACCCCACGTAAAAGAGCCCAGGTTCTTGTATTACGAATCCAGGCCAGAATCTGGTATACCAGAAAGGAAATAATAATGATCTCCACAATATCTGTCCATACAAGCGTCTTTGGAATATGGACCGTTGCAAGATATTTGTCTATGAAAGTATTGATTTGTTGCATGAAAACACCTAGTCCCCGTTTTTATAATACACTGGTGATCTTCTTTACCGTATGCTTTGCTTTGGATACCGTATTTTTCGGAATTGCCTTGACATAATAATAGTATTCGTCATCTTCAAACTGCACATACTCTGTTCTTGTATAATCCACGTTAAACGCAAAGAATTCCACAACCTTTGCCAGAAGCAGAGAAACGACCGTTCCAAGGATTGTTGCAACTACCGAAATATTGGTATCAAAAGTCAGATCTCCCAGAAGCAGCATGACCACAGACACGACCGCACCCGCAAACATGGCGATCGTCCATGCATGATCTACAGATAATCTACGAATAACATATACAATTATTGTGGTAACACAGAAAGAAATTAAAACGATCAGCATTGCTTTGTTATTCAGAAGTCCGTCCATGACATAGCGGAACTTGCTTACCGCATTATCCGCATCCAGTGAACTGATCACAGTCGCGTTTGTCTTCACATAATCTATCATGTAATAAGAGATCACACCACAGGCTACCGATACAACGGACGCCGGTGTACACAAAAGACCTACAATGATCGGTACCGCATACGGGATCTTCAGGACAAAGCAAAGCGGAAGGAGCAGAACGATCAATGCATCCTTCGGTGCAAAGCGGTAATATAAAAGAAGCATCAGAAGGAATACTGCTCCGCCTACAACGGCACATTCCATGGAAACCGCATAAAAATGCAGGATCACAAATACCGCAGCGATCACGACAAGCAGATTGACCGGAAGAAAAGAGCACATCAGTGCCAGTACCAGTACGATAAAAATATTATCTATCTTAGACATAAAGCCCAGATTTCCGTTGATCATCAAAAGTGCCACAAGTGCCAGCAGGAATTTAAAAAGCGGCTGGAGATATACTTCGTTGCGGCTGTAAAAATTTCTTATATTCTCTCTGATTTCAAGTAATGATGACATAACTTCATCCTTTCACGGTATACAGGCTAATGCCTGCCTTTTTCAATATCATAGATCGCAGCAAGCTGCTTCAGATGATAGTAATAATGCTTCAGGCTGCGCTTCGCCCTGCTGTAACGGAAAGAGTAGATCACATAGGTGATCACGCTGTACGCCGCTATAAATACAATATAATAAAACAGGACCCTGCGTCCGAGCAGCAGCAGATCCATCTTGTAGATGTCCTGCATCATCGTCTCAAAATGATAATAAACATAAAGACCTGCAAGCAAAAAGAAAGCCAGTGTTCCGCATATAACGGAACGGATGACCTGCATTCCCATATAATCGCTCCGGAAATAACTGCCGATCGACATATATTTTTTTCCTTCGTTTTCTTCGTATGCTGCCATTTTAGTCATAAGTTTGATTCGTTCCTGGCTTAACATTGCAGCCTCCATTTCTCTTACTTCAGGAACCGCATTCTCGGATCCTCACGTTTATTGTCGTGCTTTGGTTCTTCCACCATCACACCGGAAAGTCCCATGGCGCTGTTGAGCTTGCGCGCCATCTGATCTTTACACTGCGGGCAGAAGCGACCGCTTCTGATCATCTTGCCGCACATCTCGCAGGCAACCTGGATCGGAGAATCATCCGCAAACTGCAGTCTTTCCTGTCTGATCCACTGCTGGATCTGCGCTGTATCGACATCGCATTCCTCAGACACTTCCTCCATGGTTGCACGGCCATGCTGCTGGATATATTTCTTTACTTCCTGAAACTTTGCCTCCAGCGCTTCTTTACATGCCGGGCAGATGACAGGTCCATATACATAATTAAACAATTTACCGCATTTACGGCAATTTTTTACATTCATAACTGCCTCCTATTTTCCGCCGGCTATCGTCAGAAAATAGATATTTTCAATTCCTTTTTCCTGACAGAGACGCGCGATCGCGTCTATTGTACTGCCGGTTGTATAGATATCATCTATTATAATAATCGTATTTAATTTTACATCATTTCGTGTGAATTTAAAAGCCCTTTTCAAATTATTTTGACGCTGTGAGAACGTAAGCTTTTTCTGTGGAATTGTATTTTTTGTCCTGCGTATCAGATGGGAGCAGACCGGAATGCCGCAAATGCTGCCAAGTGCCTTTGCAAGAAGCGTTGCCTGATTGTACCCGCGCTTCTGCTGCCGCCTTGCATGCAGCGGAACGGGAAGCAGTGCATCGGCTCCGCAGCTTCGTATAAAATCTCCCATTTCTTCTGCCATAAGCTGTGCATATGCCTTTGCATATTCCTGTCTTTTTCCGTATTTGAAGCGATAGATGGATTTTCTGGTCTTTCCCTCATAAGGCAGAAGACAGCGTCCTCTGCTGAAGTTATGCGGGATCTCCCTGCAGCTGCTGCAGTATTCCTCTTCCTGCCGCACACGCTTTCCGCACTTCATGCAGTAGTTTTTTATCGGTGTAAGTTCCTCCCTGCATGTATCGCAGACCAGCTTTTCAAACCCCGGGACGATTTCATCGCAGAAGGGACATCTGACCGGATAAAGCAGCCGCAGAAAGATCTGTCCGCTTTTCCTGCCGGCATTTAAAACATGATGCATCCTATTTCTCCTCTTCTTTCTCCATCACAGACATCCTCTCCCGGATCCGTTCTTCCAGTCCGGTATATCTTGTCTGTGTATTGCCGTTTTCGATCATCTGACGGACAGTCTCCTCACTGCCGATCAGTGTCACGCATTTTTTCGCCCTTGTGACTGCTGTATACAGGAGATTCCGATAAGCCAGCAGATATGGAACATGAAATACCGGTATCACAACTGCCGGATATTCGCTGCCCTGCGATTTATGTACCGTGATGGCATATGCCAGCTCCAGTTCCTCCATTTCATCAAAGCCATAGCTGACTTCACGTCCGTCATCAAACAGGACACGCACCGTTTTGGCATAAGTATTGATCTCGCTGATCCTGCCCATGTCGCCGTTAAATACACCGAGCCCCTTATCGATCACAATCCTGTGCAGTCCGGTGATCTCCCATTCCAGTTTATAATTGTTGCGGATCTGCATCACCTTATCGCCTTCCCGCAGGATTCTTTCCCCAAACTGGTTTTCCTTCTTTTTGCTGTCCGCAGGATTGACATACGCCTGCAGGATCTTATTGAGTGCCTCCACACCGAGCGGTCCCTTCCGCATCGGGGTCAGCACCTGTATTTCGGTGGGTGATGTTTTTGTATAGCGTGGCAGTTTGTCCGTTACAAGCTGCACGATATTGTTGTAGATCAGGTTGATATCCTGTCTGGGCAGGAAAAAGAAATCTTTGCTCTTATTGTCCAGTGCAATATCCCTGCCGCACTGGATCTGATGTGCATTCCAGATAATATCGCTGTCATCCGACTGCCTGTAGATCGTCTCCAGACAGACACTGGCAAAAGCGCCGCTTTCCAGCAGATCACGCATCACCTGCCCCGGTCCGACGGAAGGAAGCTGGTTTCTGTCGCCTACGAGGATCAGTCTTGTGCCGTAGGGAATTGCCTTTAACAATGACTGCATGAGAAAAATATCCACCATGGACATTTCATCCACAATGATCACATCCGCTTCCAGTGGATTTTCCTCATTCCTTTCAAACATTTCCCTGTCTTCTCCGCCCGCATTGACTTCCAGAAGCCGGTGGATCGTCTTTGCTTCATAACCGGTCGCCTCTGTCATCCGCTTTGCCGCTCTTCCGGTCGGCGCTGTCAGTGCCAGGTTTTTCCCGTTTGCCAGAAAATACCGGATCATCATATTGATCGTCGTCGTTTTTCCGGTTCCCGGCCCACCGGTCAGCAGAAACACACCGTTCTGCACACTCTGGATCACTGCCCGGCGCTGCAGCGGATCAAGCTGCAGCTGATCTCTGTTTTCCAGATGCAGAAGTTCTCTTTCGATCGCATCTTCTTCCTGCTTTTCGGGGAGATTGCGCAGGGAAAGCAGCATCGTTGCCACATTATTTTCCGCATAATAGGCAGGCATGCTGTAAATGCAGTCTCCCCTGATGACCAGTTTTTTGTCCATCATCAGATTTGCAATGTGCGGCTCTATTGCATCCTGCGGAACACGCAGAAGCTCTGCTGTCTGCCGCACCAGTTCTTCTTTGGGCAGATACAGATTTCCCTCCGCCATACTTTGGGATAACACGTATAAAATACCGCTTCTGATTCTGTAATCGGAATCTGTACGGATACCGATCCTCTCCGCGATCGCATCTGCCATCCGGAAGCCGACACCCTCAATATCCTCCGCCATCTGATACGGATTTTCCTGCAGAATACCGTACATCCGCATACCATACGTCTTATAGATCCTGACTGCCAGTGTATTGCTGATCCCATATTTCTGTAGAAACATGAGCGCACCGCGCA
>DJNY01000191.1 GCA_002441865.1 Lachnospiraceae bacterium UBA6452 | reverse complement strand
CAGATCCGCCGGTGGAATACTTCGGAGCACTTGGAAATCCTGTGAAAAGACTCAGGGAGATCAAAAATTCTCTGAAAGAAGCGGAAAAGAAGTTTGCTTTCCAGTATTTTAAAAAGTGGAACCAGATTTTGGAAATACCGGTCAGAGATGTCGGATCATCCGAAAATCCGCAGACTGAAAAGAAGGAAAATGAAGAACTTCTGATCAGTTCTGTACAGGTTGATAAGCTTAATCACAAGATTATTGAGAATTTCATTCATACAGGTCTGCGCAGGGAGGTTTCCAACTTTGTAGAGGATTATTTTATGAGTCTGGGCGAAAAGAGTGTCCAGTCACTGATGTTCAGACAGTATGTTGCCATGGATTTTTATCTGGCTGCGGTGGCATTTCTGGAAACGCTTGGATTTTCTTCAAAAGAACTGGTAGAGCGTTGCGGTGATCTGAAGGAAATGGAACAGGTGATACAGACAACAGAGCAGACAAAGGAATATATCAAAAAAGTACTCGATGCGACGCTGGAATGTCGGGAATCCGTGTCAAGGAAGCGTTACAGCGATCTTTTGAAAGAGGCTGTTTCCTACATCGAACATCATTATGAGGAAGAAGATATTTCGTTGAATCAGGTGGCTGCAAGTGTAAATATCAGCCCAAGTCATTTCAGTACAATATTCAGTAAGGAAATGGGAGAAACCTTTATTGAATATCTGACAAACGTCAGAATGGAAAGAGCAAAGCAGCTTCTGCGGAGCAGTACAATGAAAACGGCAGAAATTGCGTATGCAGTTGGCTACAAGGATGCGCATTATTTTAGTTATCTGTTTAAAAAAGTACAAAAATGTACCCCACGTGAATTTCGTACACAGATATAAAACAGGAGGCAGTTTTGAAAAAGAATTCTTTGCTGAAACAACGTCTGAATATGCTGATGGGTATTTGTCTGCTGCCACTGGTTGTGATCATTATCTATCTGATCGTCATGATCTACAGCTTTGCGGATCGTTATGATGCGATTGTTGGAAAGATTGAAATGGCGAATGCATATAACATCAATTTTAAGGATGATATGGATTATATCATGTATATCATTGCGGTAAACTCTGAACGTGCAAAGGAGCTTGTTGATACGCAAAAGCCGCATGAAATGATAGATGATGCAAGGCAGTCCTTCCAGAAGATGTACGATGCTACGGAGGATGAATATGCAAAGAATCAGCTGACGATGATATTGAAAGCACTGGATACATTGGAGGATCGTGTGGAGGAAATAGAGAAGGATGCGCTGATTTCCGGGCAATATGACAAAAATATGGAGCGTCTGGATGTCAATATCCGTATTCTGACACAACTGATCCAGGATCAGATCCAGCAGTATATTTATTATCAGGCGACAAATCTGGAAAACCTCAGAAGCGATATCCGAATGGATGTGGATCAGGCAATACGGACGGTGACAGTAAGTTTCGTATTGATTCTAGCAGCAGCACTTCTCATCAGTCGAAAGATCATGCTGCGCATTACCAAACCAATCGAAAGTTTGTGTGAAGCAACCAGAATTGCAGGACAGGGTGATTTTGCAGTCCGGGCAAAAGGCGGCAATGATGATGAAATGGCGATTTTAAGCACGAGCTTTAACCAGATGGTGGAGCAAATCGGAAATCTTGTAGAAGGGATCAAGGTGGAGCAGCTCAATCTGAAAGCAACAGAGCTGAAGCTTTTGCAGGCGCAGATCAATCCGCATTTCTTGTACAATACGCTGGATACGATCATCTGGCTGGCAGAGGCAGGTGAAAAAGAGCAGGTCGTCAATATGGTATCTTCGCTTTCTGATTTTTTCCGTACAACTCTTTCGAAAGGGCAGGATTTTATTACGGTGCAGGAAGAAGAACTACATATCCGAAGCTATCTCCAGATCCAGCAGTTCCGCTATCAGGATATTCTGGAGTATGAAATAAAAATACCGGAAGAGTTGTATCAGTACAAAATATTAAAAATGACACTGCAGCCTCTTGTTGAAAATGCGTTGTATCATGGCATAAAAAACAAAAGAAGGCTGGGGCATATCCGTATCAGCGGGCAGATAGTGGGAGACTGTCTTGCATTTGAAGTTTATGACGACGGAAGCGGAATCGATCCGGAAAAACTGATCCGTCTGAAAAAAGTATTGGATGGTGAAATAGAGGAGAAGGAAAATCCAAGCGGCTTTGGACTTTATAATGTGCAGCAGAGAATCCGTCTGAATTATGGACAGGGGTATGGATTACAACTGGAAAGTGAGTATGGGGAATGGACGAGAGTTTATGTCAGGATCCCATACAATAAAATCAAACAAATTTCGTAAAAAATTCAACTTTTTCTGACAAAAAATAATAACATCCCGAATATTAGAAAAAATTTACACTTTATTCAAAAGAAACTCCGTATTTTTTGCCGGCAGATTACGTTATGATTAGACCATCAAAAACGTAGTAACAAGCAAAAAGGAGGATACGCCATGAAAAAGAAATTATTAGGGATTTTACTTAGCACCGCAATGATCGCAACAATGCTGGTAGGATGTGGAAGCAGTGCAGCAGACACAACAGCTCCTGCTGACAGCAGCACAGAGGAAAGCACAGATGCAAGTGCAGATGCAGAAACAGAAGCACCTGCAGCATCAGGAGATCTGGTCAAAGTAGGTATCATCAACAATGATCCGAATGAATCAGGATATCGTACAGCAAACGATAAAGACATGAAGGCAATGTTCACAGAAGAAAACGGATATGAAGCATCATTCGCATACAGCTTAAAGAATGATGAACAGATCACAGCAGCACAGAAGTTCATTCAGGACGGTGTTGATTATCTTCTTCTCTCCGCAGCAGATACAGCAGGCTGGGATTCAGTTCTGCAGGATGCACAGGATGCAGGAATCAGAGTTATCTTATTCGATCGTACGATTGATGCAGATGAGAGCCTTTATGAAGCATCTATCGTTTCCGATATGGCAAAAGAAGGAGAAACAGCAGTTGAATGGTTAAAGAGCCAGAACCTTGATGAATACAATATCATTCATTTACAGGGTGTTATGGGTTCTGCAGCACAGCAGGGTCGTACAGGTGCTTTAAATGATACAGTTGCATCTGACGGATGGAATCTTGTAACACAGCAGACCGCTGAATGGAACTCAGAAAAAGCACAGCAGATCGTACAGTCTGTTATTGACTCAGGTAAATCCTTCAATGTCATCTATGCTGAAAACGATGATATGGCAAAAGGTGCTGTAGCGGCTCTTGATAAAGCGAATATTCCTCACGGTGTTGGCAAAGACGTAATCGTTATGGGCTTTGACTGCAACAAGTGGGCGCTTGAAGAATTATTAAACCAGAACTGGAACTACGACGGACAGTGTAATCCATTCCAGGCTTCTTACATCGATGACATCATCAAGAAGATTGAAAATGGTGAAACAATCTCTGAAAAGACAATCATCATGGATGAAAAAGGCTTTGATGCTACAACGATCACACAGGAAGATGTAGACAACTACGGAATCTAAGATCCACGATCATACAAACAGCCGGGAGCGCAGCGCAGCAAAAAAGCTGCTTTGCGCTCCCTCTTTATAGGAAGGAGGATGCAGGGTGAAAGAAAACAGAGTACTTGAAGTGAAAGGTATTTATAAAAGCTTCCCCGGCGTAAAGGCACTACAGAATGTGGATTTTAATCTGTGCGAGGGAGAGATCCATGCACTGATGGGTGAAAACGGTGCGGGAAAATCAACATTGATCAAGGTGCTGACAGGTGTTTATACAAAAGATGAAGGACATATTTATCTGAAAGGAATGGAGAAAGAGGCGGTGATCCGTTCTCCGCAGGATGCACAAAATCTTGGTATCAGTACTGTATATCAGGAAATTACACTCTGTCCGAATCTGTCTGTAGCAGAAAATATGTTTATTGGCAGAACAAAGGGCGTAGGACAGAACTGGAAGAAAATGAATAAGGCGGCAGATGATATTCTGCAGTCGCTTGATATACCGGCAAAAGCAACCCAGCAGCTTGCAAGCTGCTCTATCGCAATCCAGCAGATGGTAGCGATCGCAAGAGCGGTTGATATGGAATGTAAGGTTCTGATTCTGGATGAGCCTACTTCATCACTGGATGACCAGGAAGTGCAAAAGCTCTTTAAACTGATGCGCGATCTGAAAAAGAAGGGTGTTGGTATCATATTTGTAACCCATTTCCTGGATCAGGTATATGAGGTTTGTGATAAGATTACTGTTCTGCGAGACGGACAGCTTGTCGGAGAATATGAGATCAAAGATCTGCCACGTGTGCAGCTTGTTTCCAAAATGCTTGGCAAGGAGTTGGATGACATGTCTGACATCAAAGGTGAGCAGAAGGCATTTGAGAAGAGTAAGAGTGATGCACCTGTATTTGAAGCAGAAGGACTGTATAGCGATGCAGGTATCAAGCCATTTGATTTCCACATTGAAAAAGGCGAGGTCAATGGATTTACCGGACTTTTGGGATCCGGTCGAAGCGAGTGTGTACGTGCGATCTTTGGAGCAGACAGAGTACTGGGCGGAACCGTAAAGATGAACGGAAAGCAGGTTAAGATCACAAAACCGCTTGATGCGATGAAACAGGGTATTGCATATCTTCCTGAGGACAGAAAGAAAGATGGTATCATCGGTGATCTTTCTGTCAGAGATAATATAATTTTTGCATCTCAGGTGCTGAAGGGCTTCTTTAAGCCATATTCCAAGGCAGAGGCAAATAAACTGGCAGATGAATATATCAAACTTCTTGCAATTAAAACCGCATCTGCAGATACACCGATCAAATCGTTATCCGGTGGTAATCAGCAGAAGGTTATCCTGGCAAGATGGCTTTTGACACATCCACAGTATCTGATTTTGGATGAACCGACAAGAGGTATTGATGTCGGTACTAAAATTGATATCCAGAAGCTTGTGCTGAAGCTTGCATCAGAAGGAATGAGCGTAACCTTTATTTCTTCCGAAACCGATGAAATGCTCCGTACCTGTTCCAGACTGGTTGTCATGCGTGACCGTAAAGTGGTCGGTGAGCTGACAGGCAACGAACTGACACAGATGGGCATTATGAGTACGATTGCAGGAGGTGACCAGAAATCATGAAAAATTTAATGAAAAAACAGATCATGATTCCGATTATGGCATTGATCATACTGGCAATATTTAATTTAATAGTAGATCCATCCTTTTTTAAGATCACGATGGGATATAACAGCATGGGAAATCCGGTATTATCCGGTTATCTGATCACCATTCTGGATTACGGCTCAGAGCTGGCGATCCTTGCGATCGGTATGACGCTTGTAACAGCAGCCTCCGGCGGACAGGATATCAGTGTGGGTGCTGCGATTGCGATCAGTGGCAGCGTGGTACTGCGTGTGCTTTGTGGAACCAACTCCAGACCGGATACACTGCAGGCTCCGATCATTGTAGCATTTTTAGTAAGCTGTATTGTAGCAATGCTGTTTGGCGCATTTAATGGTGTTCTTGTATCCTATTTCAAGATTCAGCCGATGGTTGCAACACTGATCCTGTATACAGCCGGTCGTTCTATCGCTGCATGGATCAATAATAATGAACTTCCGATCGTTAATGATGCAACGTTTACTTATTTTGGTGGATTCATTCCGGGAATTCCGATTCCGACACCGTTTTTCATCATGATCGCTTGTATTATCGTGATGGCACTTGTGATGAAGTTCACAAACCTCAAATTATATGTGCAGGCAGTCGGTATCAATTCTGATTCCGCAAGACTGAATGGCTTAAATCCGAAGCTGGTAAAGCTGCTTACTTTCGTGATCCTTGGATTATGTGTTGCAGTTTCAGGTTTTATCAAAGTAAGCCGTCTGTCAACCATTAACTATTCTGTTATTGCTAAGGATATTGAAATGGATGCGATCTTAGCAGTTGCACTTGGCGGAAATTCACTGAGCGGTGGTAAATTCAACTTACCTGCTTCTATCCTCGGTGCATATGTGATCCAGTTCCTGACAACAACACTTTATAAATTTAATGTACAGTCAGATGCACTTCCAGCTTATAAGGCGATCGTTGTTATCGCACTTGTTATTTTCAGTGCACCGGTCGTAAGAGAAAAAATCGCTGGTTTTACCAAAAAGCTGAAACACAGTGAACAGGTAAAGGGGGTTGCGTAATATGTCAGAAAAGAAGAAAACAGGATTTTTCCAGAAAACAAAAAATATGACAGATACCAATCTGCTTCTGGCAATTACCATGATCGTATTTTTTGCCATGTATATCGGCGCGATGATCTTTGAAGGAAAAGGATTTTTAAAGGCGCAGACATTTTTAAACATGCTGAATGCCAACGCAGCACTGATCATTGCATCCTGTGGCATGAGTATTGTTATGATCACAGGAAGTATTGATATTTCTGTCGGTGGTGTGGCTGCACTTGTCAGCATGTGTTGTGCGGTTTATCTGGACTATCATGGTGGAAATGTAGTGACAGCAATCTTTATTTCACTTGGTATCGGACTTTTATTTGGTCTGGTACAGGGCTACCTGGTAGCTTATCTGGATATCCAGCCGTTTATTGTATCTCTGGCGGGCATGTTTTTTGCACGAGGTATGACAACAATTGTAAATACAGAGCCGTTCAATGTGCAGAACGAGGCATTTGTAAAACTGAAGGAAACAAGAGTGATCGTTCCGGGGCTTGGCTCTGTCAATAAGCTTGGTAAATATGTAAATGCCTATGTAGAGATCGGTGTTGTTGTAGCATTGATCCTGGTAATTGTTTTATTCTGTATGCTGCGCTGGACAAAGAGTGGACGTAATTTCTATGCAGTCGGCGGTAATCAGCAGAGTGCTTTGATGCTCGGTATTAATGTAAAGAAGACAAAATTTATGGCACACCTTCTCTGCAGTCTGCTGGCAGGTATCGGCGGATTTGTATATTTTATGCATGTTGGATCAGGTTCTGCATCCCATGCAACAGGTATGGAAATGAATGCCATTGCATCGTCTATCATTGGTGGAACAATGCTGACAGGTGGTGTTGGTAATATCATCGGTACGTTATTTGGTGTACTTTCCTTAAGTACGATCCAGAATATCGTATCTTCTGCAGGCCTTGATCAGGCTTGGTGGACAGGAATTACGATCGCAGCAATGCTTTGCCTGTTCCTTGTCATCCAGTCAGTTGTCATGGCAAGAAAGAAAAAAGCATAAAACTGGCAGGTGTACATACACACACTTTTAGAAGAATCTGTGATAAAATAAAAGTGTAACCCAAAGGACAGGGAGTATGGATAATGCGTAAGAAATTATATAGTCTGTTAAATTTTATATTGCTTTTCGGCTTGTGCGGATGTGCGGGCGGTGAGGCTGCGGCCGTACAGAATGCGGATGCCTATACGGAAGTAAAGGATATGGATTATATCGTTGTGGGCTATTCCCAGGTTGGATCGGAATCTGATTACCGTATTGCCAATACGCAATCTTTTATGGATACATTTACGAAAGAAAAGGGGTATTATCTGCTTTTTGATGATGCACAGAATAAACAGGAAAATCAGTTAAAAACCGTGCGAAGCTTTATTTTGCAGGAGGTAGACTATATCATTCTGGATCCGGTTGTAGAAACCGGATGGGAGTCGATCCTGCAGGAGGCAAAGGATGCAGGGATCCCCGTTATCTTATCGGATCGTTCTGTAGAACTTGAGGATGACAGTCTTTATACCTGCTGGGTAGGAAGTAACTTTCAGGAAGAAGGAGAAAATGCCGGTAAATGGCTGGCAGATTACCTGAAACAACAGGGAAAAGAAGATACAGTGAATATTGTAGCACTGCAGGGAACACTTGGATCGACTGCACAGATCGGCAGAACGAAAGGTTTTGAATCTGTCTGCAGGCAGCATCCGGAGTGGAATCTTCTGGAGAGCAGACCGGCAGATTTTACACAGGCGAAAGGCAAGGAAGTTATGGAGGATTTTCTCCGTCTGTATGATGATATTGATGTTGTGATCAGTGAAAATGACAATATGACATTCGGAGCCATTGATGCGATCGAACAGGCGGGAAAAACATGTGGTCCTGATGGAGACATCTGTATTATTTCATTTGATGCGGTGCAGGCAGCATTGATTGCCATGCAGAATGGAAAGATCAATGCAGACTTTGAGTGTAACCCCCTGCTTGCACCGAAAGTAGAAGAAGTGATCCGGCGGCTGGAAAAGGGCGAACAGGTTGAAAAGATACAGTATATAGATGAAACCTATTATGACAGTTCTATGGATCTGAGCAAGGTGATTGATCAGGAAAGGAATGGGAATGAGAATGGAGAATTCTAAAAAAACAATTGAAAGTGGCAAAGCCGTACTTGGCATTGAATTTGGTTCTACCAGGATCAAAGCCGTATTGATAGATGAAACATATAAACCGATCGCGTCAGGTGACCATGTCTGGGAAAACAGGTTGGAAAACGGTATCTGGACTTATACATTGGATGATATCTGGACAGGTTTACAGGACAGTTATCAAAATCTGGCAGCAGATGTACAGAAGCAGTATGGAATTCCGTTGAAAAAGGTAGCCTCTATTGGCTTCAGTGCTATGATGCATGGCTATATGGCATTTGATCAGGAGGGAGAACTCTTAGTACCGTTCCGTACATGGCGAAACGGCATTACACAGCAGGCGGCGGAAATACTGACAGAAAAATTCCAGTACAATATTCCGCAGAGATGGAGCATTGCCCATTTATATCAGGCGATTTTAAAAGAGGAAGCACATATTGATAAAATTGCTTTCTTTACAACACTTGCAGGCTATGTGCACTGGAAGCTGACAGGCGAGAAGGTACTTGGTATCGGTGATGCTTCCGGTATGTTCCCGATTGACATGGAAAAGAAAAACTATGATGCTGAGAAGCTGCAGATCTTTGATGCGCTGATTGCCGAGAGGAAGCTACCATGGACACTGGAGCAGATCTTACCAAAGGTTCTTCTGGCAGGAGAAAATGCCGGTGTATTGACAGAGGAAGGAGCACGTCTCTTAGACGTTTCCGGACAATTGGAGGCAGGAATACCACTTTGCCCGCCGGAAGGTGATGCAGGAACAGGTATGGTTGCTACAAACAGTGTCAAGCAGAGAACCGGAAATGTATCTGCAGGTACTTCTATATTTGGAATGGTCGTTCTGGAAAAGGCGCTTGAAAAGGTGTATCCACAGATCGATCTTGTCACAACACCGGATGGCAGTCTGGTTGCGATGGTACATGCAAATAACTGTACTTCTGATGTAAATGCATGGATCTCTCTGATCAGGGAAGCACTGGAAAGATTTGGAGTAAAGCCGGATATAAACAAGTTGTATACCACCTTATTTATGGCTTCTCTGGAAGGAGATAAGGATTGCGGCGGATTGCTGCCTTATGGTTACTTATCGGGTGAAAACATTACAGATGTTTCGGAAGGCCGTCCTTTGTTTGTACGTTTCCCGGAAAGCAGATTCACTTTACCGAATTTTATGAAATCTCATTTATATACCGCGCTTGGCGCATTAAAGGTAGGAATGGACATCCTGCTGAAGGAAGAAAAGGTGGAGGTTGACCGGATTTACGGACATGGCGGATTCTTCAAAACTGCAGGTGTCGGACAGGGTTACCTTGCTGCAGCGATCAATGCACCGGTAACGGTCATGAAAACCGCAGGTGAAGGCGGTCCGTGGGGCATGGCACTTCTGGCTGCTTATATGCTGCAGAAGCAGGAAGCAGAAACTTTGGAAGAGTTTCTGGCTGATAAAGTATTTGCGGGAGATCAGGGTACAACCATGAATCCGGATCCAAAAGATGTGCAGGGATTCGAGACGTTTATTGAGCAGTACAAGAAGGGTATTGCAATTGAAAAGGCAGCAGTTGCTGCGCTGGCAGAATGACTATAGGGCTGTTTGAAATAAAACAGGTTGTAAAGCGGCAAATACAGAAATTGAGGTGAAAATGTTATGTTAGAGAAGCTGAAACAGGAAGTATACGAAGCAAATATGCTTCTTCCCAAATATGGACTTGTTATCTTTACATGGGGCAATGTAAGCGGTATTGACAGAGAGTCAGGACTTTTCGTCATTAAACCAAGTGGTGTGGATTATGATAAATTAAAGCCGGAGGATATGGTTGTAGTTGATCTGGACGGAAATAAGGTAGAAGGAAGATACAATCCTTCTTCCGATACAGAAACACATCGTATCCTGTATCGGGAATTCCCGGAAATCGGCGGTATTGTACATACCCATTCCACCTGGGCAACAAGCTGGGCGCAGTCAGGCAGAGGCATTCCGTGCTATGGTACAACACATGCAGATTATCTGTATGGAGAAGTGCCTTGTGTCCGGAATCTGACAAAAGACGAAATAGAGGAAGCCTATGAAACCAATACCGGTATTTTGATAACAGAGGAATTTAAGGCAAGAGGACTGGATTATAATGCAACACCTGCTGTTCTTTGTAAAAACCATGGTCCATTTACATGGGGCAAGAATGCAGAGGATGCAGTTCATAATGCAGTAGTTTTGGAGCAGGTTGCCAAGATGGCTGCTTACTGTGAACAGATCAATCCAAAGAATATACCTGCACCCAAGGAATTACAGGATAAACATTACTACCGGAAACACGGTGCGAATGCGTACTATGGGCAGAAAGAAGAGTAAAAGAAGGACGCATGAAAAAACGAAAATTTTTCATGCGTCCATTTTACTTTCATTTACTTAATTTTTGTTCATAAAATAGAAATTTCATATCCTCGTAACCTCGGATAGACAGATGTCCGGTATCGCAAAATACAAAGCCCTGCGATGGATAAAGCTTTTTGGCTACGGAATTGGTTCCGATCACATCAAGACGCAATACTTTTTTGCCGTTTTCTTTACAGAAGCGGAGTGCTTCATGGATCAGCTCTTTGGAAATGCCTTTTCTCTGATAGTCCGGGCTTACACCAAGGACATGCAGTTCTGCAGCTTCCGTATCTGCAGCTTTTGTGATCCAGTTTACGGTCCGGTAAGTATCGCTGATGCCATTTGCAACAGCCATCATACCGGCGATAGTTTCGTGATCCCAAAGAATATAAAATTCGCCTTTATTTATGTAGGATAAGATTGTTTCTTCGGTAGGATGCTGTCCCTTCCGCCACATGGCGAGGTGCTCGATATCCGGTGTTTTATCAATGATTTCTTCATAGCACTGCATTGCCTTTGGCAGATCTGCAGTGGTAGCTTTTTGTATATGCATGGTGAGTCTTCTTTCTACGATTTACGCTGGCGGGCGCACGGGATGTGCAGCAATTAAATTCTCGCTTTGCTCGAATGGGCTGCACAAGGTAGTCAGGGTCCCGCCGCTTCGCGGTTTCCCTAACTACAAGAACCGTGCGACCTGCTTCGAGCGAAACCCCCATACGTTACCTTAACAGTTAACTCGGCCCAGGCACCCTCACGGCACACAGGAGCTTCTGCTTAGTGCTGCTTTGTTCCCAACCTGACACGGTTCACAGATTCCTGTTGCGCAAGACCCAAACGTCATCGCCACTTATTAAGGGCAGCTATGAAAGCCAAAACCCTCTGCCGGCCATCACCCCTACTAGAGCGGATTGTAGGTATAGGGCGCCGCTACTGCCCCGGCTGCACGGTTCGTTTAAGTATATCTAATTTTTAAAAGGATGTCAATGCATCGGATTTTAATCCATATTTTCCTTGATCCGGATATCTACCGCTGTGTAATTGTACTCAGACTTTGGCAGATCACCCGTTGCAAGATAAGAAAACAGGATATCGAGCGGCTTGCTGCCCTGCACGAACGGTTCCTGACAGATCGTAGCAGAGATCACATCCTTTGCGACCATTTCTTTGGTGGTAGCAACCTTATCAAAAGTGATGATCGTCATATCCTTTTTCTGCCCGCGCATGGCAAGTGCTGCGCGACAACCGCCGTAAACACCGCCTGCAGCAAAGAAAAGTGCATTGATTTCAGGATGCTCCTTCAAAAGCTGGGTTGTCCGGTCATAACTGATAAAGTCATCATCATCATTTGTGATCGTTTCAACAACATCAATATTAGGATAAGACTGGATCGCATTTGTAAAGCCTGCAATGCGTTCCGTGTGGCACAGGATCTCTTCGGAACCGGTAATAATACCGATCCGAATGGAGTCATTCTTTGCCATCAGACGCATCAGACCTGCTGCTGTAGCGCCGGACTGGTAATAATTACTGCCGACGAAGGCGATACGCTTACAATTTTTAATATCTGTGTTCAGAGCAACCACAGGAATGCCCTGTTCAAACAGCTCATCGATACGCTTGGCAAGACGCGGGTCGTTGGTCGGTGAAATGGCGATGCCATTGATGCCTTCCTTTACAAACTCGTCGATCGCCTGAAGCTGTTCCTGCGTATCAACATTGACACGTTTGATCTGTACCGTACAGTTATAGCAGGCGAGATCCTCCTCCTTCTGGTGGATTCCAGCGATCACTTCATCAAAGAAAGGATTGCCCTCTCCGAATAAGATCACACCAAGCTTTAAGTTCTTCTTCTGTGCAGCGAGCACAAGTCCTGCACGATTTGGCTTGTAGTCAAGTGCATGCACGATCTCCATGATCTTCTGGGCAGTCTGTGGGTTCACAGAGCCTCTTTTATTTAAAACACGGTCTACCGTACCGCGCGATACGCCAGCAAGATCGGCGATTTCTTTAATCGTTGCCATAACGATCTCCTTTCATGGGCAAAAACGCCCCTTCTTCTTTCAAAACTATCATACTCTGTATGTAATGTCAATGAAATATGTGCTTTTATGTGATACGTGCACATGATTTATAAAAAAGTAACAAAAGAGAGTGCCTGGAAGTGAAAAAACAGGGGATATCATTGGTAAGAATGACGAATTGAAATAATTTTTCAACTAGATATTGCAATTTTGAAACGGGCATATTATAGTATAAATGTGCACGGGCACAAGGAAGCACGGTATCTGTGTTTGAGACTCGTGTAACGAAGAAAAAACGTAAATGATAAATGATCCGGTAAGGGATCGCACAAAAAATAAAACAGGAGGATGGATATGTTATATATCGGGATAGATTTAGGAACATCCGCAGTAAAGCTGCTGCTGATGGATGGAGAAGGTAAGATCCAGAATATCGTATCAAAAGAATATCCGCTTTATTTCCCACATCCGGGCTGGAGTGAACAGAAGCCTGAGGATTGGTATGAGCAGGTTATGGCAGGCATCAAGGAACTGATCAAAGATGCTGATAAATCACAGGTTGCAGGCATCAGCTTCGGCGGCCAGATGCACGGACTTGTTATATTAGATAAGGATGACAATGTGATCCGTCCGGCGATCCTCTGGAACGACGGCAGAACGACAGAGGAATGTGATTACTTAAATAATGTGATCGGAAAGGATAAGCTTTCCCAGTACACAGCCAATATTTCCTTCACAGGCTTTACAGCACCAAAGATTTTATGGGTGAAAAATAAAGAGCCCGAGAATTTTGCAAAGATCAAGAAGATCATGCTGCCAAAGGATTACATCGCATACAAGCTTTCTGGTGTACATTGTACAGATGTTTCCGATGCGTCAGGTATGCTGCTCTTTGATGTGAAGAACAGATGCTGGTCCAAGGAGATGTGCGAGATCTGCGGTGTGAAAGAAGAACAGCTTGCCAAGATCTACGAATCCTATGAGACAGTCGGAACTGTTTTACCGGAGATCGCAAAAGAACTCGGTATTCCGGAAAGCTGTAAGGTAGTTGCAGGTGCAGGTGATAACGCAGCTGCAGCAGTCGGTACAGGAACAGTCGGAGACGGAATGTGCAATATTTCACTTGGTACAAGTGGCACGATCTTTATCTCCTCTGAAAAATTTGGTGTAGATAAGAACAATGCGCTGCACGCATTCGCACATGCAGACGGACATTATCATCTGATGGGCTGTATGCTTTCCGCAGCAAGCTGCAATAAATGGTGGATGGATGAGATCATCCGCACAAAGGATTATCCGGCAGAACAGAAGGGCATCACAAAGCTTGGTGAAAACCATGTATTCTTCCTTCCATATTTAATGGGAGAGCGTTCTCCGCACAACAATCCGAATGCAAGAGGCACTTTCATCGGTATGACAATGGATACCACAAGAGAAGATATGACACAGGCAGTTTTAGAGGGCGTTGCCTTTGCACTGCGTGATTCTCTGGAAGTTGCCAGAAGCCTTGGTATTGACATCAAACGTACAAAGATCTGTGGTGGTGGAGCAAAGAGCCCGCTGTGGAAGAAGATGATCGCCAATATCATGAACTTAAAAGTAGATGTCATCGAAAGTGAAGAAGGACCTGCACTCGGCGGCGCAATGCTTGCTGCTGTTGCGAACGGTGAATTCGCTTCCGTTGAAGATGCAGCAGCAAAGATCGTAAAGGTGATCGATACGGTAGAGCCTGATCCGGCGCTTGTTGCGAAATATGAAGAAAAATACCAGCAGTTCAAGGAAATCTATCCTGCCTGCAAACCACTTTTTGATGTAATCACGAAATAATGTTGTTAAAGGAGGTAAGACCAATGCAGATTTTAGATGTTACAGACGCACGTTTTAAAAAGTATGGACGAATCGTAAAAAATGTTGATTTTACAGGTCTTGTGGAAGCAATGCAGAGCACACCTCTCCCGGATGGCGTAGAGTATGTTGCCTCAGTTCCGGAACTGGAAGCACTTCCTGTGATGCAGGAGCTTCAGAAGGTGACTTATGGTGAGCTTCCGATCCAGATCGGTTACTGCAACGGACATAACGTACTGCTGAATGCAGTAGAATACCACAGAAGCTCAGAGATCAATGTAGCTGCAACAGATGCAGTTCTGATCTTAGGCTCTGAGCAGGATATCACGGATGATTTCCATTATGATACATCCCTGATGGAAGCATTCAAGATCCCAAAAGGAACAGCAGTTGAGATTTATGGCACAACACTGCACTACGCACCATGTGACCTCAATAACGAAGGCTTCAAGGTAACGGTTGTTCTGCCAAAGGGCACAAACGAACCGCTTGACGAAGCTCACAAGGATGGTGAGGATAAGCTCATCACAGCAAAGAATAAATGGCTGATCGCACATGCAGAAGGCGGTCAGGATCCGGCTGCTTTCATTGGACTGGTCGGAAAGAACTTAAATATCAACGAATAAGCGATATGTGATAAACAGGTCAGACCTGTTGGAATAAAATGAACTTTAAGTATGAAAGAAAATGGAGGAAAAAAATATGTACAATGCACCTGATGTAAAAATTGGTATCGTAGCAGTTTCTCGTGACTGCTTCCCGGAATCCCTTTCCGTAAACAGAAGAAAAGCTCTGGTAGAGGCTTATACAAAGAAATATGACGCTTCTCAGATCTATGAATGCCCGATCTGTATCGTAGAGAGCGAAATCCATATGGTACAGGCTCTGGAAGACATCAAGAAAGCAGGCTGTAATGCACTTTGCGTATATCTTGGTAACTTCGGACCTGAAATTTCAGAAACATTACTGGCGAAACATTTTGACGGTCCTAAGATGTTTGTTGCAGCAGCAGAGGAATCTCAGTCTGACCTGATGGATGGCCGTGGTGATGCTTACTGTGGTATGCTGAATGCAAGCTACAACTTAAAGCTTCGTAACATCAAAGCTTATATTCCAGAATATCCTGTTGGAACAGCAGAAGAATGTGCAGATATGATCCATGAGTTCATTCCGATCGCACGTACAGCAGACGCACTTGCAAACTTAAAGATCATCAGCTTTGGTCCAAGACCACTGAACTTCCTTGCTTGTAATGCACCAATCAAACAGCTTTATAATCTGGGTGTTGAAATTGAAGAAAACTCAGAGCTTGATCTGTTTGAAGCATTCAAGAAGCATGATGGTGATGAAAGAATTCCTGCAAAGGTAAAAGAAATGGAAGAAGAACTGGGCAGCGGAAATAAGAAGCCTGAAATCCTTCCTAAGCTTGCACAGTATGAGCTGACATTACTTGACTGGGTAGAGGCTCACAAGGGATATCGTAAATATGTAGCAATCGCCGGAAAATGCTGGCCTGCATTCCAGACACAGTTCGGATTCGTTCCTTGCTATGTCAACAGCCGTTTAACAGGTATGGGTATTCCTGTATCCTGCGAAGTAGATATTTACGGATGTCTGTCAGAGTTTATCGGTTACTGCGTATCAGAAGATATCGTTACACTGCTTGATATCAACAACTCTGTACCGGCAGATATGTACGAAGAGTCCATTAAGGGCAAATTCAATTACACACATAAAGATACATTCATGGGCTTCCATTGTGGAAATACAAATACAAAGAAGTTATCTGCATGCTCTATGAAGTATCAGAAGATCATGGCAAGAAGCCTTCCGGAAGAAGTAACACAGGGAACACTCGAAGGCGATATCGTTCCTGGCGATATCACATTCTTCCGTCTGCAGTCAACATCAGATAATATCCTTCGTGCTTACGTTGCAAATGGTGAAGTACTTCCTGTTGCAACAAAGTCCTTCGGTGCGATCGGTGTATTTGCAATTCCTGAAATGGGCAGATTCTACCGCCATGTACTGATCGAAAAGAACTTCCCACATCATGGCGCAGTTGCTTTCGGTCACTTCGGAAAAACACTTTATGAAGTATTCAAATACATCGGTGTAGATGTAGATGAGATCGGATACAACCAGCCAAAAGGTGTAAGATATCCAACAGAAAATCCATTTGCATAAAACAGTTATGCAAAATGCTTTGACCAAAAGCATGGAGAATGATACAATCAGAATGTTTATAGGGGTAGCAACCGGTCATGAATGTGATCGGTTGCTATCATAGGGTAAGGAGAAGCGGTAGTCTTTCGCTCTCGGCTCTTATCGGAACAGCTGCTACGGAGCACTTCTGTCTGTCTACGAATAAACAGCAGACAGGGCAGAAAGGTATCAGTGTTTCGCAAAAGCAGTATATTGCAACCATATAGAATGAAAAAGGAGAAAGCACATGACAAATTTAGAGCTTCAGAAAATGGCAAACGAAGTTCGTAAAGGTATCGTCACAAGTGTTCACAGCGCAAAGGCCGGTCATCCGGGCGGATCTTTATCTGCAGCAGATATGTTCACATACCTTTACTTTGAAGAAATGAATATTGATCCTGAGAATCCGAAAATGGAAGACAGAGACCGTTTTGTTTTATCAAAGGGTCATACAGCACCAGGCTATTATGCAGCACTTGCAAACAGAGGATATTTCCCTGTGGAAGATTTAAAGACACTGCGTCACCTTGGTTCTTACCTGCAGGGACATCCCTGTATGCAGGAAACACCGGGTGTTGATATGAGCTCAGGTTCTCTTGGACAGGGCATTTCCGCAGCAGTCGGTATGGCACTTGCCGGAAAGCTTGATAACAAGGATTATCGTGTATACACACTGCTTGGTGATGGTGAGATCCAGGAAGGTCAGGTATGGGAGGCTGCTATGTTTGCAGGCGCCAGAAAGCTTGATAATCTTGTTGTGATCATAGATAACAATGGTCTGCAGATCGACGGTAAAGTTGAAGATGTATGTTCCGTATATCCGATCGATAAGAAATTTGAAGCATTCAATTTCCAGGCGATCAACATTGATGGTCATAATTTTGACGAGATCCGTGCAGCTATGCAGAAGGCAAGAGAAACAAAGGGTATGCCTACAGCGATCATCATGCATACAGTCAAGGGTAAAGGCGTTTCCTTCATGGAAAATCAGGCCGGATGGCATGGCAAGGCACCAAATGATGAAGAATACGAAATCGCAATGGCAGATCTTAAAAAGATTGATGAGCAGTTAGAGAAAGCAGGTGAAGTATAATGGCAGATGTAAAGAAAATTGCAACCAGAGAAAGCTATGGTAACGCACTTGTTGACTGCGCAGAAGACTTCCCGCAGTTAGTTGTTCTTGACGCAGACCTTGCAGGTGCTACAAAAACAGGTATTTTCAAAAAAGCATATCCGGATCGCCATATCGATTGCGGTATTGCAGAATGTAATATGACAGGAATCGCAGCAGGACTTGCTACCTGCGGCAAGATCCCATTTATTTCTTCTTTTGCCATGTTTGCAGCAGGAAGAAACTTTGAACAGGTTCGTAACTCGATAGGTTATCCGCATCTGAATGTAAAGATCGGTGCAACACACGCCGGTATTACAGTCGGAGAAGATGGTGCAACCCATCAGTGCAATGAAGATATCGCCCTGATGCGTACGATTCCGGGCATGACAGTTATTGTTCCTTCCGATGATGTTGAAGCAAGAGCAGCAGTTCGTGCAGCACTGGAAATGAACGGTCCTGTATATCTTCGTTTTGGTCGTGCAGCAGTTCCGGTCATCAATGATAAACCGGATTACAAGTTTGAGATCGGTAAGGGTGTTGTCTTAAAAGAAGGCAAAGATGTAACGATCATCGCAACAGGTATCTGTGTGGATTCCGCACTCGGAGCAGCGGAAAAGCTTGCAGCAGACGGTATCGATGCAGAAGTTATCAATATCCACACGATCAAGCCACTGGATGAAGAGCTTGTACTTGCTTCCGCAAAGAAGACAGGCAAAGTTGTTACCGTTGAAGAGCACTCCGTGATCGGTGGTCTTGGCAGCGCAGTCTGCGACGTACTCAGCGAGAAGGCTCCGACAAAGGTATGCAAGATCGGTATGTACGACAGATTCGGCGAATCCGGTCCGGCAGCAGCCCTTGTTGCAAAATACGGCTTAGATGCTGAAGGTGTTTACAAGAAAGTAAAAGAGTTCGTATAGGATCAATGAATAAGTAAATGAATCAATCCCGGGGCTGACAGATACACGCAATCACGTTTGCCTACCCTGCGATTTGCTATGAGCATGTCTTGCTGCGCTTCGGCCGCAAAAAAGCGTTGCGGTCTCTCCGCTGCAGCAAATGCTCCGCAAATCTCGGTCGGCTACACTATCGATTGCTTAGTATCTGTCAGCCTGGGATTTTGTTTATATACAGTACAAAATCAGGTATTATGACGCATTTTCCGAATGTAAAATGTAAGTAAAATATGTAAATTCCTGTGGTGTTATTGAGAATTGTATTATAAAATAATTCCGTGGAAACCTATTTATAGCAAAAGAGGAGGCTATTATGGACTTTTTCGGAATATTATCAATGGTAGGTGGACTTGCCCTGTTTCTATATGGAATGCACCTGCTTGGAGAGGGATTATCGAGCGTATCCGGCGGTAGACTGGAAAAAATCCTGGAGCGCATGACCAATAACCCGATCAAAGCCGTTGCACTTGGTGCGGGCGTGACTGCACTGATCCAGAGTTCTTCTGCTACGACCGTTATGGTTGTCGGTTTTGTAAACTCCGGTATTATGAAGCTTTCCCAGGCAGTTGGTATCATCATGGGTGCCAACATCGGTACAACGGTAACCTCCTGGATCTTAAGTTTAAGTGGTATCGAGAGTACTAATTTTTTTATCCGTTTATTAAAGCCAACCTCATTTTCGCCGGTTCTGGCATTGGTTGGTGTCTGTATGCTGCTTTTTTCCAAAAAAGAGAAAAAACACAATATAGGAACGATCCTGATCGGTTTTGCAGTGCTGATGTATGGTATGGACGCCATGTCGGAAGCAGTGAAACCGCTTGCCAATGTACCGGCATTTACCGGAATGCTGACAAAATTCTCCAATCCGGTTCTTGGTATGCTGGCAGGAACAATCCTGACGGCCGTGATCCAGAGTTCTTCCGCATCTGTCGGTATTTTGCAGGCACTTTGTAAAACTGGTGCAGTCAGCTATGCAACAGCCATTCCGATCATTATGGGACAGAATATCGGAACCTGTATTACTGCACTTCTTTCTGCAATCGGTGCAAAGAAGAACGCAAAACGGGCAGCTGTTGTGCATTTGTATTTTAACCTGATCGGAACCATTCTTTTCATGGTGATCTTTTATTCCATTAATGAATTTGTGCATTTTGCATTTCTGGCAGACAGTGCCAATGCAGCAGGAATTGCAGTGATCCACAGCGCGTTTAATGTGGCTGCAACGATCGTGCTTCTTCCATTTGCAAAACTGCTTGAAAAACTGGCTGTTCTTACCATTCCGGAAGATGCGCAGGAGCAGCAGGAAGAGAACCGTGTACTTGTGCTCGACAGTCGTTTTCTGGAGACTCCGGCAGTTGCTATGGAGCAGTGTCGTACTGCAACGATTGAGATGTCCGAGCTTTCCAAAAAAGCATTATATGACGCTATGTCACTGCTGAGTCATTATGATGAGGAGAAAGCACAGAGAGTACTTGATCTGGAGGATAAGGTAGATAAGTATGAAGACGAACTGGGGAGTTATCTGGTAAAATTGTCATCCAAAAACCTGACAGAAAAAGATTCCCATTCATTGTCTATCCTGCTTCACAGCATTGGTGATTTTGAACGGATCAGTGATCATGCCATCAATATCAAGGAATCGGCTGAAGAAATGACCAAAAAGGATCAGCATTTCTCCAATAAGGCACTGGTAGAGCTGGAGATCTTCACGAATGCATTAAAGGAAGTAGTAGATCTTACCTTTGATGTGTTTAAGACAGAAGATCTGACAAGAGCCGCACAGGTAGAGCCGCTGGAGGAAGAAATCGATTATCTGCAGGCAGAGTTGAAAAAACGTCACATCAAACGACTGCGCAAAGGAAAATGTACGATCGAGATGGGCTTTATCTTATCTGATGTGCTTACAAATTATGAACGCGTCGCAGATCACTGTTCCAATATTGCAGCCTGTCTGATGGAAGTCAATGATGATGCTTTTGATATCCATGAATACAAACTGGGTATTGAGAATAAAGAAGATTTTGAAATGAGCTTTAAGAAGCTGAAAGAGAAATATATGTTACCGTAAACGAAAGGAAGGCGGTTTCTATGGCACTCATTTATATTGTAGAGGATGACAGGAATATATCCGAAATTGAAAGCTATGCATTGAAAAATGCCGGTTATGAGACAAAAGAATTTTACTGTGCAAAGGATTTTTATGAAGGGCTGAAAGAGCAGATTCCGGATCTGTTTCTTCTGGACATTATGCTGCCCGATGAAGATGGTCTGCAGATCGTTAAAAATCTGAAGCTGGACAAAAAGACCAGTATGCAGCCCATTATTCTGGTCACAGCAAAAACAACGGAGATCGATAAGGTAAAGGGTCTGGATATCGGAGCGGATGATTACATGACAAAACCGTTTGGTGTCATGGAGCTGATTTCCCGTGTAAAGGCGCTTTTGCGCCGCAGCGGGCGGACACCATCGTCGCCTGTACTTACATTTCAGAATATTAAGATGGAAGAAGACAAGCGCCTTGTCAGTGTAAATGAGAAACCATGTGAGCTGACTTTTAAAGAATATGAGCTGCTGAAGCTTCTTTTAACCAATGCAGGGATCGTGGTTGGAAGAGATACTATTCTGGAAAAAGTCTGGGGAACAGATTTTGAAGGAGAATCCAGGACACTGGATATGCATATCAAAACACTCCGTAAAAAATTGGGCGATGCAGGTGCTTATATCAAGACAGTACGAAATGTTGGTTATATTCTGACGGGAGAAGAATAATGAAAAAGAAGATCAATGCCAAAATGATGCAGATGGTCGCACTGACCTTGATTCTGACAGTCTGTGCACTTCTTGTCATCGTATATCATCTTTTGCAGGAACAGGTAATCGATGATCTGAGATGTTATGCTGACATCTTGGAAAACAGTGATATAGTGCAGTTGGAAGAAAAAGAAGCTGATCTTCTGAAAACGGATAAGATCAGAATCACGCTTGTAGCTGCAGATGGCAGTGTGATCTATGATAATATGACGGATTACCGGGAGATGGAGAACCACAAAAACAGACCAGAGATTGTGCAGGCAATGGAAACAGGAGAAGGACAGACAGTCCGTATCTCCAGCACGTTTTCACATAATACTTATTACTATGCACTGAGACTGACAGATGGCAGTGTGCTGCGTGTTTCCAAGGATGCAGGGAATGTGATACAGGTTCTGTTCCGTTCGCTTCCGCTTTTATTAGTTGTTTGCGCATTTCTGCTGATCATCTGTGCGCCAATTTCCCTGCTTTTAACGAGAAAGCTTGTGGAACCGATCGAGCAGATGGCAAAGGATATGGATCATATGGATAAGGTTCCGGTGTATGAGGAGCTTGAGCCATTTGTCAAAACAATTCATACACAGCATCAGGATATCATGAAAAACGCCAATATGAGGCAGGAATTTACCGCGAATGTATCGCATGAGTTGAAAACACCGCTGACCTCTATTTCGGGATATGCAGAGCTGATCGAGAATGGAATGGCTTCCGGAGATGATACAATTCGTTTTGCAAAGGAAATCCATAAGAGTGCCAACAGGCTGCTTACACTGATCAATGATATTATCCGTCTGTCACAGCTTGACAGTACACCTGAAACGACTTTTGAAAAGGTGGATCTATATGAGTCTGCACAGGTAACTGTCGATATGCTTGCCATGAGTGCACAGCAGCACCATGTTTCCCTGCAGTTGGAGGGTGAGAAATGTTACGTATATGGCAATAAGCAGATGCTTGAAGATCTGATCTATAATCTCTGTGATAATGCGATCCGTTATAATGTGGAGAATGGGCTTGTCTGTGTGACGGTCGGAGAGGAGGACGATAATGTCTTTTTGTCAGTCCGTGATACGGGGATCGGAATCAGTAAGGAAAATCAGGAGCGTGTATTTGAACGTTTCTACCGTGTAGATAAAAGCCGCTCCAAACAGACCGGTGGAACCGGTCTGGGGCTTGCAATCGTAAAACATATTGTAGCAGAGCATCATGCAAAACTGGATATTAAGAGTGAAGAACGAAAGGGAACAGAAATTAAAGTCACATTTGTATAGGTTTATTCAGTGTCAGGGTTGATCAGACAGAATTCATAGCCAAGCTCTCTTGCCTGATCGATGAAATCACCGAGCACTGCAGCATTTGTAGCAGACTGACCGTGCAGCAGATAGATCGCGCCCGGATGCAGTCTGCTTATCATTTTCTGAAGACTTTCTGTCTGATCGGGCTGATTGTCCACGTCATAATCCAGATAAGCAAAACTCCAGAAAATACTTTCATAATTACAGTTATTTACAATTGCCAGAGACTGTTCACTGAATTTTCCCGCCGGAAAACGGAACAGATACATGGAATAATCATATTGCTCACGCACATAGGCATCTGTCTGCAGGATCTCATTTTTCTGTGTTTCGATATCCTGGGATGGCAGACCTGCGGAAGGATGCGTGGTGGAATGATTTCCGATCACATGTCCCTCGGAGATCATCCGGCGGATCAGATCAGGTTCACTCTGGGCATACGGAAGCGTTACAAAGAAGGTCGCTTTGACACCTTTTTCCTGCAGAGTGTCCAGCATAGAAGCTGTTGTACCGTATTCATAGCCTTCATCAATTGTCAGATAGATCTTTTTCGCACCATCCTCAGTAAGAGGTGTATCCAGATTGACGAAGTGCGCGTGATAATTTTTATATTTTTCTTCGTATTGTACACTGGTAACAGGACGGTTTTCTTCATCTGCGTTTGTGCCCTGTCCGTATCCGATGCATTCTGCATCTAATGCATCCACATTTTCAATTACCGTGTTGGTTATTTGCATTCCATTCTGATCAGGTACTGCAACAGGCTTTGTATTTGTACTGGTTTCCTGATCTTTGTAGCTTTCATAGGTTGTCATGACTGCATCAGCGATCGCATTCGCGTAGTCAGTCAGATTGGCATCGTACAGTCTGTTGTCATCACTGTCATTGATAAAGCCAAGCTCCAAGATACAGGCGGGCATTTCAGCATTGGCGGTAATATAATAATCTTCTTCGTCACTGTTGTAACTGCCCTGTTTGATACCACGATTCCGGGATATTCCGACTTTCTCCAGAGCAGACAGAATATTGGAGGCAAGAGCGGTTGTTTCATCGGATGCCTGACTGTTGATCCATGCTTCTGCCCCGTTCCCTTTGCCTTTATTGCGATGGAGGGAGATCAGATAGCGTGCATCTGCATCTGCTGCCGCCTTACATCTTTGTGACAGATAAAGAAAGCTGTCATCATCACGTGTCATTACAACATTGATCTGTCTTTCGGAGAGCGCGTCTGACAGTGCTTTTGCCAGTTTCAACGTATCATCTTTCTCGATACGCCCCTTGCTGTCACAGCCGATATCTTTTCCGCCGTGTCCCGCATCAATACAGACTGTAAACAGGGAAGTATCCTCTTCCTCCTGCCCTGCGATCTCTATTTCGGCGGGCGCCATACTGGAAGCTGCATCCGCAGTCTGCATATTTCCGCTTTCCCGGAAATCAGAACGTACCTTCCAGACGGTAAAAAGCAGGAAGGAGATGGCAAAAAGGGCGAAAAGAAGCGTGCAGATCACTTTAATCTTATGAGAGCGTCTTTTCCGTTTGTTTTGCCGGGAGGAGAAGCGATTCGGTTGTTTGTAAAAGTTGTCAGACATGGAATTTCCTCTTTTCATTGGTGTGGTACTTAACAGTATACATTGTCGAAAAAATAGGACAAGAGGGTGCGGGGAATCTTAAATAAAACTTCATAATTTGTAACTTTTCAGAGCCATAATTTAAAAAATATTCTGTGCAGCAGGAGAAAAACACTGTGAAAATTTAACGCACAAAAGTGTTGACAGAAGGGGGAAAACAGGATAAAATAACTTTGGTTTT
>DJNY01000013.1 GCA_002441865.1 Lachnospiraceae bacterium UBA6452 | reverse complement strand
TGTCGAAGACACTTTTTTATGGCGAGGTAAGGAAATCAAGCGACGAAAAAGGAGACAGTATATGGATAAAAAAATGCTTTTTATTTATAATCCACACGCTGGAAAAGCTGCAATCCGCAGCAATCTACTGGATATTATTGATATTTTTGCAAAGGCAGAATATGAGGTAACAGCGTATCCGACCCAGCAGAGAGGCGATGCAGTCCGTGCCACGATCGAGAAAGCCGGAAAATATGATCTTGTTGTATGCAGCGGCGGAGACGGAACGCTGGATGAAGTGGTGGAAGGCATGATGAAGCGGACGGAGCGTGTACCGATCGGCTATGTACCGGCGGGAACAACCAATGATTTTGCGCGCAGCCTGCATATTCCGAGTAATATGATCCGGGCGGCGGAAACGATCGTGCAGGAAAAGGAATATGCCTGTGATATCGGTTCGTTTAATGAAGACAGTTTTGTATATATTGCAGCTTTCGGACTTTTTACGGATGTTTCCTATGAAACGGACCAGCAGGTGAAAAATGTGCTGGGGCATCTGGCATATGTGCTGGAAGGAGCGAGAAGATTGAATAAATATCCGTCCTATCATCTGCGGGTAACGAGCAACGGAACGACGATCGAAGAGGATTTCATGTATGGCATGGTCACAAACTCCGTTTCGGTCGGCGGTTTTAAAAATATTACCGGAAAGCATATCCATCTGGATGATGGGGTGTTTGAGGTAACACTGATCAAAAAGCCGAAAAATGTCGTGGAACTGAATCTGATCATGGCGGCCCTCATCGGCAAAAATATTGACAGTGACTGCATGTACTGCTTTAAAACATCCGAGATCGTATTTGAAAGCGAAGAGGAGATTGCATGGACGAGGGACGGCGAATATGGCGGAAGTCATAAAAAGGTCATTATTACGAATGAAAAGCAGGCACTCCGTATTCTTGTACCGTAATAAGTATAAGCTTTTACACAAATATACAGTAAACTGTAGTTTAGTGTAAAAGTTTACACTAAATTATAAAAATGTATTCCCTTTAAAAAAAAGATGGGGTATAATAAGGGCGAAAGCGCAGAGAAACGAATTTCAATGCGTAATAAAGAATAAATGGAGGTAATTTAAAATGGCATTAGTTTCAGCAACAGAAATGCTTCAGAAAGCAAAAGCTGGTCACTACGCTGTTGGTCAGTTCAACATCAACAACTTAGAGTGGACAAAAGCAATCTTATTAACAGCTCAGGAGTGTAACTCACCTGTAATCCTTGGTGTATCTGAGGGCGCTGGTAAGTACATGGGCGGATATGATGTAGTTATGGGTATGGTAAACGGACTGATCAAAGATCAGAATATCACAGTTCCTGTAGCAGTACATCTTGACCATGGCTCATATGATCACTGCTTAAAGTGCATCAGAGCAGGCTTCCCAAGCATCATGTTCGATGGTTCTAAGTACTCTATCGAAGAGAACATCGAAAAGACAAAGATCTTAGTAAACGCAGCTCATGTAAACGGCGTATCTATCGAAGCAGAAGTTGGTTCTATCGGTGGTGAAGAAGACGGCGTTATCGGAATGGGTGAATGTGCAGATCCGGCACAGTGCAAGCAGGTAGCTGACCTTGGCGTTGACTTCCTTGCAGCTGGTATCGGTAACATCCATGGTAAATATCCTGCAAACTGGAAAGGACTTCAGTTCGACGTTCTTGACGCTATCCAGCAGAAGACAGGAGACCTTCCATTAGTACTTCACGGTGGTACAGGTATTCCGGATGACATGATCAAGAAAGCAATTTCTTTAGGAGTAGCTAAGATCAATGTTAACACAGAGTGCCAGTTAGTATTCGCTGATGCTACACGTAAGTATGTAGAAGCTGGTAAGGATCTTGAAGGCAAGGGATTTGATCCTCGTAAACTTCTTGCTCCTGGTTTTGATGCTATCAAAGCTAAAGTAAAAGAAAAAATGGAATTATTCGGATCAGTTGGACAGGCTTAATTGTCCTTTTCCGGCGATTTGGAATAAAGAGGAAATTTTTAAGAGGCAGCTATTGGCTGCCTCTTTTTTCTCTAAAAAGGGAGGATGCCAGGTAGAGGGGCTACCTGGCATTGATTATGAAAAAGTTTTTATTTATTTCAAACATACGTTGTATCCGTTGTTTATGATATCAGTATATGTGGGAGAAATGGATAAACAATGTTATGTAAATGAAAATTTCTTAAATGAAAAATGAACAATTTGTAAACGTACAAATTGTTCATCTTTACTAAAAATATTACATTTTTTCCGGTTCCGGATAATCAACACCGAAACAATCCACCGTCATGGATTTGATCTTCTGTTCTTCCAAAGGCCTGTCGTTGTAATCGGTTGGTGTCTCGGCAATTTTGTTGACTACTGCCATGCTGTCACCTGTAACTTTACCGAAAGCAGCGTAAGAACCGTCAAGATGCGGGCTTGTTTTGTGCATGATGAAGAACTGGCTGCCTGCGGAGTCTGGCATCATGGATCTTGCCATGGAAAGAACGCCTTCCGTATGTTTTAAATCATTCTGGAAACCGTTTGCGGCAAATTCACCCTTGATGCTGTAGCCCGGGCCTCCCATACCTGTTCCGTCCGGACATCCGCCCTGGATCATAAAGCCATTGATCACGCGGTGAAAGATCAGCCCGTCATAAAAGCCCTTCTTGATCAGGCTGATAAAATTGTTAACGGAGACCGGTGCCACATCCGGGTATAATTCTGCTGTGATCACATCTCCGTTTTCCATTGTAATCGTAACAACTGGATTCTGTGCCATTGTAATTCCTCCTGCTGATTGTCAGATTTGCCGTTGAGCATATATCTATCTTAGTTTAAAATAAAAACAGTAAATCGTAAAGACAAAAGTAAGAAGACGGGCAAAATACTATGGAAAAACAGTATAAAGAAATATTGCTGACAAATGAATATGAGAAATTGCTGGAAGCAAAGAAAAAGGGGATAATGGCAGTTCCGTGTCTGCCTGTTGTATATGCAAAGAATCCGGTTATCGCAGGAAATACAATTACTGTCGAGACAGAAAATATGATGGCAGAAGAGGCGGATTTATCTGCATATCCCTATGTGCTGGAGCAGGCAGAAGAGGTGGAGGAAACCTATCTGGAAAAGATCCGGTGCAGGCTGTTAGGGCAGCCATGTGAAATACTGCGGACAAAACGGTGTATTGTGCGGGAAATCTGCCTCGATGATGTGGATAAACTGTATGAAATTTATGCGGATCCATCGATCACATTATATATGGAAGGTCTGTATGCAAAAAAGGAAGAAGAAATCGCCTATACCCGTGATTATATCAGGTATCAGTACGGTATTTACGATTTCGGAATGTGGATCATTGAAGACAGGCAGAGCAGAGAAGTGATCGGGCGTGCGGGACTTGACCTCAGACCGGACAGGGAGGATGCGGAACTGGGCTATATGATCTGCAAAGACAGACAGGGGCAGGGACTTGCCTACGAAGTATGCGCTGCTATCTTAACTTACGCAAAAGACGAACTGGGATTCGAAAATCTGTTTGCCAGAACCCGGAAAAAAAATCTGGCATCTGCGGCACTTCTGAAAAAGCTGGGATTCCACCCGGTTTGTGCGCCATCTGGAACAAAA
>DJNY01000121.1 GCA_002441865.1 Lachnospiraceae bacterium UBA6452 | reverse complement strand
GACTATGCAGGAAATTATCTGATTTTACTGTTCCATGATGCTTATGATGTCATCACAAAGACAGAGGATAACTTAAAGCTGGATGAATCCGAGGAAGTGTATGAATATATCCTCTGCTCACTCTGCCCTGTTACCCTCTCCAAACCGGGGCTTGGCTATCTGGAAGAGGAGAATAAAATTGGTGTCCGTCTGCGCGACTGGATCGTGGCACCACCGGAAAACGGCTTTTTATTCCCCGCTTTTACTGACAGAAGCAGCGATATCCACTCTCTTCTTTACTTTACAAAGAATACAAAGGAACCACACGAAGCCTTTATGGAAAATGGTCTTGGCTGCCCGGCTAAGCGTACCAGCATGCAGCAGAAAAAGGCATTTGAAAATGTTGTAAAACAGGCAGTCGGCGATGACGAAGCAACGGAAGAGGTATTCTTAAAGCTACAGGACAGTCTCTGCACCATGCTTGACAGACAGGAAGAAGCCGGTAAAGAGGATACCCCGATCGAGCTGAATCAGAATGTATTCCACGATGTCATCACAGACAGTGATATTTCCGAATCCCTGGCACCTAAGATTGAAAAGGCATTTGCTGCAGAATTTACAGATGCCCTGCCTACTGCTGATGCCCTGCTGGACAACAAAGCAGTCGCAAAGAACGAACAGCGCAAGGTGCAAAAAGCTCTGATCACAGAGGTTGCCACCTTAAAAGAAGCACTCTCCAAAGCACAGATCGATCCTGATCAGTTAGCAGAAGGCAACTACATGGATAATGGATCAGATTCTGAGTCCGAGCTTTGTGATGTATTCCTGCGTATGAAACCGGAACGCGCCAGTCTTGTCACAGAGCAGATGATCGACGGGCAGAAATGTCTTGTCATTCCTGTGGAAGACGATGATGATATCGACTTAAATGGCATTAAACTGTAAGGGAAAGGAATAAGTCACTGTGAAGAATCCTAGGATAAAGGAAGACGCAAAGAATAAATCAGTTCGCAACAGCTATCGCATAGTCAGTTACCTTCTACTTACAAGTACGCTTCTGCTGTTTTTAGCAGTCCTGTTTTTGTTAAAGCGGGGTAACTATTTCTCCATGCTGCAGGATGCTATGAGCGATCACACCTTTCAGTATACGGACAATGCCTCTTACATACAAAGAAAGACGCAGTTTGAGCTGATGCCGGAGCGAAATACAGATGTTGTATTTCTGGGAGACTCCATTACGGCAAGATTTGAATGGCAGGAATATTTCTCTGACCTTACGGTAGCAAACCGCGGTATTGATTCCGATGTGACGGAAGGTGTCTTAAACCGTCTGGATACAGTCGAAAACCAGCATCCGAAAAAAATCTTTCTGATGATCGGCATTAATGACATCATGCACAGGCTGCCTCTGGATACGAGCATGCAGAATTATAAAAAAATACTGACACAGCTTTCGGAATTGCTTCCGGACTGCAGGATCTACGTCCAAAGCGTTCTTCCGGTCAATACCTCTACCGGTATCGACAACAGTGATGTGTCAGCTTTTAATGCAGAACTCAGACAGCTTTGTGATGGTCTGGCTCTGCCCTATATTGATCTGTATTCTTTGATGGTTACAGAAGATAACAATTTCACCTATACGGTAGATGGTGTGCATCCAACCGGCGAAGGCTATGCGATCTGGATGGATGGTATCAGGGAATATGTATACGAATAAAAAGATTACAAATACAAATACATATCCAATTCAGCTTATTCGTTTTTATCTGCCCATTCCAGCGCGAGTGGATTGACGCCCTGCTGCTGGGTCATCTTAAATTCATAAATATATTCTTTGAGGCTCTCTACATCCCAGTCTGCGTAACGGTTTTCCCGGATCTGGCGGAATGCTTCGCATTCCATATGTATGAGGGCTTCTATTAATTCTTTCTTTTCTGCAGATGCTTCCTGTCTGTCGATCTGCTCCTGCTGTTGTTTCCGGATCACTGCAAGCAGCCTATCGATCTGCTGGCATATTACCATGGTCTGTTTCTGATATTCCGGCTTTCCCTGGATAACCGCAAGTGCCTTTTCCAGACATTCCACTGCACGATCATATTCTTCGGTCTCCTGGAATAACAGTCCCAGATTTTTATACAGACTTGCATAATATACGTCGTCCGGTGCAAAATGCTTTTCAAATACCGGTAATGCTTCCATATATAATTGGTAAGCTTCAGGTAACTTTCCAGCATCCCGGCAGGCATTTGCCACATTCAAAAGTGTTGTGCCGAAAACAGCCGTCTTTGTCATGCCAAGCTGCTTCATGAGTTCGATCGCCTGCGCCCCGTAAGCCACCGCTTTATCCGGATGACCGGTTTCTTTCTGATAACCGGTCATTTCATTTAACAGAGCGATCAGGCTGTTGTAATCGCCTTCCTGCTGTGCCTGCCCCATGGCAGCGATCAGAAAATCCTCTGTTTCTTCTATTCTGCCCATTTGAAGCAGCTCATCCAGTTGTTTATAAACAAGATCCATATTCATTCGTATCATTCCTTTTTGATGTGCAATATCTGTGTTCATTCCGCATACATACTCATCCATTCGCACTTCATGTTCTATTTCCACTTTCGTGCACGGATATCTGTCTGCCCATAAGTGTACCATATGTAGCAGGAATCTTCAAATCTACACCATCTCCTTTTTCAGACGCTTCATGATCTTTTTCTCCAGTCTTGATATATAGGACTGTGAAATACCCAGAAGATCCGCCACCTCTTTTTGTGTCATAGCCTCTTCTTCACGGTTGTTCAGGCCGAACCTGAGGCTGATGATCAGCTTTTCCCGGTCTGACAGCTTGGAAAGTGCTTTTTTCAGCATTTTCTGCTCGGCTTCATTTTCCATATCTTTATAAATAATGTCCTCATCCGTCCCCAGAATGTCCGAAAGGAGCAGCTCATTGCCATCCCAGTCCACATTCAGAGGCTCATCAATACTAACCTCCATTCTGACCTTATTATTCCGTCTTAAATACATCAGAATTTCATTTTCAATACATCTGCTGGCATAGGTCGCGAGCTTGATATTTTTATCCGGGTTATACGTATTGATCGCCTTGATGAGTCCGATCGTTCCGATGGAGATCAGATCTTCGACACCGATTCCCGTATTGTCAAATTTTTTTGCAATATATACAACCAGTCTGAGATTATGCTCGATCAGCACCTGTTTTGCATCCTTTTCCATATCGGTTGCAAGCTGGCTGATCCTTTCGTTCTCCTCCTCCTGTGAAAGTGGCGGTGGCAGCACATCTGTCCCACCAATATAATGCACTTCCCCCTGTCTGGAGAACCAGAAGCTGCTTTCCCTCTGCAAAAGTCTGAACTGTAATCCCGGTACTACCACTTTTAAAATCATGTTTTCCTCCTGTCTCATGCTTTTATTCCAGAAATGCCGGATGCAGAATCACCTGATATTCTGCTTTTGGACTTAATTTTCCGTGATATATGCCAAGCATGACCTTTCTGTATCTTTTTTTCTGTTCTGCCTGCCCGATCCAGCATTCCTCCGCTAAAACACCGCGGAGCATTCCATTGGATCTTCCGATTGACTGAAACGGGATCAAAAAGCATCTGTCATTTGGAAGTGATATTTCATTTTCTGCAAATAGTGTCTGTTCCACGATCATGACCGGCTTTCCGGTCGTTGGTTCCCTGAGGGCATTCCCCGTATCCAGAAGTCCTGTGCAGTCGATCTGCTTTCCGTTCCAAAGGATCGTAACCGGTAAGAGCAGCTCCTCTTTGTGCTTCTGCATTTGTAACTGTTTCCACAAAGAACGAAAAAACAGCCAGCCAAAAAGTCCCGTTCCCAAAAGGAAATACAGCCTGTGCTGTCCTCTGCTTCCCATAAACCGTCCCAGAAAGCGAAGCATCCCTTCCAGTGCAAACGCACTTCCATACAAAAACAAAAGTGCGGTCAGATGTTCCAGACGTTTTAACGGGTAGCTCAGAAGCAGCATACACACTCCGGCGATCAGGTTGCACACCTGCAGCAGAAATATCTGTGGATGCAGCACACACAAAACCGCTGCCGAGATACCTCCCACCAAAGCAGCTGCCAGCAATCGCGGCGGACTGATCGGTTTATGTAACAGTTTCCCAACCATGAGCAGCAGAATGAAATCCATCAGAAAATTTTCTAAAAACACGAGGTCCAGATAAATTTCCAATGTTTTCACCTCCCAGAAAACAGTATAAAAAAAACGACGTGATTTTTTTGTCAAAATCACGTCGCATTTATTAAAAATTCATCGACAAGAACAGTCTATTTATTTCGCTGTAA
>DJNY01000104.1:28686-29005 GCA_002441865.1 Lachnospiraceae bacterium UBA6452 | reverse complement strand
CGATATCTTTCTTGTACATATCAGCCTGTAACTCATCGTTGATCAGAATCATAATGATGTCTGCTTTCTTTGCAGCTTCTGCAGCTGTATATACTTCAAAGCCCTGTGCTTCTGCTTTTGCCCATGACTTAGAACCTTCGTAAAGTCCGATAATTACATGGCATCCTGACTCTTTTGCGTTTAATGCATGTGCATGTCCCTGACTACCATAACCAATCACTGCAATTGTCTTGCCTTCTAATAAAGACAGATTACAGTCTTCCTGATAAAAAATTCTAGCTTCCTGTGCCATTTTTGTTTCCTCCTAAATTTTTGTTTC
>DJNY01000104.1:6198-28577 GCA_002441865.1 Lachnospiraceae bacterium UBA6452 | reverse complement strand
CTGCAAAGTGCAGCGATACCTGTTCTTGCAAGCTCTAAGATTTCAAAACCATCTAACAGCTTCAAAAATGCATCAATCTTTTCCTGATTACCGGTAAGCTCTACCATCAGACTGTCGGATGCAACATCAATGACCTTTGCACGGAAAATATCCGCCATGGCGATTACACCCTGTCTCTGGCTTGCATCGGCTCTGACCTTGATCATCGCCAGTTCTCTGTAAACACTGCTTTCCGGCTTCAACTCTTTGATATCCCGTACATCAACAAGCTTGGCTACCTGTTTCTCGATCTGATCCAGAATGATGTCATCTCCGCTTGTCACGATCGTGATACGGGTGTATCTCGGATCCGCTGTTACACCGGCAGTGATACTTTCGATATTGTATCCTCTGCGGCTGAACAATCCTGAAATACGGCTTAAAACACCTGATGTATTATCAACTAATATTTGAAATACTTTCTTTTGCATCTGCTTGATACCCTTCCTTCACCATCTCTATGAGCATTGTATCAGCATAGGACAGGCTTTGTCAACGTATGATATCCTTTCATGTGTTTCATAACCTGTGTTCATAGTCTGTGGGTTGTATTATTCGTTTTCCGCACATTTCGGCAGTGCCAGCGTTCCGGTTCTTGCCACCTCTACGATGCTGACTGATTTCAGCATCTGGATCAGAAGCTGGATGCGTTCCGGTTCCGCGCAGATCTGGATCATCATAAAGGATTTGGACATATCCACGATCTCTGCTTTTAAGATACTGCATACTTCCATGATATCTTTCCGGTTCGTGCGGTTATATTTTACCTTGATGAGCATCAGCTCTCTCGAAACGCTCTGTTCCTCATGAAAGGTACGCACCTTGATGATATCCAGTTTTTTGTTGAGCTGCTTTTCAATCTGTTCCAGTGTTCTCTGATTACCGCTGGAGACGATCGTCATGCAGGATACTTCCTTGTCATCTGTTTCTCCTACTGCGAGGGAATCAATATTAAAACTTCTTCTGGAAAACAGCCCGGCCACTTTGCAAAGCACACCGGAACGGTTTTCTACCAATACAGAATATATCTTCTTCATAGGAACCTCCACTCTCTTCTACTGTCTGTCCTCTATACAAGATCCATCGGATCGATCACAACTTCCATAAGACCTGCCTTTTCATCCTGCAGAAATGCTTTCAGCTTTTCTTCGATCTGATCGTTTTTCTCCACCAGATAATATGGCATATCGTAAGCTGCTGCGATCTTGGAAAGATCCGGTGATCCGGTCAGATCAACAACGGAATAATGGTCATCATAAGTAAAATGCTGATACTGACGTACCATACCCAGGTAATTGTTACGCAGTACAATAACCTTGGAACGGATTCCGTGCTGGCGCATAGTTGCGAGCTCCATCATGGACATCTGGAACGAACCGTCCCCACAGACTGCGACAACTTCTTTTTCCGGGCACTGATATTTTGCTCCCATTGCTGCCGGAATGGAATAGCCCATTGTTCCCATACCGCCGGAAGTCAGAAAATGTCCTTTCTTTACAATATGATAATTGCATGACCAGATCTGATTCTGTCCGACATCTGCCACGTAAACCGCATCCTCCGGAAGCATTTCTGAGATCGTCCGGATAAATGCGGCCGGATCTACATACTCGGGAGACGGATTTCTCTTCCGCTGCATTGTCGCATCATAATAATTCAGCTGTTCTATCCAGTCTGTAAAATCTCCGGTGATCTCCTGCTCCATCAGATCTTCAAAAATTGATTTACAGTCACCTACAAGCGGAATGTGCGGGCCGACATTTTTGCCGATCTCCGCAGGATCCACATCAATATGTACAAGCACCTTATTATTGATGATCAGATCTGGCTGATTGACAGCGCGGTCTGCCACTCTGGCACCGACCATCAGTAAAAGATCACATTCATTCATGGCTCTGTTGGCGTAAGGATGTCCGTTATTGCCTACCATGCCAAAATACATAGCATCCTCTGTCGGCATGACACCAATTCCCATCATCGTGGATACGACCGGTACCTGATATTTATGTGCAAACTGATATAATACTTCCTTGGCACCACTTAATAACACACCACCGCCTGCACAGATCAGCGGTCTTTTTGCCTTGGAAAGCTCTTTTGCCACCTTTTTGATCTGTACCATATTGCCCTTTACTGTCGGCTTATAGGTGCGGAGCTTTACTTCCTGCGGGTATTTAAACCTGGAAATAGACGCAAGCTGTACATCGACCGGTACATCAATCAGAACCGGACCTTTTCTGCCGGTACTGGCAATATGGAACGCTTCCTTGAAAATACGCGGGATATCCTCCACATCTTTCACCAGATAACTGTATTTAACGAAGCTCTCCACAGCTCCTGTGATATCAGCTTCCTGAAAGACATCGCTGCCGATCAGTTCACTGTTTACCTGCCCTGTGATACATACCATCGGAATACTGTCCGCAAATGCGGTTGCGATACCGGTGATCAGATTTGTGGCACCTGGGCCTGAAGTCACCGCACATACCCCTACCTTGCCTGATACACGGGCAAGTCCGCTTGCCGCATGCGCTGCGTTCTGTTCTGTACGCACCAGCACACTTTCTATTTCCGAATCTAAAATACTGTTATAAAATGGACAGATCGCAACACCCGGATATCCGAATACTGCTTTGACACCTTCCATTTCAAGACATTTTACCATTGCATCTGCACCGTTCATGTTCTGTCTCCTTCATTCTGCATCTATATTTTTCAATTTTACTCCTTATATATGCATTTCGCAATATGCGGGCTTCTTAATCACGCAGCCCCAGCACCTGCTTTGCGACCTTGACCGCCTCCGCCGCATCTTTGGAATAACCGTCTGCACCGATCTCATCCGCATATTCCTGTGTAATGACTGCGCCACCGATCAGGACCTTTGCTGTTACGCCCTGCTCTTTGGCATATTCGATCACATGCTTCATCTGCTGCATCGTTGTCGTCATCAGCGCAGAAAGTGCTATGATATCCGCATGTTCCTTTTTTGCTGTCTCTATGATAACCTCTTTTGGCACGTCCTTCCCCAGATCGATCACACGGAAGCCATAGTTTTTCAGCATCAGTGCCACAAGGTTTTTCCCGATATCATGGATATCACCTTCCACTGTGGCGATCACAATAGTTGCCTTTGGCTTACCATCACTTGCTGCCAGAAGAAGCGGCTGGATATCTTCAATCGCGGTTTTCATCGCCTCTGCACTTGCAATGAGCTGTGGCAGGAAATAAATACCTTTGTCAAAAAGATCACCCACTTCATTGATCGCAGGCAGCAGTGACTCATTTAAGATCTGCTGTGCCTCATGCTCTTTCAGCGCTTCATGTACCTGATCAACGATCTTTGTCTTATTGCCTTTCAGGACACATTCGTATACCTTCTGGAGCACACTTTTTTCCGCCGCAGGCGTATTCTGTATCACTGTTCCGGCGTCTCTCTGCTTCCGCTCATTCATGACCTCGATATAGGAAAGATCCGCATCCTGTTTGTGTAAAAGCAGATCCGATGCCAGCATACAGCTTGTCAGAAGCTCCTGGTTCGGATTCGCGATTGCCATGGTCAGGCCGTTTGCGATCGCCATGGTCAGAAATGCCGCATTGATATAACTTCTTTCCGGAAGTCCGAAGGAAATATTGGAAAGACCGCAGATCGTTGCCAGACCCTGCTCCTTACAATAGCGGATGGTTTCCAGTGTTTCAAGCGCCGCATTTTTATTGGCACCGACTGTCGCTACCAGACCGTCTACCACAATATCTTCTTTTGTAAATCCTAGCTCCAGAGCTCTGTGCAGTATCTTCTGTATGATCTCCTTCTTTTCATCCAGATCCTTTGGAAGTCCCTCGTCAGATACCGGGAGCAGAATAAACATAGCGCCATACTTCTTTGCGATCTGTAAGAGTGGCTCCATCTTGGCACTTTCCATGGAAATGGAATTGATCAGTGCTCTGCCCGGATAATGCCGCAGGACATATTCCTGTACATCAACATGGGAAGAATCGATACAGAGTGGCAGGCTTGTCTGCATGGAAACATCTTCCATGACTTTCAGAAGCGTTTCTTTTTCATCGATACCGCTCATACCCATATTGATATCCAGAATGGAAGCACCGCTTTCCTCCTGCTGGGTAACAAACTCCTCCACCATGGAAAAGTCGTTATCGCGGATACATGCCTGAAACTTCTTTTTTCCGGTCGGATTGATTCTTTCTCCAACTATATGGAATCTGTCATCCAGACTGAATGCAAGTGTCTTCCGTTCACTTGTCAGATAGCGGATCCCTTTATTCTGCTCTCCGCTTACAGACTCCGGCAGATCCATTCTGCCTGTCTTTTCCACCATACTGCGGATATGCTGTATGGTCGTACCACAGCAGCCACCAAGGAAGGTTGCACCTGCTTCTACGAGCAGACACATTTCTTTACCGAAAGTCTCCGCATCCATTTCGTAAACCGTTCTGCCTTCACTGTCCAGCTTAGGCAGTCCTGCATTTGGCTTTGCCAGCACAGGAATCTTTGCCACCTGTTTCATCTGCCGGACAACTTCACACATCTGATCCGGACCTGTAGAGCAGTTTGTTCCGACAACATCCGCACCAAGTGCCTGTAAGACAAGCATGGCTGTCATAGGATCGGTTCCGAATAACGTTTTATTATCGGATTCAAATGTCAGACTCGCGATCACCGGAAGGGAAGATACTTCCTTTGCAGCGATCAGTGCAGCCCTTGTTTCCTGCAGGCTCATCATCGTTTCCACAACCAGAAGATCCACGCCTGCCTGATCCAGAACCCGGATCTGTTCCTTGTAGACATCGATCAATTCTTCAAAATCCATGTCGCCCATCGGTGTAAGCTGTCTGCCTGTCATCGTAATGTCGCCCGCAACCAGCGCCTTACCGCCTGCAGCCTGTTTTGCAAGGCTGACAAGCTCTGTATTCATATCAATAAGATGCTCTTCCAGTCCGTATTCCGCAAGTTTGATCCTGTTTGCCGTAAATGTCGGCGCATAGAGGATATTTGTGCCTGCTTCCACGAAAGCTCTCTGCAGATCTAAAATTGCATCCGGATGTTCCAGGATCCACTGCTCCGGGCAGACGCCGGTAGGCATACCTGCCTTCTGCAGGTTCGATCCTGTTGCACCGTCCAAATAAATCAGTTTGTTTTGATAAAATTCTCTGAATTCCTGTTTTGTCATGATTCAAGTACCGCCAGTAAGTGTTCAAAATAGGGAGGCAATGGTGCATTCACTTCAATGTATTCCCCTGTTCTCGGATGGTGAAATCCAAGGGTCATTGCATGCAGACACTGCCCTTCACATTTATATTTATCTGTTTTTCTGCCATATACCTCATCCCCTAATAGAGGATGTCCGATAGATGCCATATGAACGCGTATCTGGTGTGTCCGCCCTGTTTCGAGTACACACTCCACATACGTGTAATACTTAAAACGCTGTAAAACTCTGTAATGCGTTACCGCAGGCTTACCATCTGCAGTGATCGCCATTTTTTTGCGGTCTTTTTTATCTCTGCCGATCGCACCTTCGATCGTACCTTCGTCGTCTTTTAAAACACCGGTCACGATCGCCCGGTAACGCCGGTTGATGGAATGTTCCTTTAACTGCCTTGCGATCTCATTATGCGCCATGTCATTTTTGCAGATAATGATCGATCCGGTCGTATCCCTGTCGATCCTGTGCACAATTCCCGGCCGCAAAACACCGTTAATCCCGGACAGCTCCCCCTTGCAGTGGTACATCACAGCATTGACAAGCGTCCGGCTGTAATGTCCCGCCGCCGGATGCACGACCATTCCTTTCGGCTTGTCAACCACAAGCACATCCGCATCCTCATACAGGATCGACAGCGGAATATCTTCCGCGGCAATGTCCGGTTCAACTGCCTCCGGAACCTCAAACTCGATCCGGTCGCCTTCCCGCAGTTTATAATTTGCCTTTACACTTTTTCCGTTTACCGCAACCTCTCCGTCTTTCAATATTTTTTGCAGAAAGGAACGGGATAGATCCTGCACATCCGCAAGATAGCGGTCAATACGCTGACCTGCCTGATTTTCCGTGATTTCCAGTATCATTTGATCTCATGCACCTTCTTCTGTTTCTGCAGCTGCAGGGAGATAAATTTCAGATCATCCTCTTTGCAGAAAAACAGCACAAAGATAATTAAAATCGCCGTACAGAATGAAACGTAAAGATCCGCCACATTAAAGATTGGGAAATCGATCAGGCTGATATAAAAGAAATCAACCACATAATCCAGTCTGAGCCTGTCGATCATATTCCCGATAGCACCCGCTGCAATAAATGTCAGCAGGATATGCCAGATCCTGTATTTTTTCCCTTTCGGTGTTTTGACCAGTATAAATGCAATGACCGTCAGCATTACGATCGCCGCAAACACGAAAAACAGTTTACCATCCTGCAAAATACCGAATGCTGCTCCTCTGTTTTCCAGATACTGCAGTTCAAATACACCCGGCCAGATCTTTACCGCCGGACGGTCTTTCAGATGTGTCACTGCCAGATATTTGGTTCCCTGATCCAGTGCAAGCAGCACCAGAAAAAAGAATAGATCCAGCAGCAGTTGTTTTAATTTCCAGTATTTGTTCTTTTTATTCATATTTGTCCTCATCACTTACATAAATTTCATGGATACCCATACGCAGTTCTTCATCTGTCACTGTATGGTCGATCACCGCTTTGCCGATCTTTTTGAGCAGTACAAATTTGATCCTGCCTGCTTCCATCTTCTTATCGCTTTTTGTCAGCTTCAGGATTTCTTCCGGATCCACATCTTCGATCGTGATCGGCAGATTGAACGGAACAAACATATCGCGGATCTCATAATATTCATCAAAAGTCAGCATTTCCCGTTTGTAGGAAATGAATGCAGCCGCTACAATACCGAGTGCCACACACTCTCCGTGCAAAAGTTCAAAGTTCTTTGCTTTCTCAACCGCATGACCGATCGTATGACCCAGATTCAGAAGTGCTCTGTCTCCCTGCTCGGTCGGATCTTTCTCCACAACCATACGCTTGATATTACAACAGTTGTAGATCATCAGACGGATTGTTTCCGGATCCTTGTCATAGATCTCATACAGGCTGTTGATGATCCAGCCATAAAACATTCCGTCTTTGATCAATGCACTCTTTAGCACTTCACCCATACCTGCATAGAACTGTCTCTCCGGTAAGGTGGAAAGTGTCTGCAGATTCATATAAACGAGCTTTGGCATATAAAATGCACCAACCATATTTTTATACTGGGAGAAATCAACGCCGGTCTTACCGCCGATGCTGCTGTCCACCTGTGCCAGTAATGTCGTCGGGATCTGGATAAAACGGATGCCACGCAGATAGGTCGCAGCCGCAAAGCCTGTCAGATCTCCCACAACACCGCCGCCCAGTGCAACAAGCAGATCTTTTCTGTCAAAATGCTGCTCGATCAGGAATGTATACAGATTTTGCACGACCTCCAGGTTTTTATTTTCCTCTCCCGCAGGAAATATGAAAAGCTCACATACACTGCAGATTTTTTCCAGCTCTGCCTTCACAATCTCCGCATAAAGCGGAGCAACATTGGAATCCGTCACAATACAGATCTTATGCGTTTCCAGCTCCAGATCTGCCATTGCCTCCGGCAGATTTGCAAAAGAGTCTTCAAATAAGATATTGTAACTGAATTTGCCGTCCTTTGAAACAGGCATACAATTAGATTTTAATTCTGTGATCATTACTTTCTTCCTTCCTCGCTACAAAAAGAACTTCCTGCCAGATCTGACAGGAAGTTCATTCATTTTCTTAAACTATCTGTTTTTACAGCTCCGGATTCAGTGACGGTACATCGAATGAGCCGGCTAAGATATCCTGGAAATCACCTGAAATATCTACACTTGCCGGTGTAATAATGAAGATATAATGAGATATCTTCTGCAGATTACCCTGAATTGCGAAGCAGGAACCTGATGTGAAATCAATGATACGCTGTGCAACATCTACATCAAGACCTTCTAAGTTAAGTACAACCGTACGATTTGTCAAAAGTGTTTCTGTAATCTCTCTTGCATCTTCTACTGTTGTTGGTTTAATGACGCATACTTCCATTCCACTAACCCCTCTTTTCGGCTGTTTCATTGCGGTTACCTTCGGAGACTGTTTTGCTCTCGGCTTTTCTTCCTGATAATCATCTTGTGGCTCTTCTGCTCTGGCAAAAGGTTTCTTCTTCGGCTTATCTTCTACATATTCATCTTCCATATCATAGTCGTCATCATCATAATATTCATCTTCCTGATCATTTAAGGTCATCTTTTTAATCAATGTATCTAATACAGCCATTTTTTTCTCCTTACACACCTAATTATTTTTCGTATAATCTCTTTCCCCGAAAATACCGGTTCCTACTCTGACAAAAGTAGCACCTTCTTCAACTGCAACTTCATAGTCGCCTGTCATCCCCATAGAAAGAGTATTCATCTTTATATTATCAATGTTTTTATGCATTATGTCAACAGATAATTGTTTTAATTTAGAGAAATACTGTCGATTTTCTTCGGCATTTTCAACATATGGTGCGATCGTCATCAATCCGTCGATCTCAATGCCCGGTAATCTGGCAATTTCTGTCACGAGTGCAATCGTATCTTCCGTCTGGGTACCAAACTTTGTCGCTTCATTTGCCACATTGACCTCAATGAGGATCTTCACCGTACAGTTCTTCTTCACAGCCTCTTTACTGATCTCTTCTGCCAGTCTGAGGGAATCTACACTATGGATCATATACACCTTGTCCACAATATATTTGACTTTATTTCTCTGCAGATGCCCGATCATGTGCCAGCGGATATCCTTCGGAAGCTGTTCGTATTTGTCTACGAGTTCCTGCACTTTATTTTCTCCGAAGTCCCTGCATCCGTGCTCATAGATCTCGGAAAGCATCGGAACGGGCTTTGTCTTGCTGACTGCGATCAGCGTTACCTCTTCCCGGTTTCTGCCCGCCTTTGCACAGGCATTGTCTATTTTTTTCTGTACAAGATCATAATTTTCCGTTAACATTCTTCTCTTCCTTTCCCTGCTTACAGATCTTTATTCATAAATAAAGTCATCCGGATTGACACTGGCTGCATCCAGTACGATAAAGTCATACTCGGAAAGTCCGTACTGCGTATTGGATTTTACAATGGAATACTCCTCATTGGAATACAGAACCGTGATCGCCGTAAAGTCCGCATATCCTTTATTCATATTGTAAACACCAACCAGCGATCCCATCTTGCTGATGGCATATTTTTCCTGCTGTCCTTCTTTGCAGATATAATCGCCGATATTAAAATCCGTGGTATCCACATAGTAATATTCATCATCTGCCGCATATATGGTAGCATCGATATACTGCGTGGACTGCTTTCCGTTTTCATCATAGACCTCTTTCAGGAAACCACCCTTTTTGGAACCGCTTCCCTCTACCTGATAATCCAGCGGGATCATATAAAATTCCTTTTCCACGATCGCACTGTTCGGGATTTTCAATCCTTCTTCCCTGTTATACAGAATCTCCAGATCGATATACCGGTCTGATGCAAATGTGATCATGGAATTGGTGAAGCTGAGCTGCACATAGGTACCGTCCGCATTTTGCAGAACCGTAACCTTTGCCCAGGATGTATACTGGTTTTTCAGGAATTTGACATTGACATATTCCTCCGCCTCCAGCTCCGCTGCTCTGGCAGCATCTACAGGGATCACGATCGACCAGTTTTCATTATCCAAAAGTTTGTAAGCTGTATCTGCCTGTGAAACAAGCTGGTTGGCTTCCAGCTGTACTGCCGTATATTTGGATTCATCAAAGCAATCCTTCGTTACTTCGGACGGTTTCAGAGTCTCATACCCGTCAATACCGTAAACCACAACACCGCTCTTCGGTGCGTAGGAAAATGCAACCGCATCCGTCGCCCCCGTCTGGCTCAGATTATTCAGCATATTGTAATTGGACAGCTTCAATGCTGTTCCTTCCAGCTGATTTTTAAACTGATATACCTTTTCAAAGTCCATTTTGGAAAAGGACTTCTGGAATACGATTGCCTGATTGCGGATCTCAGCCAGATCCTGATCCGAAAGAAGCGCATCCTCTTCCTGTGAATTGATCATTTCCGCAATCTTGCCCGAACTATCCAGCGAATATACCAGATCTCCGCAGGCTACATGTTCTCCCTCTTTTGCGAAGAAATTGATATAACCTGTTCCATTACAGGATACTGTCGTTTCGTCCCTTATGGCAATGCCCTGATATACATTCGGTACACTCAGAGAACCTCTTGTCACTTCATAACCGACAATGTGCTTATTGTTCATATACAGAATCAGACTGACTACCATATAGATAAACAGTACACCAAATATGATCATTCCGATATTCAGATGTAAAGGACCTCTCCGATAGTCCCTGATATTACTGATTTTTTTATTCTGTGCCAAGAAAAATTCTCCTATCATTACACAAAAAAGCCTCGGAACTTCCGAGGCTTTGGTTTTTTATAAAGATACGATGATCTTTGATTTTAACGCCTCCGGCAATTCACTCTCATCCATGCTCACACTCAGGACAAAATCAATGCCGTATTTCTGGCTTATTTTTTCCAACTTTTCAATAACAGGAGTAATATCCATGCCTTCCAGACATGCTATCTTCAAAAAGCTGTCCAGAAACATCTGTTCCAGATCATGATCCTGTGAAACGATACCACAGATAAAACCTACGAACTCGTCATGATTTGTGATCATATACTGGGAAACATCGATCAGTCTGACTTTATTGTTCAGCTCATACATATGCTTCGTGCTCTTATCCAGATATACGATATTACCTTTCGTTTCCTTTACCTGTAAGTTTACTTTTTCTAATAAATGCTTTGTCTTGCCCTTCCCTTTATTACCGACGATTAACTGAACCATATGTAAGCCCTCCTGCCATTTTGATTTCGGTATTTCATACCTTCTCCGATAAAATCATTATAGAGTATTTGGCTATAAATGACAACCTTTTTATCCGAATCCTACAGCACTTAACCTGTAATTTTCTGAAGCAGTCCCGTCATCTCCTGATAAAGATATTGTCTTTCGCTGCAGTTTAAGATAACAGCCACATACTGGTTCCCGGAAGAGTCCTTGGCAAGCAGGATCAGACAGTTTCTGGCTGCTGCGGTCGTACCTGTTTTTCCACCGATCACCGTCACACCGTCAGGTGCCTGGGCATCTCCGTTTAAATACCAGTTTGTGGAAGTGCAGGAATACTCCTTACCTTTTCCCTGTGCATCATGATAAATTGTTTCATAAGTCTGCAGATTGATGATCTGCGTAAATTCACTATACTGCATGGCTTCCTTAAAGATCAGATACATGTCATAAGCAGTCACATAATGATCCTCTGCCGTCAGTCCGTGCGGATTGACAAAATGGGAATTGGTTGCACCGATCGCCGCTGCTTCCTGATTCATCATATCGGAAAAGCCGTCTATGCTGCCACCTATATTTTCCGCGATCAGCACCGCAGCATCATTTGCAGACTGCATAAGCAGCGCATGCAATGCCTGATCGAGAGTCATCGTATCTCCTGCGGAAAGCCCGCAGAGCGTCGCTCCGGACTCATTGATCTTTACATTTTCGGATGCGGTCAGTACCGTATCCAGATCCGCATATTTCAGGGCAACAAGCGCGGTCATTACCTTTGTCAGGCTTGCAGGCGCCAGCTGCATATTCTCATCTTTTCCGTAGATGATCCTGTTTTTGCTCAGATCACACAATACTCCGGAAAGTGCCTGGGAAAGATCCACCTCATTACCGGAAAGCGTCTGTCCGTCGCGCAGACATAAATCTGCCGCAAACCCTTCCGCTTTATCATCAGCTGTACTGTCCGTATGGTCGATCCGGTATGCGCTTACCGGACTGTCCAGCTCGTATTCCATTGAAACTGCCGCATTTCCGCAGCCGGTCAGCAGAACAGACAGCACCACAAGTACTGCCAGCTTTTTCTTATTTGTACATCTCACGCCACTCAAGATCTCCTCGACTTAATGATTTAATCAGCAGTTCCGCTGTAGCCAGATTCGTAGCCAGCGGAATATTATGCATATCACACAAACGGACTACATTATTGACATCCGGTTCATGCATCTTTGGTGTCAGCGGATCGCGCAGAAAGATAACAAGGTCGATCTGATTGTGTTCGATCTGTGCACCGATCTGTTGTTCTCCCCCGAGATGACCGGCCAGATATTTATGGACATTCAGATTTGTAACCTCTTCGATCAGACGTCCTGTCGTTCCTGTTGCATAAAGATCGTTTTTGCTGAGTATACCCCTGTACGCGATGCAGAAATTCTGCATCAGCTTCTTCTTTGCATCATGTGCAATTAATGCAATATTCATATGTAACCTTCTCTCCTAATTACTGTATTTCCTCACGCATTGCAGTCTTACGTTCAATACAAACCCCATACCAATGTAAAGACTGACAAGTGAAGTTAAACCATAACTGACAAATGGGAGCGGAATACCCGTATTAGGTACAATACCGGTCGCAACTCCAATATTCATGAAACTCTGGAAGCCGATCACCGTTGCCATACCCGCAGCGATCAGCACCCCCGCAATATCCTTCGCCTTCCGGGCAATCATCAGACACTCCAGGGTGATCAGAAACAGAAGTCCGACTACCAGACAGCCACCTGCAAATCCCAGTTCTTCCCCGACGATCGCAAAGATAAAGTCTGTCTGCGGTTCCGAAATGAAATTACCGTTTTTTACGGAACTGATCTCATTGTTATTCAGTCCCTTTCCAAACAGCTCTCCGCTTCCGATCGCCATCTTGGAATTATCCTGCTGATAGCCTTCCGATGTCGAATATTCGGCCGGATTCAGCCATGCCAGAATACGTGTCTGCTGATAATCCTTGATCAGCGTCTGATCCGGCTGTAATACCAGTGTCAGGAATATCACACCAAGCGGAACCGCGATCGCCAGCACACCAAATATGATCTTATAACTCAGACCACCCATAAATAAAAGCACACAAAACAACAGTGCGATCATGATCGTGGTCGAAAGATCAGGCTGCCTGTAGATCAGCAGAAGCGGCGGTGCCAGAAGCACCAGCATGGAAATAATGGTCTTCGGCGAACTGATCGTTTCCTTATGTTTCATAATATACTGTGCATAAAATAAAATCAACAAAATTTTCGCCGTTTCAGATGGCTGGAAGCGGATCCCCGCAATGGAAACCCAGCGCTGTGCATTGTTTGACTTTTCTCCGAAAAATTCGACCAGAAGCAGTAAAACCAGATTTCCGATATAAATGATCCAGTAAAAGTTCAGGAACGTCGAATAGTCAAACAGTGATATGACTACCATCAGAAAAAGTCCCATCACAAATCCGAGGATCTGTTTGCTCTGATAAGAGCGGTCCGCACTGCCTATTACCAAAATCCCCACTACAGTAATGGCGACCAGCATTATTATTAATTTGAAATCATAATCCCTGACACGGTATTTTTTCAGCATTTTTATCACCAGAATACATTTATTTTTCGTTTGCTCACTTCAATTTCCATCTTCCCCGGATCAATCTGGATATAACGGGATAATACCTTTGCAATATCCTTTTTTATCATTTCCATCGTTTCCGGTGAACAATTGATTCTGTCTGAAATCAGCAATATCTTCAGTCTGTCTTTTGCTACTTCTTTCGACTTCTTTTTATGAAATAATGATTTGATACGCATTGTCCACCCCTCCTTTACAGTTTCTGAAAAATACCGGTAAAGCGAAACCATACCGATTTTTCTTTTTCCAGATCGAGAAGTGGTACATCCTGTCCCAAAATTCTGTTACAGATATTCATATAGGCTCTTCCGGCTACGGAATTGCCGCACACAAGCGGCTCTCCGTGGTTGGTTGATACCACGACTGCCTCATCATCATATACAGCACCGAGCAGATCCACCGATAAGATATCTACCACATCTGCCACACTCATCATATCGCCGCGCTTGATCATATCATTGCGGAGCCTGTTGACGATCAGATCGATCTTCCCTACCTCATACGCATGCAGAAGTCCGATGATCCTGTCCGCATCGCGGATGGCCGATACTTCCGGCGTTGTTACAACGATCGCCCGGTCTGCACCTGCGATCGCATTCTGAAAGCCCTGTTCGATTCCCGCCGGGCAGTCCAGAAGTATGTAATCAAACTGTTCCTTCAGCTGTGCGGTCAGCTTTTTCATCTGCTCCGGATTGACCGCTGTTTTATCTCTTGTCTGCGCACAGGGAAGCAGATAAAGCCCCGGATATCTTTTATCCTTGATCAGCGCCTGCTTTACCCTGCAGTTTCCTTCCACAACATCAACCAGATTATATACGATCCGGTTTTCCAGTCCCATGACGACATCCAGATTCCTAAGTCCGATATCCGTGTCGATCAGGACGACCTTTTTGCCCTGACAGGCAAGTCCTGTTCCAATGTTTGCACATGTCGTAGTCTTTCCGACACCGCCCTTACCAGATGTAATGACAATTACTTCACTCATAGTTTTCCTCCAGCTCATGAAATATTTGTCCCCTGCCGGCTTTACAGCTCCTGCAGTAATTCTTCCGTAAGGTCAAGATCCTCAAACTGGATCCCGTTCTCTTTTAAATATGCAATCTGCGGCTTGTCCTTTTTTGACCTGCCAAACAGTCCTTTGCTTTTGTATTTTCCTCTGTGCTCACCGATCCGGACAGATTCCGGTTCCATATGAAGTGCCGCAATGAAATGGGCGTTTCCATCCACCCCCGCATAAGCACTTCCGGAAAGCGTTCCCAGAACGATGATATCCTTTTTGGATATCACACAGCTCCCTTTACAGACATCTCCGAGCACGATCAGGCTCTGTTTTGTCTCCAGGATCTTCTTTCCCGACAGACTGCCCCGGTAAAACTGTGCAAAATCGCCCTGTGCCATTTCCTCATAACGTGCCAGCGGACGTTCAAAGCTTTCCTCTTTTTCTTTTTCCACCACACAGACGATATTCACACTGCTTTCCTGACGTATGGTGTCCAAAATGGCATCTTCTTCTTCCTGCGTATTTTTACGGCCTTCAAAGGTGACTGCCAGTTTTGCTTTTCCGAAAAAGCGTTCGGAATCTTTAAATTTTTCGGAGACTTCTGCCAGAACATCTCCGAAGAGGGCATCTTCCGCAATGACGATCCTGATGCCATTGGGATAGCTCTTGAGTCTGACTATGTCTTTCATGTTACCACCTCTTTCAGCTTTGTCCGTTTTAGTCTCCTGCGCTCTGTACCACATTGGTATCTTCTGCAGTACCGGTGATCAGACTGGATTCATCCTCCAGCTTAAAGTAGTACTTCACAATATCTTTTGTCACCTGTGCTGCATAATCGGAAGCATACCCGAATGCAATTCTGGTTGCGATTGCGATCTGAGGCTGCTCATACGGTGCATAGCATACAAACAGGGCGTGGTTTGCACGTTTTCTGTTTTCCTGCGCCGTACCTGTTTTTCCCGCAACCTGGATAGACAGATCTTTGTAGTAATCCTTGTCTTCCACAACCTTACGCATGCCCAGATGAATGGCATCCCATGTACTCTGCTTCAGATCGACCGTATTCCGCAGCGCCGGTGTATAGTCGGCAATCAGATTGCCGTCCGCATCTGTCGCTTTGGAAAGCAGGCTCAGGTTGTAACAGTTTCCACTGTTTGCAACTGTCGTCACATATCTTGCCAGTCCAACCGTTGAATAGTTGTTTGTACCCTGTCCGATCGCAGAACGGATCGCATCAAAGTCGGATACCTTTGGTGCACTCTCCGAAATCTCCACGCCGGATTTGTCTGAAAGTCCGAACTGATCGGCATAATAAGCCAGTTTTTCCAGTCCGGTATCGCTATCATAAACGCCGTTATTACGGCTCAAACGATAACCCACTTCATAGAAGAAATAGTTACAGGAATGTTCGATCGCCCCTGAAATATCAAGCGGTCCGTGCGAACCGTTCGGTGCGATCCAGCATCGCGCCGGCGGACTTAATGTATCCCAGGTTCCCTTACAGGTGATCGTCTCATTCAGCCCCACAACATTATTTTCCAGTGCTGTCGCCGCCGATACCATCTTGAAGGTAGAACCGGGTGCAGATAACTGCTGCGTTGCATAGTTCCACATCGGCTGTGACAGATCGTAATAGATCTTATTATAATAATCGGAATCGATCGAATTTGTCAGCCGGTTGTTGTCATAGCCCGGATATGTTACAAGGGCAAGTACCTCTCCTGTTTCGGTATCCGTTACCACGCAGGAACCGGAACATGGATCCAGTGCCAGCTGCGCAGGCGTGATATCCAGATTTTCAATCTTCTCCAGCATAAAGCTGTAAGCGGATTTACTGCCGCTTAATACTGCCTGTTTTTCCTCATCTGTGCCATCTATGATATTCTGTTCAAATAACAGCATACATACCTGTGCGCCCGTGATCTGATCATCCAGCAGCATATATTTATAAAGCCGCTTGTTAAAATAAGAATCCTTTACCAGATTTTCGTCAATGTAGTCGATCAGGCGTGCATAGATCTCTTCGGAATCGGAATACTGGGATTCCAGTGAAAGTTTTGTGATATCGACCCAGCCTTTGGAGATCAGATACGTCAGATATTCCTGCAGACTGATCACTTCATCCTTTTTCCAGGCAAGGTAGGTGCTGTCCTCCTTGTCGATCTCATCTGTCATGATCACGCCGTTATCTTCCAGCATGGAAACGATCGCAAGCTCATATACCTGATATTCCAGGGAGAGATTATTATAAGTCGTAGCATTGGCCGCAAGCTCGGTATGCAGCGTATCCACCACGGAAGCCTGCTTATTCAGAAACGTCTGGTATACCGCCTTTTCTGTATCTTTGGCAGTATCTTTCTGGAAATTACCGGTATCAATCACACCATTGTTAAATAATGCAAAATATACATCATAAATCGGGATCTGCAGCTTACTTGCCGATTCATTTTCTCCCAGTGTAAATTCCTTGCTATTACGGATCTTGGATACCAGAATACCCGCGATCTTCTGTTCCAGCAGGTTATACACCGCTTTCTGCAGATTCATATCAATCGTCAGATAAACATTATTGCCCGCAACCGGTTCCTTCCGGTCACTGGTTTCAATAACCTTACCCATGTTATCCACATAAACCGTTTCGGTTCCTTTGGTACCCTGCAGCGTCGTCTCCATATACTGCTCAATACCGGATTTACCGACGATATCCGTCAGGGAATATTTATCATCCTCTTCGGAAAGCTGCGCGTATTCATCATCTGATATCTTACCGATATAACCGATAATATGGGAATAATAAACGCTGTCCACATATTTGCGGATCGTATCTTCCGTCACGGACACGCCATCCAGTACATCTGCATTTTCCATGATCATGGCAACCGTTTCGTCAGAAACATCTTTAGCGACTGTTGTCGCAATATATTTCTGATAGCTGTTCAGACTCATGGCATATCGGATCGTCACCATCTGCAGCAGCTTTTCTTTTGTATAACCGCTGCCCACGATGAAATCGGAATTTCTGTCGTCCGGATCTAAATACTCTCCGATCGCAAACTTCTTTGTGCCTGCCAGATAAGAGATCACTTCTTCCGCTGTGGCAGTACGCTCCGCATATTCCAGATCTTCGGTCTTAGATTTTCCGTATATATCTGCCAGGAAACGCAGCAGCGCTTTTCCCTCCACCGTAAAAGCATATTGGTTGTTTTCATCCAGAACAATATCAAAATCATTGATGATCTTGTCGTTATTTTCTTCGATCATATCGATCAGACGTGATATTGTTCCGTTCAGCTGATCGTTTTTCGTCCTGCCGGACTCATATACATCTTCTATCGTAACGGAATATGCCAGCTCATTATAGGCAAGCAGTTCGCCGTTACGGTCGTAAATATTACCTCTTGTACTGGCGATCGTTCGTTCCTTTCTGATCTTCAGTTTAAAACCGTCCAGGTATTCTTCCCCATGTACGATCTGAAGAGAAAAGAGGCGATAGATCAGAATCCCTGCCAGACAGCTAAACACAATGATCAGTACGAAAACCCTCGACGTTATCATATTGATCACAGATTCTTTTATCGATTTAAGCAAAACCGTCCTCGCTCCTTTTTTCTGTTCTGTCCAGTTTTCCGTTGATCATACGGATCAGCGGATACAGGATCAGTGTTACCAAAACTGTATAAATGATCTCCGGTACTATCACATGCATCAGATAGTGCAGGAAATGGAATCTGCCCCGCAGCAGGAAAAGCAATATGTAGCTGACCAGACCGTAAGAAAGATCACTGAGCGTGATCAGAAGGATTGGCAGCTTGATATCCTCTTTAAAAAAGATCTGCTTAAAATATCCGTTTGCAAAGCCAAGATACATAAAGATAAGTGCATAAAAGCATAAAACATTCCCGAAAAAAATATCATATAACAGACCGGAAAAGAACCCGACCCAGAGACCGCATTTCTGTCCGCACATAAATCCGAAAGTCGCCGTGATGATCACCAGCAGATTCGGTGCGATCCCACCGAATGCAAGCCACCGGAAAACGGTAGACTGCAGGATAAAACACAGCAGGACTGTTATGATAATAAAAATATTCCGTTTCATCAGTTTTCACCTGCTTCTGTATAAGACGCCTTCTGGTCAGTGATCACAAGGACCTCTTCCAGATGCGCAAAGTCAACTGCCGGGGTAATCGTACCGGAACTTGTCAGATTGTTGGAATCCGACTGGATCTGTGTCACATAGCCGATCAGAATACCCGGCAGATACTTGGTACTGATATAAGACGTTACAACCTTATCTCCTTCTTTGACTGCCGTTTCTCCGTTCACAAGCTTGGAGAACGTGATCACACCCTGATCCATTGTTTCCAGATTGCCCTGTACAATACAGCTGTCCTCTGTGGAAAGCACCATGGCACTGACATTGGAGTTATCATCGATAATGGACATGACCTTTGCCCAGTGATCTCCTACTTCTGTGATATGACCGACCAGACCGCTTCCCGCCATGACATTCATATCTGGCTCCAGCCCGTCCAGACTTCCTTTATTGATTACAAAGGAATGAAACCAGTTTCCTGCTTCCTTTGATACCACGCGGGCTCCGACTTTCTGATAATCCGCATATTCTTCATCCAGCTTGTATAATTCCCGCAAATTGTTCAGCTCGTATTTATCCTGCTGCAGGGAGTTGTTTTCAATCGTCAGTGCATCCACCTGTGCCTGCAGCGCTTCATTTTCCTGCATGATGTCCCGGATGGATTTCAGTTCCCGGGAACGGACGCTCATCCAGGAACCGACTTTACTGATCCCCGACTGAAAAGGCAGGATCACACCACCTGCAAAATTGCTGAGCGGAGAAGCCAGAAAATCCGTAAAAAAGGTAACTGCCATAAATAAAACGCAGACACAAGTCATGATCAGCAATAAGTATTTACTTGGAATCGTAAACTTCTGCCGTTTTCTTCTCATTATTTTCCTCCATTGCCCATTCCTTCGATGGCATAGGCAACTGATTTGTAATTATCATCCTTAATGACACGGGCAAGCCCCAGCGCAACGCTTTCCACCGGATGCTCTGCCACATTGACTTTCAGCCCTGTTCCGCTGGCGATCAGCTGTGCCAGATGGCTGACCTGACATGCTCCGCCGGTCAGATAAATACCCTGTCTGTAAATATCGGCAGCCAGTTCCGGTGGCGTACGCTCCAGAATGACTTTGATATTATCAATGATCGAATTAAAATGCTCTTTTAAGCTGTCCAGTGCAAGATCTGTCGGAATCTCACGCTCTACCGGAAGGCCTGTTACGATATCACGGCCGTAAACAAGTGCGTTCTTTCCCTGCTCCTCCAGAGAAGCCAGAGAAGTTTTTACCTTTTCCGCTGTCTTGCCACCGATGATCAGGCTGTACTCTTTTCTGACAGCTGCACGGATCGCATCATCAAATTTCTGTCCGCCGACCTTGATCAGCTTGCTCAGTACGATACCACCCAGAGAAAGAATGGAAATTTCCGTTGTATCAAAACCGACATCGACGATCAGCACACCCTGTGAGTTTTTCACATCAATATCCAGTCCAAGACCGTCCGCGATCGCTTTTTCCACGACCATAACACGCTTTGCCTTGACATTTGCATTTTTAACAAGATCATAAAAGGCTCTCTTCTCAACCTCTGTCACATCGGTCGGAACCGCAATATAATAATCCGCAGGCTTGATGCTGCCACCGCCCAGATCGGATATAAAGCATCTTACAAGTGTCTGCATATTTTTAATGTCTGCGATCACGCCGTTGCACAGCGGATAGGAAATGTGGATATTTCCCGGCGCTTTTTCGTACATATCAAACGCCTCATCTCCATAAGCAAACAGGATGTCCTTATTTTCAATCGCGATGATGTTTTTCTGGCAGAAAACCGACTCATCACCTTTTCCGTAAATTTTAATGTTACAGGTACCAAGATCGATACCATATGCGCTCGAAGCCATTTATAAAACTCCTTTCTCCTTTAAACTGATATACGTATTATCCCCGATAATAATATGGTCAAGTAACGGAATTTCCATGATCGATGCCGCCTGTCCGATCCGTTCCGTCAGAAGCAGATCTTCCCTGCTCGGTGTCGGATCTCCGCTCGGATGATTATGCATGATGATCACCGATGCGGCATTACATAAAAGTGCCTGCCGAAATAATTCTCTGGCAGACATAATGGATGAATTAATGTTACCTATAGACAACTCGACATCTTTTATCCTGCTGTCTTTTGTGTCCAGATACAGTGCGATACAATGCTCTTTTTCCAGATGACGCAGCCGTTCCATATAAGCCTGTGCCACAACCTGCGGATTGCGGAATACCGCATCCTTTTCCACCCGGGCAACTGCCATTCTGCGGGACAGCTCGGCGATCGCTTTCAGCTTGACTGCCTTGACAATCCCGATCCCTTTCACCTGCATGAGCTGATCCAGCGTCACATGATGCAGTCCTAAAATGCCCTGTCTCTTATCACAGACGGATAAAACCCTGCAGGCAAGCGTCAGGGCATCCTCACCTCTGGTGCCTGTCCGCAATATGATCGCGATCAGTTCTTCTTCTGTCAGTCCTTCCGCTCCCTGCTGTAAAAATTTATCATAGGGTAGCGACTGTATCGTTCCGTTTTCTTTTGTCTGATACATATTCTGTTTTGCCCCAGACAAGCAGCTCCCACTCTGCTTTACAGGAAACGATATAAAATAATGGCAAGTACCATTCCGATGATGCTCGCAACCGTGATATGGATCGTCAGACCAAAGGTCAGCACCAAAATGCCAAGATCCAGTACGATCGGCGATGTCAGTCCGAAGCTCTGCCCGTAATTCAGAAAACTTGACGGAAGAAGCTGTCCCAAAAGCCCACCTATTACAATTCCTGTCAACATCATCAATAAAAGAGCCCAGCTGTTCTTGCTTCTCATGGTATCCTCCACTTCTTTTGTATCATCACACTAGATATATCTTATCACACCCAAAAAAGTATGTATATAAAATTCGTTTATTTTTTTTCGACTAAAAAGTCATTCTTTCGCACTGTTCTTTCGTCAAAATGCCGTCATTTTTCAGGTTTTGCAATGCTTTCAGCATGCCAATTTTCGCATGTGGGAAGGTCAGTCCGCCCTGCATGTAAACCGCATACGGCGACTTGATCGGTCCGTCTGCGGAAAGTTCGATCGAAGAGCCGGAAACAAAAGCTCCTGCCGCCATAATGACCGGTGCGTCATAGCCCGGCATATCCCACGGTTCCGGTGAAAGGTGGCTGTCCACACTTGCCGCAGCCTGGATTCCTTTACAGAAAGAGATCACAGCCTCCGGTTTTCCAAAGGTGATTGCCTGAATGATGTCAAAGCGGTCTTCTTTTGCATCCGGTACAACGGAAAAACCGAGTGTTTCAAAAATATTGGCTGCAAAGATTGCTCCCTTTAGTGCACTTGCCGTTACTGTCGGTGCTAAAAACAGACCCTGATAAAAAGCAGGCAGTACGCCAAGGGATGCACCTACTTCTTTTCCCAGTCCCGGAGAGGTCAGTCTGTAAGCAGCGTTTTCCACACATTCTTTCCTGCCGGCGATATAACCGCCGATCGGTGCCAGACCGCCGCCCGGATTCTTGATCAGGGAGCCAACGACCATGTCTGCTCCTACTTCCACAGGCTCGATCCGTTCTACAAATTCGCCGTAGCAGTTATCTACCATACA
>DJNY01000104.1:3782-6094 GCA_002441865.1 Lachnospiraceae bacterium UBA6452 | reverse complement strand
CGGTTCGTAGCCTTTGGAACGCTGGATCGTCACCAGCTTTGTTTTTTCATGGATCGCAGCACGGATACCATCATAGTCAAAGCTGCCATCCGGCAGAAGATCCACCTGACTGTAGGATATGCCGTATTCCTTCAAAGAGCCTTTGGAATCCCGGATACCGATCACTTCCTCCAGTGTGTCATATGGTTTTCCCACAGGAGATAACAGTTCATCGCCCGGACGCAGGTTACTCATCAGTGCCAGCGCAAGTGCATGTGTCCCACAGGTGATCTGTGGTCTGACAAGCGCATCTTCTGCATGGAACAGATTGGCATACACTTCTTCCAGCGTATCCCGTCCGATATCGTTATAGCCATAGCCGGTTGTACCGAGCAGGCAGGCTTCGCTGACACGTGCCTGCTGCATGGCACGGATCACCTTTAACTGGTTATATTCCGCCGTCTCATCGATCGCCGCAAAACGATCCTTCAGATTTCCTAAAATATGTTCTCCGAATGCAAGCACCTGGGCATCTATGCCCAGAGAAGCATACATTTCCTGTAATGTCGTCATGTTTTATCCTCGATTCTGTATTTATTATTTATTCAGTTTCCGCATTTCTTCCACTTTTCCAAGCATAAAGGCAAGCATCTCATCTTCCTGTCCGGCAAAGGCTGTCCGGTCGATCCATGTAACATTCCTCTCCCGGCGGAACCATGTGAGCTGCCGCTTTGCAAAATGTCTGGTATCACGTTTGATCAGATAGATGGCTTCCTCCAGCGAACAATCTCCGCAGATATGATCTGCCATTTCTTTATAGCCCAGCGCCTGCATAGATGTGGCAGAGCGTGGTATTCCATCCGCAAGCAGCCCCTTGACTTCCTCGTATAAGCCTTCCTCTATCATCTGATCAACACGCGCATCGATCCGGTCATATAGCTTCTTCCTGTCATCATTCAGTACAAAATAGCAAAAGGCATAGGGGGACTCTTTTTCATGTTCCCTTGCATTATGCACAGAGATCTTTTCTCCCGTCTGCATATAATATTCAATGGCGCGGATCACACGTTTGCTGTTATTGGCGTGGATCGCCGCAGCAGATGCGGGATCGACCGCCGCCAGTTTTTCATGCATATAGTCATTGCCCTTCTGCGCAGCTTCTTCCTCAAGCTGTCTTCTGAGCGCAGAGTCCGTTTCTTCTTCCGAAAACGCAATATCATACAAAACCGCCTGAATATAAAATCCGGTTCCGCCAACCAGAACCGGAATATGTCCCCGCTCATAAATGCCCTGCATTGCTTCCTTCGCCATCTGCGAAAACCGGAATACATCAAATTTTTCATCCGGAGAAAGAACATCGATCAGATGATGTCTGACGCCGTCCATTTCCCCGGGCAGGATCTTGGCAGAGCCAATATCCATCTTCTTATATACCTGCACGGAATCCGCAGAAATGATCTCTCCGCCGACCGCCTTTGCCAGAGCAATGGAAAGTTTGGTTTTCCCCACTGCAGTCGGCCCGGTCAGTATCAGCATTTCCTTCTTTTTCATCGTTTAAACTTACGCTCCAGTTCATATTTACTCATGGAAATGATCGTCGGTCTTCCATGCGGGCAGTTATAAGGGTTGTCGCAGGCTAACAATTCCTGCATCAGTACCTTAACCTCCGGCAAGGAAAGCTTCTGGTTACCCTTGACTGCCGCTTTACAGGACATGCTGGCAATCTTACTGAGCACGGCAAAGGAATCTCCCGCAACCGGTGCCTGTACCAGTTCATCCAAAACGGAAAGCAACAGTTCCTTTTCTCCGTTTCCATACAGATCCAGCGGAACCGCACGGATCGCGACCGCATCTTCTCCAAACTCCTCCAGTTCAAAGCCCAGTCTTGTAAAATGCTCCTCATGCGCCCTCCAGGCAGTCTGTTCCTTTGGTGTCAGTGTGACGATCGTCGGCGGTGAAAGCTGCTGGGACGGAATTTCCGTCTTATCATGCAGTCGTTTCACAAACCGCTCATAGTTTACCTTTTCATGCGCCGCATGCTGATCCACATAATAAATCTTATCCGCCAGCGCCAGAATCCAGTACGTATCAAATACCTGTCCGATGATCTCGAAATTTTCCGCCTGCTGTTTTTTCAGATCATCTTCACTGAACAATGCCATCTGCTGTGGTTTTTCAATAATGATCGCCTGTTCCTTTTTAATGATCGGGCTTTTCGGTGCTTCTTCCGTATATTCCGCTCTTGTACCGATGATCCTTGCTGCAGCATTTTCAGATTGTTTCTTCTGCGTCAGTTCTTCCTCTACCTTCTGCAGAGCTTTCTGCACGATCTG
>DJNY01000104.1:293-3593 GCA_002441865.1 Lachnospiraceae bacterium UBA6452 | reverse complement strand
GATCTGCCGTTTATCGCCTCTGCAACAGATTCCTGCAGGAACCGGAAGAAGATCTGCGGTTCATTGATCCGGATATCCATTTTGGTCGGATGCACATTAACATCGATCTTTTCCGGATCGATCGTCAGATATAAGACCACAAACGGATATTTATGCTGCATCAGGAAAGTACGATAGCCTTCTTCCACCGCAGAACATACCAGCGAGCTTTTGATGTATCTTCCGTTTACAAAAATCGTTTCAAATGCCCTGTTTGCCCTGCACAGGATCGGTTTTCCCAAAAATCCCGCTACAGAAATCCCATCCATCTGTGCAGAGATCGGAAGAAGCTGATTTGCCGTTTCTTTTCCGTAGATCCGGTAGATCACCTCTCTGCTGTCTCCGTTCCCGGAGGTAAAAAACTTCGTTTGTCCGTTTGCAATATACTGAAATGCAATCTGCGGAGCAGACAGTGCAATGTGCTGCATGAAATCAGCAATATAATTGCCCTCTGTCATCGCTGTCTTTAAAAACTTTTTTCTGACCGGTGTATTGTAAAAAATGTTGCGGGCGATCACCGTCGTTCCTTTTGGGGCTCCGATCTCTTCGAGTTCCCCCGCTTCTCCGCCGTTTATCGTAAAACGCTGCCCGGTCAGTTCATCCTCTGTCTTTGTGATCAGTTCAACCTGACATACTGCGGCAATACTGGAAAGTGCCTCACCGCGGAAGCCCAGACTGCTGATATGCGAAAGATCCTCCGCTTCTTTGATCTTGCTTGTCGCGTGTCTTAAAAACGCCTTGGTAAGCTGCGACTTATCAATTCCGCTTCCGTCATCCGTAACACGGATCATACTGATGCCGCCGTCCTTGATCTCTACCGTCACATGCTTTGCACCTGCATCGATCGCATTTTCCACAAGCTCCTTTACAACGGAAAACGGTCGTTCCACAACTTCACCCGCAGCTATTTTATCTACTGTATGATTATCCAGTACATGTATCTCATTCATCTGTGCTACTCCATCTGTTCTTTAACATGTTTTGCAGTTTATAAAGGGTATTTAAAGCATCCAGCGGTGTCAGGTTGGAAATATCGATCTGGGAAAGCTCCTTGATCACATCCTCATCTTTCGTGGTATCAAAGAGCGAGATCTGTGCCAGGTCTACCTGGTCATAATGCTTTACTTTCTGCTTTTCCGTCTTTTTATCTGTCTGGATGCACTGTACCTTTTCTGTAATATCATTATCGGAAAGCTGCTGTGCGATCTCTTTTGCCCGGTCAATGACAAGATCCGGAACGCCCGCAAGCTTTGCCACCTGAATACCGTAGCTCTTGTCCGCACCGCCTTTTACGATCTTCCGCAGGAATACAATGTCGTCTCCCTTTTCCTTGACTGCGATGCAGTAATTGTTGACATTGTTCATTTTCCCTTCCAGCTCTGTCAGCTCATGGTAATGTGTCGCAAATAAGGTTTTGGCACCGAGCAGCTTTTTATTGCTGATATGCTCTACCACTGCCCATGCGATCGACAGACCGTCAAAGGTGGAAGTACCCCGGCCGATCTCATCCAGGATCAGCAGGCTGTTTGCCGTTGCATTCCGCAGGATATTGGCGACTTCATTCATTTCAACCATAAAGGTAGATTGTCCGCTTGCCAGATCATCGGAAGCACCGACTCTTGTGAAAATACGATCCACAATACCGATCTGTGCACTCTTTGCCGGTACAAAGCTTCCGATCTGTGCCATCAGGACGATCAGCGCCGTCTGCCGCATATATGTGGATTTTCCCGCCATATTCGGTCCTGTGATAATAGAGATCAGATTTTTGCCGCTGTCCAGATACGTATCGTTGGCAATAAACATATCATTTTTGATCATGCATTCCACGACCGGATGACGGCCTTCTTTGATGTCGATCACGCCCTTTGTCGTGATCTTCGGCTTCACATAATGATTCCGCTCTGCCACATAAGCAAGGGAAGCAAATACATCCAGTCCGGCAATAGCCTTGGCTGTCTGCTGGACTCTCTGCATATTGTCACCCAGTGCATCCCTGACCTGACAGAACAGCTCATATTCAAGCGAATACAGTTTGTCCTCTGCATTCAAAATGGTATCTTCCATTTCCTTCAGCTTTGGCATTGTATAACGCTCTGCATTGGTCAGTGTCTGTTTTCGGATATAATCATCCGGTACCTGATCCTTGAAGGAATTGGTTACCTCAAGGTAATAACCGAATACTTTGTTATATTTGATCCGGAGATTTTTGATCCCGGTTCTTTCACGCTCTGTGTTTTCCAGTTCGGCAAGCCATTTCTTACCGTCTGTTTTGGCTCTTCGCAAAGTATCTGCATCTTCCGAAAAGCCTTCTTTGATAATACCGCCTTCTTTGGAGGAAAGCGGCGGTTCCTCTACGATCGCTGCATCGATCAGTTCATAAAGATCGGTCAGATCATCGATCTGCTCCTGCAGCTTCTGTAAAAGAGGGGTTTCAAATTCTGCCAGAACCGTTTTGATCGGCGGCAGCATCTGCAGGGAATTGCGGAATGCGATCAGATCTCTCGGATTGGCTGTTTTATAACTGATCTTTCCAAGCAATCTTTCCAGATCATAGATCGGATTTAAGTATTCCCTCAGTTCATCCCTTGACATCGGATGTGCCAGCAGATCTCCAACTGCTTCCTGACGGAACACGATATCTGCCTGCTCGATCAGCGGCTGTTCCAGATAAGTACGGAGCAGTCTTGCGCCCATCGCCGTTTTGGTCTTATCCAGCACCCATAACAGCGATCCTTTTTTCTGCTTTTCACGAAGTGTTTCCGTCAGCTCCAGATTCCGTCTTGTGGCACTGTCCAGCAGCATATATTTGCTGGCAATATAAGGATTGAGGTGTGTAATGTTGGACAGACTGTTTTTCTGCGTCTCGTATAAATAAGCCAGCACCGCGCCCGCAGCGATCTGCCCTGCCATAAAATCATCCACACCAAGTGCAGTCAGTGTATTGACCTTAAAATGCTTACACAAAAGCTTCTGACAACTGTCTTCTTCAAAATACCAGGCATCGATCTTGTTGACCGAGATACCGAGACGTTCCCGCAGATCGTCTATACTGTAACCACTGACTAAAAAGTTATCATTGCAGATGATCTCCGACGGGGAAAATTTTACGATCTCATCATTCAGCTTCTTTGTATCCGAAACCTCTGTGACATAAAAATCACCGGTCAGTGCATCCACGACCGCAATACCGATCTTATCCTCCGTATAGGCGATGCACATCAGATAATTGTTCCGGCTTTCTTCCAGTGACATCATATT
>DJNY01000104.1:0-169 GCA_002441865.1 Lachnospiraceae bacterium UBA6452 | reverse complement strand
CAGATCGCCACCTTATAGCCCTTGCTGACCAGCTTGGTCAGATAGGAATCCGCTGCATGATAAGGGATCCCACACATAGGCGCACGTTCTTCCTGCCCGCAGTTTTTACCGGTCAGTGTGATCTCCAGTTCTTTCGATGCCACAAGCGCATCATCAAAAAACATTTCAT
>DJNY01000096.1 GCA_002441865.1 Lachnospiraceae bacterium UBA6452 | reverse complement strand
TAAAAAGAGACCTATCCGGATAGACTGATGCTATCACAGATAAGTCTCGTCATTTCAGATGATGCCAGGAACAAATCCAGTATGTTGACTTCACCACACTTCGTGCCGACTACTCCCTTATTTCGTTCCATTATACTAAATTGATAATTTTTGTCAACTATTAATTGTTGAACAATGCAGTGGACAGATATCTGTCACCGGAATCCGGCAGAAGCGCCACGATTGTCTTACCTTTGTTCTCCGGTCTCTTTGCCAGAATAGCTGCTGCTTTCAGTGCGGCACCGGAAGAAATACCAACCAGTATACCTTCGCTTACCGCAAATGCCCTGCCTTCTGCAAAGGCATCTTCATTTTCGATCGCGATGACTTCGTCATAGATCTTTGTATTTAATACTTCCGGAACAAAGCCTGCACCGATTCCCTGGATCTTATGTGCACCAGGTGTTCCTTTGGAAAGTACCGGGCTTGTTGCCGGTTCTACTGCCACGATCTTCACATCAGGATTCTGCTCCTTCAGATATTCACCAACACCTGTTATTGTTCCACCTGTACCGACACCTGCTACGAAGATATCAACCTTACCATCTGTCTGCTCCCAGATTTCTGGTCCTGTTGTTTTCTTATGTACTGCAGGATTTGCAGGATTTACGAACTGTCCGAGGATCACCGCGCCCGGAATTTCCTTTACAAGCTCATCTGCCTTTGCAATGGCACCCTTCATACCCTTTGCGCCTTCTGTCAGGACAAGTTCCGCACCATATGCTTTTAATAAGTTTCTTCTCTCTACACTCATAGTATCCGGTAATGTCAGGATCGCATGATAGCCTTTTGCTGCTGCTACAGCCGCAAGACCGATTCCGGTATTTCCGCTGGTAGGCTCGATGATCGTAGCCCCCTCTTTTAAAATACCTTTTTCTTCCGCATCCTCGATCATGGCAAGTGCGATTCTGTCCTTGACAGAACCGGCGGGATTCAGATACTCAAGCTTTGCAAGGATCGTTGCATCTGTTACCCCTGCTTTTTTGCTATATCTGTTCAGTTTTAAAATCGGTGTTTTTCCGATCAGTTCCAATGCGCTTTCTTTAATCTGGCTCATTTCAGTTCCTCCTTCATTTCTGACAGCCGATTTCCGTTTCCGGCTGTCCGGCTTCACATTCCTACTATCTATGTAGGAATAATATGTTTGTTGTTGAAACTGATTATATACGGTGTTTTTTTCATTGTCAATAGCTTTTTTGAAATACTTCTCTGATCTCTTCGATCACTGTATCATATCTTCTTTCCAGAACAGCAAACTGGTCAACCGTCAGATCCGGAAAGCCCGCCCTGAACTCATTTGCAATCTCTTCACTGATCCGGAACAGATCTCCGAATCCCAGATTCAGGCTTACGCTCTTTAAAGTGTTTATATAACGACACGCTTCTTTCTCATCATGCACAGCATAACATTTCAGAAAATTCTGATAACTGTCCTCCCGCAAAAACTTTTCAAGAAAAAGCAAAATTGTTTCATCATCATCCAGTCTGTAATGCACATTGCTGTAGTCTCCTCCTACTTTTCTGTAAAAAACATCTAACATTCGTTTCCCCTTTCTTTTTCAATGCAATTAGATTACTTTTTTAGCATATTTTTTATCACATCAATATTCTACCATATTTCTACAGGGTATGTCACAAAAGTACCATTTCCCTTTACCGTTTCTTTACCGCATTTCATCGACAATTTTCGCGTTTTATTTTTCAGCAGCATCGACGCTCCCCTTTTTTGATGCTATAATGTAAATAAACCAATTTTACATCACATAAGGAGGTCACTTTTATGCAGACTACCACAATATCCGATGCAGTCCGCTACATCGGAGCAGATGATACAACGATCGATCTTTTTGAAAGCCAGTACAAAGTACCCAACGGCGTATCCTATAATTCTTACGTTATTCTGGATGATAAGATTGCTGTCATGGACACTGTGGATGCGCGAAAAACAGAGGAATGGCTGTCCAACCTGAAAACAGCATTAAACGGTCGTCATGCCGATTATCTGATCGTCTCCCACTTAGAACCGGATCATTCCGCAGGGATCAGGCTGTTTACAGAACAGTTCCCACAGGCAAAGCTTGTCATGAGTGCAAAAGCAAAAGCTATGCTGCCACAGTTTTTTGAAATCCCGGAACTGGATGAAAAGTGCGTCACCGTTGCAGAAGGCGAAACTCTCGCGCTCGGTACTCACACATTACAGTTTTTCATGGCTCCCATGGTACACTGGCCTGAAGTCATGGTAGAATACGAAATGACAGAAAAAATTCTTTTCTCTGCCGACGGTTTCGGTAAATTCGGCGCTTTATCCACAGAGGAAGACTGGGCATGTGAAGCCAGAAGATATTATTTTAATATCGTTGGTAAATACGGAGCTCCCGTGCAGACGCTTCTGAAAAAAGCCGCTACGCTCGACATTCAGACCATCTGCCCGCTGCATGGCCCAATCTTAAAAGAAAATCTGCCTTACTATATCGACAAATATCAGACCTGGAGCAGCTACGAACCGGAAGATAAGGGCGTTCTGGTTGCCTGCGCTTCCATTCATGGCAATACTAAGGCAGCTGCGGAGAAAATGGTTACACTCCTGCAGGAAGCAGGCGCAGCAAAAGTTGCCTTTACGGATCTGACCCGCGATGATATGGCAGAAGCCATAGAAGACGCTTTCCGCTATGACAGCCTCGTCCTCTGTGCAGCCTCTTATGACGGTGGTGTATTCCCGCCAATGGAAGACTTTTTGAACCGTCTTTCCCATAAGGCTTTCCAGAAACGTAAGGTGGGCTTGATCGAAAACGGATCCTGGGCACCATGCGCAGCCAAAAGCATGAAAGCCATTCTGGATACCATGAAAAATTTAGAGATCTGTGAGAAAGTTGTTACCATCAAAACAACAATGAAAGAAGCAGATGTGGAAAATATGAGGGAACTGGCGAAAGAGATCGTAGGATAAAAAGATGCGACTAATCCTGAATCTGATTCAGGATTAGTCGCATTATAATATAAGTATGATTATGCATCAATCATACGCTTTCCATATTCTTCATAATCTTTACTCATACAGCATCTCAAGCGAAATCAGATGCACAGCGCCTTTCTTTTCCTGTTCCTCCAAATTCTGCGTAAATCCTCCTTTGGAAAATATATAGTAAATATAAGTTTTTCCCTTTCCAAATACACTTGCATAATGCTCTAAAAGCTTTAACTCATCCACGCCAATTGGTTCTCTTTTATATTTACAGGAGCCGATATAATAAGTTCCCTTATCCGTCGTGCTGGCTACAATATCAATCTGTACCTCTTTGCGAAGCGATGGGTCCGTCCCCCACCACTGTCCAATATCCGTAATTGGCACCTGCAGATTTTGCGCATAACGTAGCATATAACATTTGCACATATCTTCAAATACTGTTCCCATATAATCGGATAAAGACCCTACCACAACCTGATCAAAAATGTTCCCCATCCGTTCTGATATGATTACTCCCATATTTTGAGGGACATAACGATACCAGAAGCCAAAAAAATGATCTGCCAGTCTGTAGATCGTCTTTTTCCCCGGCTTTTCAGTCATTGGCGTTTCTTTCTTTATGATCCCCAATTTCAAAAGCACCTTCGTATACTTACTGCAGACTGCATTCTCCAGCCCTGCCTTTGTTGCTATTTCATTTAATTTAGATGCACCGGATGCGATCGTTGTAATAATAGTGTTGTATACAGCAGGCTCCCTCAATTCCTGTTTTAATAAGTTCTGCGGCTCCTCAAAAAGATAACTGCTGGCATCAAACAGATTTTCAAGTAATGCTTCCTTTATTCCATTGTGCACTCCCAGCTTATTGATATAAAGCGGAATCCCGCCCGTAATACCATACACCAGAGCCTGCTCCTGCTTTGAAAGCCCCGGGTAAAATGCTTCTACCTCCCGATAACTAAGTGGTTCTATTTTAAATTGCGCTGTTCTGCGCCCATAAAGCGGACTTTCATACCCCAGTACCTGCTCCTCCATAAAACTCATGGAAGAGCCACATAAGATCAGATATAATTTAGTATGCTGCCATTTATGATCGATCATGTGCTGCAAACGTGATGAAATAGACTCTGCTGCCTTTGCCAGATATGGAAACTCATCGATCACAAATACCAGACGTTCCTCCGCCATGTCTGTAATCGCATCTAATGCACTGTCAAATGAAGAAAAAACCGGTGCATCATAAGCATCCTTCTTTTCGCACTCATAAATTGCCTTAGAAAGTGCTGTCAGGTTTTCCCGTTCTGTTGCATTTAATGCTGCAAAAAAAATTGTTTTTTTATCCTTGCAAAATTCATTAATGAGTGCAGTCTTTCCTACACGCCGACGCCCATAAATAACAATACATTCAAATTGCTGATTCTGATACCGTTTATTTAGTTTTGCCAGTTCACTTTCTCTATAATAAAACATGAATCCTCCTGACACGCCTCCCCCGAAAATATACTCATAAGTTAGTAACTTATGAGTATATTTTACACCCCCTGTATAAAATGTCAATCCTATTCCGGCAAACTCTGTTTGATCAGCACAGTTTTTCCTTCAAATGCAAAACCATATTTTCTGATGTTTGCTACATCTACTCCCTCAACAAGCAATTCTGTCACATAGTTCTTTTCTGCAATCTGTCGTAATGCCTTATCCGCACAGTCCTCCAGATCTTTATCCCTCTTCGGATCAAATACTTTAAATTCTATGATACAAGAACTCTGCTGTGCATCTACCGCCTTCATCATAATGTCATATCGTCCTATCCCACTTTCCCGATTTGACGTAATATGATAGCGATCTGATAATTCAGCAAGCAAACCCAGCACAAAGCCATGATAAAACCGTTCTGTTTCATCAACTATCCCATAACCGGATCCGCAATCAAAATAACTGAAGGTTGTTTTAGCAACCATGTTCATATAATAGTTCATATCTTCGACATTACCCGCCAGCAAAGCCTTCTGAAAATCTCCAAAGTCACTTCCTCTGCGATAAAACCACTTTCTGAACATTCTGACAAACATTTTTTTGATCTCGATATTTGTAAAGGACAGCGTATATAAATCCTCTTCTACGTGATCCGCCCGTAGATATCCTGTAGTGAACAAAAGCCCCCAAATGGCATTTTCATCCACATCCAGCAGAGAAAAATCGATCATTTCATCTATATGTGCCCGGATCTGTTTTCCATTCATCAGATCTTCCATATTACATTTTACGTGACGGGATCCTTTTGCAATCAACGAATTGATCAACGTATTGCTGCTGGTATTCGCCCAGTACGTATCAAATCTGCCATCCGAATCTATGAATTTTGTGATAGACCACGGATTATAGATATCTTTACATCTGCCGATCATGAAACCGTCATACCACTGCTTCACCTGTTTTTTGTACTTACCCAGTCCCACATGATCAAGTGCTGCAAATACTTCCTTCTGTGTAAATCCAAATGCTGTTTCATATTTATGTGTGGTAATGGCAGCAACATCAATATGGTTCATATCAGAAAACATGGATTCTCTTCCGATTCTTGTGATGCCGGTCATAAGTGCTTTTTCCAGAAGCGGATTTGTCTTGAACGTATTATTCAGAAATCCTCTCATAAATGCAGCCATTTGTTCCCAATATCCATGGAAATATGCCTCCTGCATAGGTGTATCATACTCGTCCAGCAGAATGATAGGTTTTTTCCCATAATATCTGTAAAGAAGCTGCGTTAATAATTTTAACGATTTTACTGCGACATTTTCATCCATATCCCAACTGATCTTGGCAAGCTGTGATCTTTCTTCTTCCGAAAAGCGCTTCATATCAAGCCCCGCCTTGATATTATCCACCATATATTTGATCTCAAAGCACAATGAACGAAATGCACTCTCGTACGTCTCTTCTTTTATCCCTGCAAGCGACAGGAAAATAACCGGATATGTTCCCTGCAGCTTGTGATATGCCGGGTTTTCCCAGATTTTCAGTCCCTCGAAGAGTTCTTCTCTGCCGGCATATTTTTGAGAAAAGAAGCATTCCAGCATACTTAGATTCAACGTTTTCCCAAATCGTCTGGGTCTTGTGATCAATGTTGCATCATGCTCATTTTCCCACCACTGGCTGATGAAAGATGTCTTATCCACATAAAACGCTCCGGCAGATCTGATCTCCTCAAAGCTTTGAATCCCCACTCCTACCTTCTTCCCTGTGATCCTGACAACATAATCTACCAGAGCCGGACCTTCCCCATATCTGTCCGGTCTTTCCGCATTCATCGGAATTTTCCATCGGATCCCTTCTTTTTCAGCGCCACGGATTTTTCCCATAGCACACCAATAATTTACCATCCGCTTTGTGACACCCCACTCGGATGCTTTTTCTATGGAGGTTACAAATTCCATACCATTTTCCCCTTTGTCGTTTTGAGGATATTATAAAGCAGAAGTGGGAAAAGAACAAGATTCTTTTCCCACTTCCATTTCATCACATCTCAATCATAATCTTCCCATATTCCTCGGTTTTATCCCGCATGATCTGAAGCCCCCGTTCCAGATCTTTGAGTACAAAACGATGTGTTATGATGCGTTCCGGAGAAACCAGTCCGCCTGCCACTTTTTGAAGCACATAATGCCAGTCATCTCCTTCTTCCCGCAAAAACGAAGAATTCCAACTGCCACGCACCGTAAGCTGATTCCGCAGGATCTTCCAATAAGTATTTTTATCAAACTTCATATCTGAAGCCGGATTTCCGATCAGCTGTACCATTCCCGCCGGTCTTGTTGATAAGATTGCCTGATTGATCGTCTCATTCTTTCCTACACATTCAAAATAGACGTCTGCACCCAATCCATTTGTTTTCTCCTGAATCCACGCTCCGACATCCTGCGTTCCTGCATCACAATAATCATTTGCTCTGATTCCAAGAGCAAAAGCCTGCTGCCTCTGAAATTCTTTGTTTCCAATTACAAGTATGTTGGAGATTCCTTCACTCTTTAAAAACATTGCGAGGAAATAGCCGATCGTACCAAGTCCGTGCACCACAACCGTATCCGTCTTTTGTGGCATACTTTGCCGCATCGCATGTACCGCAACTGCCATTGGTTCCAGCATTGCAGCCACTTCAAAAGATACGTTTTCCGGTAATTCGATCAAGTTAGCCTCAGGTACCTTTACATATTCCGCAAAGCCTCCGTTTGTACGGGATCCCAGATAGTTATACTTCCTACAAAGCTCATATTTCTTTTTCTGACACATTGGACAGCTCCCACAGGGAATCAAAGGAAATACACCAACACGTTTGCCGATCCAGTCCTGCCCCCAGGAACTGTCTGCTGCCTGTTCTACCACACCTGCAAACTCATGTCCGGGACTTAACGGATAGGAATACATACCGGTTTTATAAACACGTGGCACATCCGAGCCACATATCCCGACATTTTTTACCCGTACCAGCACTTCTCCTTCATCCGGAACCGGTTTTTCTGTCTCTTCATAGCGGAAATCTCCGATACCATGTAAAATATATGCTTTCATCCTCTCTCCTCGCAACTCCTTTGAAAACGTTCCAGATCCATTTGTGTCGTAATTTTGAAATTTCTTTCATTCCCCGGAACCATCACAATATCCATTCCTGCCAGAACCGCCGGCTCAGTAGAGCCATTGATCTTCTTGATCGCATCCGGCAGAAGTCGTTCATTTGCCTGAATATATTTTCCCAGCACAAAAATCTCCGGTGCCTGCCCGGCAAATATCTGGCTTCTGTCAAGAAGCGAAGTCACACTGCTGCCATTCGTGCTCAAATATACCGTATCCTTCATTGGCAATACCGGTAACAGTCCATCATGCCCTTTTACTTTCTCAAAATAGGCAGAAACCATTTCTGTGGTGAGCATCGGTCTTGCAGCATCATGCACCATAACAAAACTTTTCTCATCCGCATATTTTTGAATTCCGCAGAGTCCATTATAGATGGAAAGCTGCCTGTTTTCTCCCGGCACAGAAAAATAAACCGGATTTGCCGGCTTATCTTTATGCTTTTCCTGCAACAAATGTATCTGATCTTCAATATCTGCTTTCCAGCTATCGCCAGCCACGATCTGCACCGCATCTATACTTTGATGAAATAAAACTGTTTCCAGCGCATAACTGATGATCATCTGGCCATTTACTTCCAAATACTGCTTTGGAACACTTGCTCCCAGCCTCGTTCCTGTTCCGCCTGAGAGAATCAATGCTATATTCATACTTCATCCTCAAATTTCAGTTGTCTGATATCTTTTATAATATCCACATATGCTCTTTTCTTACCAAACAAAAGCGTCGTACCAAGCACAAATCCCTTCACGCCCTTCGGTGCAAAAGAACTGATCTTATCTGCGCTGCAGGCTCCGTCCCAATAAATCTCAAAGCCCATTTTTTCCCGGATCTCTAAAAGCCGTTCGATCTTATTTCCCACATATGGCAGATACATCTGCCCGGCATTTCCCGGATTCACAGACATAACTAAAACCTTATCCACGATCTGCAGCATCTCCATTACAGTTTCAATACTGGTTCCCGGATTGATCGCAATTCCCGGGATCATTCCCGCAGCAATGATCTTGGATAATGTCGTAGACGGATGATACTCAGCTTCCGGATGAATATAGACTGTATCTCCCTTTCTCAAGTTATCCAAAAACAAATTAATATGTGTACTAGGATGTTCGATCATTAAATGCACATCCAGCGGCTTGTCCGTCGCACTTGCTATGTAGCGCATATCATTTAATGACATGGCATAATTTGGCACATACCGGCCATCCATAATATCAATATGAAAAGAATCAATACCCGCTTTTTCCAGATCCCTTACTTCTTTTTCCAGATGCCCGTAATTGGCACACATCATAGATGCAGTTAATTCAAAATCCATCTTGCTTTCCCCTTTGCGTTGTATCCTGATATAGCTACCTTACCATTTTTCTTCTGTTCGTGCAATTTTTCTTACCATCTCTGCTTCACTTTTCATTTATCAACGTAAAAGCCCCGTGTCTGACAGCAAATCCTCTAAGGTAAGAAGCACTGCGCCTTCTCTTTTCGCCCGTTCCACAACCGGCTGTGTATATCCACCTTTGGATATAAAATATAAATATTTTTCCTGAACCTTGGAAAATATCTGTGAGGCAGTGACCAGATCATCATATTCTTCCATTGGCATCGGCTTATTGCGGAATTTGCACTCACAGAAGATTGCCTTATCCCCTTTGGGGCTGAGTGCAAGTACATCCACATCATCCTGCTGTTTCAAAACCGGATTATTCCCCCACCATTTATCTATCACAGCCGGAACAAATGGTAATTTCCCCGCTTTTGCCTGTCGGATCAGATACTGTTTACAAATACATTCAAACTGTAATCCCATATAGTCATTGATGTCTTCTCTGATCTGACTGACAGCAGCCTTTGTTCCCAATAATTCATAAAAACTTCTATTGGAAAAAACATATCTGTACCAGAATGTATAAAAAGCATCACTGATCTGATAAATTCCCCGTTTACTTTCTCTGTTCTCTCCACACGGTATCTTTTTTTCTATCAATCTGATATTTTGAAGTGTCACCATATATTTGCTGCACTTACTCGCATCTTCATGGATATGATCCGCAATCTCCGCCACTCTGTTATGACCATTTGAAATCGCTTCCAAAATACTATTATATATATTGGGCTCACGAAGCTCCATGCGAAGCAGCATCTGTGGTTCATCATTCAAAAAAGCTTCTCTCCTAAGCACCTGCCTTTCCAGATTTGTCCACAAGTCCAGCTCAGGATCAAAAGCCCCCAGATAACGCGGAATACCACCTAATATACCATAGGCAATCAGCTTTTCTTCCACAGAATATTCCGGAAAGAATTTCGCCGCATCTACATAATCAAAAGGTTCTACTTCCAGTTTGTCAGTAATCCTGCCATACAACGGGCTCTTATACCCCATCACTTCATTTTCCATGAAACTCACACTGGATCCACACAAGATCAGCATGATATTTTTTTCTTTCCATACATGATCAATCGTATGCTGCAATATACTTTTTATAGAAGGATTAGCTGATGCAATAAACGGAAATTCATCTATAATAACAACTGTTTTCTCTTCTTCCCCACACCTGCCGGAAATGTAAGAAACAGCTGCCTCCCAACCGGAAAATGCAGCTATAAAATTACCATCAAAAAATTCCTGTACAGTTCTTGAAAAGTCCTCCAAATTTAAGGCATCATTTTTCTCCTGCGCTGAATAAAAAACTACTTTATGTTTTTTCGCAAATTCCAGCAATATGGTTGTTTTCCCAACCCTGCGTCTGCCGTACATGGTTAAAAAGCCAAACGATGATCTATTATATATTTCTTCTAAAATTTGCATTTCATGTTGTCTGCCGATCATAAATATCACCTCTTTACCC
>DJNY01000221.1:3950-12586 GCA_002441865.1 Lachnospiraceae bacterium UBA6452 | reverse complement strand
GGATGTCCTGCCAGCTTTCTTGCATATTCGATCAACAGTTCCTGTCGTTTTGTAAATTTGAATGTTTTTGGATCGATTCCATGCTCATTTTTCAAAAGCTTGGTGAAATAGGTGGTACATACCAGACACTCATTTTCTTCTGAAATGGCGTATTCGAAAATATCGCCGTCCAATTTGCCGATCAGTCTCTGCAGATCATCATCCAGATCATACTGTCCGAGCTCCAGTGCCTTAAAGGAAGGCAGATGGTTCAGAATGATTCTTTTTACATTGGTGATCTTATGCCCTGTCCGTATATGTTCCGCTACTGCCTCCTGTACTTCCGGCGATGCCTTTTCGATATCGATTTCCCTGATTCTTGCCATTTTCTTATTCCTCCCCGCCGTTGACAGAGGCATACTCTATCACGTCCGTATTAAAATATTTTTCGGAAAGTTCTTTCAGTGTTCCGTCTTTCTTTAATTCATCCAGTGCCTGATTCACTGCATCTACCAGCTCTGTTTCCCCTTTTCTGATCGGAATTGCAAACTGATCCACGTCATCATCGATCGTGAATGCAACCTTCAGATTTGCATCCGGATGCTCTTCTAAGTAAGGATAGAACTGGATATCCTCCAGCACTGTGAAATCCGCTCTGTCTGACAGGATCAGATCAAATGCCTGTTGCAGTGTATCGATTGGAACAAGTGTTGCACCGTATTCCTCTAATTTCTGTGCATATTCCGTTGTAATATTTTCCGCTACATTTTTTCCGTTCAGATCTGCGACACTGTTGATGTCATCCTGGTCACCTTTGACAATAATGTTCCGGTAAACGGAAATGTAAGGCTCGGAAAAATCATATTTTTCTTTTCTCTCATCTGTAATGGAAACGGCGTTGATCACCGTATCGATTCTTCCACTGTCTACTGCTGCCAGCAGGGAATCCCATTCAGATTCCGTAAATTCTACTTTCACGCCCAGCTTCTCGCCCAGAGCCTTTGCCAGATCCACATCAAATCCGGTCAGATCTCCGTTTTCATCATGGTATGTAATAGGTGGATAAGTACCTTCCACGCCAACCTTTAATACGCCGTCTTTCTGGATACGGGAAAGCTCATTATCTGCATCCTTTCCGCATCCTGTCAGTAAAAGTGCTCCTGTTAATAAAATAGCTGCTTTGATTACATTTCTTTTTTTCATAGTTTCCTCCACTCTCCTCTTTTATAAATAGGACTGTATCACATCTGTGATCTTTGCCTTGTCAACCTGTCCTGCTGCTGCTTTGACTTTCTCTCCGTTTTCAAACAGAACAACCGCCGGCAGATTTCTGACACCGTATTTTTCCGCTTCTTCGATATCATCGTCTACTTCTGTATAATAAAAATCCAGAACATTGCTGCACTTGTCTGACGCCTCTTCATAAACAGGTTTTACCGCCTTACAGCCTGCACACCAGCTTGCCGAGAACATGACGACCGCCGCCTTTTCTTTTCCAACGTCCTGCACCTTGTGAATATCAATTGTCTGTACCATTGTCCCGCCTCCTTATTTACATTTCACATAGGATTAGTATGAATTGATTATACAGATTCATAATTCTCTTGTCTAATTACTATTACCTATAATCAATTATAGATATATCCTATAACCCGTTCCCCCAAAACTATATACATGACATAACAAAAAAGAAGGCATTTCTGCCTCCTTTTTTGCTTACAATTTTACGACTCGGAATTTGTGTCCTCTGTCTGCTCCTGTTTCTGTTCCGGCTCTTTCACTGCATCTCCTGCCTCAGGTGCAGGCTGTGCAGCCTTCTCTGCATCATTTCCAGCCTCGGTTACGGGCTCTGTATCCGGTGCTTTGATCACTGTGACAGGATTTTCCGTGTCGTCTTTCTTTTCCTCCGGCTCCGGAAGTCCCTTTTCTTTCCGGTAGATCTTCATAAATTCCTTACCGGTGATCGTCTCCTGCTCGATCAGATGTGCTGCGATCTTATCCATGACCGCTCTGTTCTCCGTCAGCATCTTCTTTGCTTCCTTATAACAGTTTTTCAGGATCTTCATCACTTCATCATCAACTGCCGCTGCTGTTACATCGGAGCAGTTCATGGCAGTAGTCCTGTCCAGATACTGGCTTTCCGTTGTTGCCAGCCCCATCAGTCCAAAACGCTTGCTCATACCATACTGGGTCACCATGGCTCTTGCAATATTGGTTGCCCGTTCAATATCATTGGAAGCACCTGTTGTAACGGTGTCGAATACAATTTCTTCTGCCGCACGGCCGCCAAGAAGCCCGACGATCATATCATGCAGCTCTGCTTTGGAATTCAGATATTTTTCTTCTTCCGGAACCTGCATGACGTAGCCAAGCGCACCCATGGTGCGCGGAACGATCGTGATCTTCTGTACAGGCTCTGCGTTTTTCTGCAGTGCTGCGATCAGGGCGTGTCCTACCTCGTGGTAAGAAACGATCCGTCTCTCTTCCCTGCTCATGATACGGTCTTTCTTTTCTTTTCCGACCAGCACCACCTCGACTGCATCAAACAGATCCTTCTGGCAGACAGCCTTACGGCCGTTCTTGACTGCATTGATCGCTGCTTCGTTGATCATATTGGCGAGATCGGAACCGACCGCTCCCGAAGTTGCAAGTGCGATCTCCTGCAGATTTACGGATTCATCCATGCTGACGTCTTTGGAATGTACCTTCAAAATGTCAACACGGCCTTTCAGATCCGGTTTATCCACAATAATACGTCTGTCAAACCGGCCCGGTCTGAGCAGTGCCTTATCCAGAATTTCCGGTCTGTTTGTCGCACCCAGGATCAGAATACCCTTGGAGCTGTCAAAACCATCCATTTCGGAAAGCAGCTGGTTCAATGTCTGTTCACGTTCCTCATTACCGCCGCCGTATTTGCTGTCACGGCTCCGGCCGATCGCATCTATTTCATCGATAAAAATAATACATGGCGCATTTTTCGTTGCTTCCCTAAATAAATCTCTGACACGGGAAGCGCCGACACCGACATACAGCTCAATGAAATCGGAGCCTGCCAGTGAGAAAAATGGTACGTGTGCTTCCCCTGCTACAGCTTTTGCAAGAAGCGTTTTACCCGTTCCGGGAGGGCCTACCAGAAGCGCACCCTTTGGGAGTTTCGCACCGATCTTCGTATATTTGCCCGGATTATGCAGAAAATCAACCACTTCCTGGAGGGATTCCTTTGCCTCGTCTTCGCCTGCCACATCCTTGAATGTGACGCCTGTTTCCTTCTGGACGTATACCTTGGCATTTGACTTGCCGACGCCGCCCATCATACCACCGCCCGACATCTTGCGGAACAGGAAGCTGAGCAGGACCCATACGATCACGATTGGCAATACATAAGTCAGCAGGATCGATAAGATCCAGCTTGAATTATCCGGAATTTCCTTACTGTACGTTACATCATACTTATTTAAAAATGCCGGCAGGGAATCATCATCCACGATACCCGTATAATATTTGATCTCAGGCTGGCTGTTGTATCCGCCGTAAAGCGCAAACGGATTTCTGTCGTTTTCCGTCTTTTCCTGCGTCTTGTCCTGCTTTGGCGTAATCTCGAGCTTATCGCTTTTAATGAGGACACTATCCACCTTGCCATCCTCTACCATCTGCAGGAATTCATCGTATGTGATCTCTTTGCTGGAGCTGTTTGATACGGAATTCATCAAAAAGCTCATGGAGAGCAGCGTGATCAGTGCTGCCACCAGAAGAAGCATAAAACTCTGTCTCTTCTGCGGTCCTTTCTGGTTATTGCCGCCATTTCCGTTATTATTTCCATTTCCGCCTTCATTCTGCGGTCCCTGGTAATTCTGATTATCCATAATGTTCTCCTCGTCCGGCTTATCGTAAGCCTTCTACCATTATATAGATTAAAAATGCCAAAATCAATACGATTTCTGTGAAATACTTGTGACCGGTTATGAAAGATTTATAAAATCCCTCTTTTTTTACCCTATTTTCATATTGATTTTGAAAAGCTTTTTTTGTATCATAGAAAAGTATTGTTCGTATCATAAAACGCACAACGCATGTATATAGAAACGGTATATCAGAATAAGAAGGGAAACAGATTTTTATGGCAAAAATCGGATTTGATAATGAAAAGTATCTTCGTCTGCAATCCGAAAAGATCAAAGAACGTATTGCAACGTTTGGCGGTAAGCTTTACCTCGAATTCGGCGGTAAACTTTTTGATGATTATCATGCCTCCAGAGTCCTGCCGGGATTTAAACCGGACAGCAAGATCAATATGCTCGTGCAGCTTAAAGATCAGGCTGAGATCGTCATCGTCATCAATGCAGAGGATATTGAAAAAAACAAGGTCAGAGGCGACCTTGGCATCACCTATGACCTGGACGTATTAAGACTGATCGACGCATTCCGCGGATACGGCCTTTATGTCGGCAGTGTCTGCCTGACACGTTTTAACGGCCAGCCCAGCGCAGCTGCTTATCAGAAAAAGCTCGAATCACTTGGTTTAAAGGTGTTCCGGCATTATCCGATCGCCGGATATCCGTCCGATATTCCTTTCATCGTCAGTGATGAGGGCTACGGAAAGAATGAATATATCGAGACAAGCCGCTCCCTTGTTGTCATCACAGCACCGGGACCCGGCAGCGGAAAAATGGCAACCTGTCTTTCCCAGCTGTATCACGAATATAAAAGAGGCATTAAAGCGGGCTATGCCAAATACGAAACATTCCCGATCTGGAACCTGCCTCTGAAGCATCCCGTCAACCTTGCATACGAAGCAGCCACTGCAGATCTGAATGATGTCAATATGATCGATCCGTTCCATCTGGAGGCTTATGGCGAGACAACGATCAACTACAACCGCGATGTAGAGATCTTCCCGGTTCTGGAAGCCATGTTTGAAAAGATCATGGGAAGCTGCCCTTACAAATCCCCGACAGATATGGGGGTCAATATGGCAGGCTACGGCATTATCGATGATGAAATAACAAGAGAGGCATCCAAGCAGGAGATCATCCGCAGATATTACAACACACTCTGCCAGATCCGTCAGGGAACGGCAGATAACGAACAGAAACTGAAGCTGGAGCTTCTGATGAAACAGGCTGATACCTCCGTAGAGGACAGACCTGTTGTCAGCGCAGCAAAGATCAAGGCGGAAACGACCGGAGATCCGGCAGCAGCGATCCAGCTTGCGGACGGCCGTATCATTACCGGAAAAACAAGCGAGCTTCTGGGCGCAACAAGTGCCATGCTTTTAAATGCTTTGAAAGCTCTTGCCGGTATTGCAGATTATGTACAGCTCATCTCCCCTACGATCATCGAACCGATCCAGAGTCTGAAAACAGGACATCTGCACAGCAAAAACCCACGTCTGCATACAGACGAAGTGCTGATTGCTCTTTCCATCTGTGCAGCAACAGATGAAGCAGCAAAGAAAGCGATCGACCAGCTGCAGAATCTTGCCGGTACAGAATTCCATTCCAGCGTGATTCTTTCGCAGGTAGATATGAATGTCCTCAGAAAACTTGGCATCAACGTGACTTGCGAGCCAGATTATGAATCACAGAAGTTGTATCATCGGTAAATATATGATATGATGGAGCAGGAGAAAAGCAAGCGGCGCCGGAGTGCGGATTTGCGAGTCTAATTATATATCGTAACATTTTGAGCGAAGGTGCTCCCTTTGGGGGTAGTTTCGCTCTTTTTATTTCATGTTTATATCAAGGAACAAAAGTTCCAGACTTTATTACAGGAGGAAAGCAAAATGGCAGTAAAATACGTATTTGTAACAGGTGGTGTTGTTTCCGGTCTTGGAAAAGGGATTACCGCCGCATCTCTCGGCCGTCTTCTGAAGGCACGCGGCTACAAGGTAACGATGCAGAAATTTGACCCTTATATCAATATCGATCCGGGCACCATGAACCCGATCCAGCACGGCGAAGTTTTCGTAACAGATGATGGTGTGGAAACAGACCTTGACCTTGGTCACTATGAGCGTTTTATCGATGAAAGTCTGGATAAAAACTCCAACGTCACGACCGGTAAGGTTTACTGGAGTGTGTTGCAGAAGGAACGCCGCGGCGATTACGGCGGTGGTACCGTTCAGGTAATTCCGCATATTACAAATGAGATCAAAAGCCGTTTTTACCGTAACTTCACAGATGAAGAAACACGTATTGCCATTATTGAAGTCGGTGGTACGGTCGGCGATATCGAAAGCCAGCCATTCTTAGAGTCCATCCGTCAGTTCCAGCACGAGGTCGGACATGAAAATGCCATTCTGATCCATGTCACACTGATCCCATGGCTTTCCGCTTCCCAGGAAATGAAAACAAAGCCGACACAGGCAAGTGTGAAAGAGCTGCAGGGTATGGGCATCCAGCCTGATATCATCGTCTGCAGAAGCGAGCATCCGCTCGACCAGCAGATCAAGGATAAGATTGCTTTATTCTGTAATGTACCGAACAGCCATGTACTGCAGAATCTGGATGTGGAATATCTGTATGAAGCACCTCTTGCCATGGAAAAAGAACATCTCGCACAGGTTGCATGTGACTGCTTAAAACTCGACTGCCCGGAGCCGGATCTTTCCGACTGGGAACATATGGTAGCGCAGCTCCGCAGTCCGAAGCATGAAGTAAAAATTGCACTTGTCGGCAAATACATCCAGCTGCATGATGCTTATCTCAGTGTTGTGGAAGCATTAAAGCATGGCGGTATTTTCATTAACACAACCGTCGATATCAAGTGGGTGGATTCCGAACTGGTAACACCTGCTAACGTAAAGGAAACACTCGGTGATGTGGATGGTGTGATCGTTCCGGGCGGTTTTGGCGACCGCGGTATCGAAGGCATGATCACTTCAATCGAGTTTGCCCGTGAAAACAAGATCCCATTCCTCGGTCTCTGCCTCGGTATGCAGCTGACGATCGTGGAATTTGCAAGAAACGTAGTCGGATACCACGATGCACACAGCATTGAAATGGATCCCGGCACCACACATCCCGTCATTGCCCTGATGCCCGACCAGAACGGTGTTGAGGATATCGGCGGTACATTAAGACTGGGGTCTTATCCATGTGTCCTCAATCCGGATTCTCTGGCTTACCGCTTATACGGCAAGGAAACGATCCACGAAAGACACAGACACCGCTATGAAGTGAACAATGACTACCGTGCAGCCCTGACAGAAAAAGGTCTGAAGCTTTCCGGTCTTTCACCGGACGGACGTATCGTGGAGATGTGCGAGCTGCCATCCCATCCGTTCTTTATCGCCACACAGGCGCATCCGGAATTTAAATCAAGACCAAACAGACCACATCCGCTTTTTAAAGGATTTGTGGAAGCTGCATTGCATAAAAAACAGGGAGAAGAATAAAATATCCTCTGATGCACAGAAATCCCTCCGGCAAACGCCGGAGGGGTTTCTTATGTAATGTATAAGTGAAATGGAAGTAGCCTTATTTAATTTTCTTCATTATTTACTTTTATTAAAGTCACATTCCGAAACACCAGTTTTCCTGCAGGAGTATCCTGATCATTTATTTTTCCAAGATTGATCTTGAAAATGCCGTTTCCGACAGTCTCTTTATCAGCTTCCACTGTAATCTCTTGTTCAATTACATTATCGCCTTCAGCCAGTTCAATATCTGTACCTGCAATATAACCATCTGTGCTTGTATTGAACTGCACATTAATGATTCTTGATACTTCTGCATTTACAGTCATCTTTAAAATATATTTTGCGCCTGCTTCAAATGCAATGTTCTCCTGTTTCAGCTGTGCTGACCACGGATCTGTTCCTACACTCTTGAGGTCTGCGGTTGCGGAGCCGTTTTCGATCTTCACTTCCTCATCATCCGTAGCATATAATCCCCAGTCACCCTTCCAGTTTCCGTTTTCAAATGCGGAATCTCTAAGGATATTATTGCCTGAAACACTTGGGTTTTCCGGTTCTTCCGGTTCTTCCGTGTCTCCGGAATCATCACCGCTGATCTTAATCATGCTGACATCATCAATCGTAATAACAGATGCATCCGGTGTATCTTCAATCTTACCTAAGTTAAACCCGATATATGCGCCGTTATCCGTTTTCCCTTCACCGACACCAACCATAAAAGTAACCTCTGTCGGCTCATCAGCCTTTAAAGTAATATGATTATCACTTTGTACATACCAGTTTGCGCTGCCACTGTCCATACATGCAAACTCTGCCGTTCTGTCAACATCAGAAGTGATCGTTGCCTTCACTTCATATACAGCACCTTTTTTCAGAGTTACATTTTTCTGTTTCAGGTTTACATTCCACGCTGCGGTTCCTGCGTTTGTGATCTTGACTGTTGCATTTTCCTGAGAGAAATCCCATTTACCCTCTGCAGGACTGATAACCTCACCTGACCAGCCATTATCTCCATCCGAAAAATCACCGTTCTTTAACAGGTTTGTTCCTTCCGGTTCTTCCTCTTCCTTTGGAGCTTCTGTTTTTACAAGAGAGATATTATCAATACATACTCTGTGCTGTATTGTATTGCTGCCTCCGCCGAGTGCTATATTGAAAATGCTGCCTGTATCTGTTCCCTGCATCATCCGGAATGTCTTTGTTACCGTTGTATAATCCTTTGCAGATGCATCCAGCTTAA
>DJNY01000221.1:0-3827 GCA_002441865.1 Lachnospiraceae bacterium UBA6452 | reverse complement strand
GCATACTGGATGGAACGTGCCATGCTGGAACGGATATCAAAGGATAAGGTGTACCACTGATCTTCTTCCAGTGTAACGCTTCCCTGTTTGACCTGGATCTTCCACTCTGCATCACCTGTATTTTTAATGTCCAGGTCAAGCGCATTATCTTCCGACTGACTGTCTACTACATAAGATGCGGAAGCGGAACCGTCTACATAAACCTCAAAGCCTGATATTCCCGCATTGAATTTGCCATTCATAATAAGAGCATCTTCTTCAAAGCGTACATTGTCAATGTAAATCTCTCCGGCGTTTCCTAAGAGGAAAGCAAAATCCTTATCTGCAAAATTGCTTACTTCCTCTTTGCTGAATTTCTGTGTATATTTTACCTTTTCTGCTGTAACATCAACAGATTTTGTTATACCACCGATCGTATACTGAATTGTGGTTGCTTTATCCGCCTGTGCTTCAAAACTGAGAATGTAATCTGTTCCTTCTGCAATCGGAAGTGCATTCTGACTGATCGTAACGTCTTCAGGCTGTCCGCCTTCTGCGCCAACCACCTTTAAACGTCTTCCATCTGCCAGCTTTGTAACAGAAACCTGTGCACCATCTGTTTTTTTAACTTCCCAGTATGCAAGGCGGTCTGTTCCTTCCTGGAATTTTCCGTTATAAATGCAGTTACCGTCTGTCAGTACCTTCTTTGCAGCATACTGATCCAGTTCTTCCTGTGTCGGTGCTTTTTTCACTTTCACACACACATTGCTGATATACAGTGTTGCTGTGGAGTCCTTTGCCCCCATGTTGAATTCCAGACGGCTGTTTGCATCATCTGTGTCATCCATTTTATAGGTAAGTGTATAAGTCTGTTTTTCTGTTGTGACATTTACACTATCTTCCAGATAAGCCTTATAACTGCGGTCAGGTGCTTTTACTGCAATGCCAACCGCTCTGTCGTCAGATGCATATGCATCAAATGTTACTTCATAAGTGTATCCCTGTTTTGCCGGAAGCTTCGGCTGTACCAGCTGTACGGAATAGTCAACCGTTCCCTGATCCTTTGTCGTGATCACCATTTCTCCATTTTTGATCGCAGCTGCTGCATCTCCGCCGAGTGTTGTCAGAAACTGCCAGTTTTCCGTTCCGTCCAGTGCTTCGTCCTTTGCGAAATCACCATTTGTGATATAATTTCCGTCTGCATCAGGTTCTTTGAATACAACCGGCTCTTTTTCAGGTGCCTGTACATCTTCATCATAGCTGTCTTTCTGGAAGATCTTTACATAATCAATGATGTATGCGGAAGAATTGATCTTCGTATTTTCATCAGGATATCCAACCCAGGAGCCACCAACTGCCAGATTTAAAATCGCATAGAACGGCTGATCAAACGGAGCAGGATATGTAACTGTTCCCTGTCCTTCTGTTGTAGAATACCAGTCATCTGCCTCGTGGTATTTCACACCATCTACATACCATGTGATCTTACCCGGTTCCCAGTCACATGCAAATGTATGATATTCATCTGTAAAGTTTCCGTTTCCCAGTGTATAAGTACCCTGTTTTTCACTATGCGGATTACCATAGTGGATTGTTCCGTATAATTTATTATTTTCCTGTCCCATGACCTCCATGGCATCGATTTCACCGCATCTTGGCCACTGTCCATATAAGTTTTCGTCTGTTGGCATCATCCAGAACGCCGGCAGGAAGCCTTTGCCTGTCGGAACCTTTGCCCTTACTTCAAATAAACCATACGTAAAATCATGCTTGCCCTGTGTATTGACGCGGCCGGATGTGATCGTTTCGGTACCATCTGCATTTTTCTGACGGATCGGTCTTAAGATCAGATTTCCGTCTTCCACATAAATATTCTTTTCATCATCCACATAAGCCTGGGACTCTGCGTTTACCCAGCCTGCATCGTGTGTTTCCACATTCCAGTCATTGCGGTTAAGCTCCGTACCTTCAAAGTTATCCGACCACATCAATGTATATTCATTGTCTGATACTGTCGGAATAGATGGCTTTGTATATGCATCGGAATCTGAATCTGTATTTTCTAATTCCAGATCCAGTTTCCGGTCAGGATCATATGGATCCGGGTCTTCAGATGGTGTCGGCTCCTCACTTGGTTCCGGCTTTGGTTTTTCTGAAGGTTTTTCACTTGGCGCCGGTGTCGGTGTCTGGCTCGGTGCTACAGACGGTGCTTCGCTCGGTGCCTGCTCCGCTTTCTTCACGGTCACTTTACAGGTTGCTTTCTTTGCATTGCCATCCTTGGAAGTCACTGTGATCACTGCTGAGCCTTCTGCTACCGCTGTGATCTTTCCCTTGCTGTTTACCTTTGCCACAGCTTTATTACTGCTCTTATAAGAAACCTTCTTGATCGTTGCTTTCTTTGGAGAAACTGTTGCAGTTACCACTGCTGTTTCCCCTTCTGTCAGACTGATTTCCTTTTGATCAAGTTTTACCTTTGTTACAGGTGTTTTTACGACAACCTTAATTGTTGCCTTTTTCTTTTTGTCAGTCTTGCTTGTTACTGTAACGGTTGCTTTCCCATTTTTCAGTGCTTTCAGCTTACCCTTTTTCGTTACCGTTACAACTTTCTCATCAGAAGATTTGTAGCTGACTGCTTTGGATACTTTTTTCCCGCTCGTTGTGACTTTTGTTTTCAGCGTAAAGCTCTGCCCTTTCTTCATCACCAGCGTTTTCGTATCCGGTTTTGTGATCGTTACTGTTTTTACTGTCGCTTTTTTACCTGCCTTTGCAGCCGGTGCTGCCATAACACCTGTTCCCATGGAGCCCATGACCATGACTAAAACAAGTAAAAATGCAAGTCCGCGTTTTAATTGCCTCATAATGTCCTCCCTTTTCATTTTTTGCTTCCTCATGACACCCTTACCGCTTTTCCGATGTCCTTTCTGTATTTATAGCAAGTATATGGCATAATATATATCGTTTTATTTACCTGTTTTATGTTTCTATGACATATGCTATACTGGAATCAAATACATGCGGCAGCACCGGTTATATCAGGGAGACATCATGAAATCAAAAGACAATTTACAAAAAGAACAGCTTTACCGGGAATTCGTACAGCGTGAAGAGAACCTGATCCACGCTCCCTACAATCCGGAGCTGGAATTTTATTCCTGTATCAAAGAGGGCGATGTAGAAAAGATCAAGCAGCTATGCACTGAACCGCTGACAGAAAAAGAAGGTCTGGGGAAGCTTTCTGAAAATGAATTACAGCATTTTAAATACCACTTTGCCATTACGGCCGCACTTGCGGCCCGTTACTGCATTGAAGGCGGTATGGCACTTTCCAAGGCATACAGCATCAGCGATTTTTACATCCAGAAGGTGGATACCTGCAAATACAAGCAGGATATTTCCGATCTTCATTTTTTAATGTGTGTGGATTATACGATCAGAATGAAAAATCTGCGGAAAAAGAAGATCTGTTCCCAGCCCGTGGCAAAGTGTATTGATTATATCTGCGAAAGTCTGCATACACGTATCACACTGGATACACTGGCGGATCATGTCGGCTTAAATCCGTCCTACCTGTCACGTCTTTTTAAAGCTGAAACCGGACAGACGATCAGTGCCTATATATCTGACAAAAAAGTGGAAACCGCCTGCAATATGCTTATTTATTCCGAGTATTCCCCGGCAGAAATTGCCACGATCCTCTGTTTTCCCAACCAAAGTTATTTTACAGAGGTTTTCCGAAAGAAGACAGGCATGACGCCCAAGAAGTACCAGCAGGAGCATTTCAGGAGTACACCGATCGGAGAGAAAAACAATTATAGCTGATAGTGCAGAAAAAGGGGCTGTAAAATAAG
>DJNY01000027.1 GCA_002441865.1 Lachnospiraceae bacterium UBA6452 | reverse complement strand
GTCGCCGGACATTTGTCCAGAAAAGCTTCCGTATACGGATCTTCCGCATTTAACACGCAATAATCTTCCCTGGTCTGGTTCTTTGTAATGTCCTGCTTTGCCTTCACATAATTTTCCATCGTATGATGTCTGTTCAGATGATCCGGTGTGATATTCAGGATCGCGCTGACACGCGGCCGGAATGTATGTATCGTTTCCAGCTGGAAGGATGAAATTTCTGCAACGGTAACAGAATCTGTATCTGTCTTTTCCGCTTCCAGCGTATAAGGATTTCCGATATTGCCGACCACAAATGTTTTTTTGCCGGTCGCTTTCATGATCTCGCCGAGCAGTGTCGTTGTCGTTGTCTTACCGTTTGTTCCTGTAATGGCAAGCACTGTTCCCTTTTCCTGCTCAAAGGCAAGCTCGATCTCTCCCGAAATCGGAAGTCCTCTGTCTCGCAGATCATTTACGAATTCTGTATCTGTCGGAACCCCCGGGCTTAATACGACACCGGAAAGCGACTGTTTTTCTTCTTCCGTCAGGTCGCCGAGTACGATCTCAACCTGCTTCTTTTCTGCTTCGGAAAGAGAAAGTCTTCCAAGTATCTCATCCTTTTTCAGTTCTGCATTGCTGTCAAACAGTACCGGCTGTTTTCCTGTCCTTACCAGAAGCTGTGTAGCGGCAATGCCGCTTTTCCCGGTACCTACCACAAGTACTTTTTCTTTTTCCATATTATCTCATTCCTTTCTATAGCCGTTACATCGCCAGTAAACCAACCAGACACAGGATTGCAGTGATAATGGAAAATACCGCTACCACCTTTGTTTCTCTCCAGCCACACATTTCAAAATGATGGTGGATCGGAGCCATTTTAAAAATCCGTTTTCCGTGTGTCAGTTTAAAGTAAGATACCTGCAGCATAACAGATACCACTTCTGCCAGATAAACAAATCCTACGATCAGGATAAACAACGGCATCTGCATCATATAGGCGCAGGCTGCCACAAAACCGCCGAGTGCCAGGGAGCCTGTATCTCCCATAAACACACTTGCCGGGTAACCGTTAAACAACAAAAAGCCCAAAAGCGCACCAAGCGTTGCACAGGTGATCGGTTCGATCCCGCTGCCAAGTCCTAAAGCTACCACGGTAAAGAAAGTAGCAACCAGACTTGTCACACTTGTTGCCAGTCCGTCCAGTCCGTCTGTAAAATTCGTACCGTTGACGGTTCCGATCACAACGATAAACAAAAGGATCACATTGCCTACGGTTCCAAAGTCGAGATATTTACCCGGTGCAAACGGAATCCGCATGGCAAGACTGATGGAAGATTTTGTTGTGATGTAGTATGCAAAAATTGCAGTCACAACGATCTGCAGTGCCATCTTCTGCCATGCACGAAGTCCCATGGAACGCTTCAGCACGACTTTAATATAATCGTCCGCTAACCCGATCAGTCCGAAACCGAGTGTCAGAAACAGGATCGGAATGATCTGTGGATTACTCTTTACATAAAACATGGAAGTGACAGTGATCGAGAGCAGGATGATAATACCGCCCATTGTCGGTGTTCCGTTTTTCTGCAGATGTGTTTTCGGTCCTTCGTCACGGACAGTCTGCCCCACCTTCAGTTTCCTTAAAAACGGGATCACAACTGGTCCCAGTAAAGCACTGATGCAAAATGCGATGATAGCCGGTATTACAATAGTATAGTTCATGATGATTCCCTTTCTGTATTTTCCCTGCCCTTCTCTATATTCAGGTAAGGCAGTATATTTTCATAAAGCTTTCTGCAGACTGGTGCTGCAATGGTTCCGCCATAGTATACACCCTTTGGGGCCTGTATGACAACCAGCGTTATGATCTGCGGATCAGATGCCGGTGCAAAACCGACAAAAGAAGAAATATAACGTCCGGTTCCACGTGGCAGCGTCTGGCTTGTTGCGGTCTTTCCACCGATCTCATAGCCCTCCACCTGTCCGTTCCTGCCACCGCCTTCCGATACAACCTTTTCCAGTATCTCCCGCATCGTCTGCGAGGTTTCTGCTGAAACGATTCCCTTTTTCACAGGATATTGCAGCTGTTCTTTCTTTCCGTTCTCATCAATGACCGTTTTCCCGAAATGTGGTGTAATTCTGTTTCCGCCATTGATAATAGATGAGAAGGTTGTCAGAAGCTGCATCGGCGTAACCTGAAAAGACTGTCCGAAGGACATGGTTGCCAGCTCTACCAGACCGATATCTTCTTTTTTGTGCATGATCGTTCCTGCCTCACCGGGCAGGTCAACACCTGTCTTTTGCAGGAGACCGAATTTTTCAAAATAATCATAATATTTCTCCGGTCCAAGCCGCAGCCCGACAGCAACAAAAACCGGGTTGCAGGAATTCATGGTCGCCTGCACAAAATTTTCACTTCCATGTCCTGTTACCTTATGGCAACGGATCCTGCGATCCTCTACAATACAAAAACCGGGGCAGTGAAACGTATCTGCCGGTGTGACCACACCTTCCTCCAGTCCCGCCGCTGCAGTAATGACTTTGAAGGTCGATCCCGGTTCATATGTGTCATTGATACAATTATTACGCCACATCCGGTTTCTCTCATCCTGCAGATTGTCTGTCAGCTTTTCGCCCCGCAGGCTGATAAATTCATCTGTCAGATCATAGGGCGCATTCAGATCAAATTCCGGTACATTGACACAGGCGTAGATTTCTCCGTTCTGCGGATTCATACAGAGAATGGAAACGCCCTCCGCTTCCTTGGCAAGCATTGCCTGCGTTGCCAGCATGGTCGCATATGCCTGGATATTCCGATCCAGTGTCAGCTGTAAGGTATGCCCTTTGACCGGCTCCTTTCTGCTTTCTCCCTGTGCATCTATTTCAACGCCTCTGGCATCCGTGATCGTGTAAATGGTGCCATCCTGCCCGGACAGCGCATCATCGTACTTTACTTCCAGTCCGATGATCCCCTGATTGTCAGCGCCGGTAAAGCCCAGCACCTTACTTGCCAGTGTATCATACGGATAATACCGTTTATAATCTTCATCCACCTTTACACCGTCAAGATCCGCTTTCCGGATCCTGTCTCCGGTTTCTTTGTCCACATTACTTTTGATCCTTTCAATGGAGGAAACCTTCTCCACCCTTTTCCGGACTGTTTCCTCATCCATGGAAAGTTCCCTGCAGAGCAGCCCGATCACCGCCTCCGGATCCTTGATCTGTGAATGGATCACAGATACTGTACAGACTGTTTTATTCGCTGCAAGCACCGTTCCGTTCCTGTCCCAGATCTCACCTCTTGCCGCTTTGATACTGCGTTCCCTTTCATGCAGCGTAAGTGCCTTCTGTGTATAGTAAGCCGACTGAAACACCATCAGATAAGTCAGCCTGCCCGCCAGAAGCAGCATACAGAAGCATACCCCCAGGAACAAAATGAGTACCTTTTTTCTGTGAAAAGTTTTATATCCGCGCATACAGGCTCCAAAGCTGTCTCTTATCATAGCTTATTAGCTGCTTCTGCCAGATATGCATAGCGGCTTAAAATCCGGCGTCAGTGCCTATTTCTGTTGTACCGTCCTCTGTTTCGTCCTGTGGCTTATTTTCCACACCGGTAAGCCCATCCAGATCTGAACTCTTTGGATCAACCGGCTCAAAAGTATTTGGATCAAGCTGTTGTCCGGAATTCGGATCAATAACATTTCCTGTCTGCGGATCTATCTGGTACGTTACCTCCGGATCTCCGCCTTCTGTACCCTCTCCACTATTCTGTCCGTCTGTATTTTCGCCATCACCGCTATTTTCATCGGAAGAAGTGTCTTCTGTGTCAGCACCCGGTAAGATATGCAGCTTCTGAAGCTGTTCTATATCTTCCCCGGAAAGCTCTTCCGTACGGAATACATTCAGATACGGTAAGATCTCTGTAAAAATATTTTTTGCAACTTCCTGTGCAAAGGTTGAATGTGGCTGTGATTCTACATTTGGCTCATCAATGACAACATATACCACAACCTGCGGATCATCCACCGGCGCAAATCCCATGAAAGAAACAACATAGTTTCCGTTACCACGCGGCTGTTTTTCGGCAGTACCCGTTTTACCTCCGATCAGATACCCCGCCGGTACGGCTGCTGAACCTGTACCCTCTGTACATACATTTGCCAGATAAGTCTTCATCTTATCGGATGTTGTGGAAGAGATCACCTGCTTGAGCATACGCGGTTCCACTTTTTCCACTGTTGTATCATCCGCACTCTTGATCTCCGTCACAACATGTGGCTGATAATATTTACCGCCGTTGATAATAGAAGAAAAAGCTGCTGCCATCTGGATCATTGTCACATTGTAGCCCTGTCCGAAGGTCGAGATCGCAAGGTCGGAAGCCACCATATCATCCACATTGTAAACAAGTGTGTTGGTTCTTGCCTCACCGGACAGATCAATATTGGTTTTCAGTCCGATATTAAAATTATACAGATATTTCATCAGTGTTTCTTTGCCCATCTGCTCTCCCATATGCATTAAGGCTACGTTACATGACTGCTCCAGCGCCTGTGAAACAGTGACAACACCATGGCCGATATGCTTATGGCATTTGATCGGATGACCACTGACTTCCAGCACACCATTACATACATACGTTTCGTTTCCGGTCAGCTTTCCGGAATCAAGTCCCGCTGCGACAGTCATTGCTTTTGCAACAGATCCCGGCTCGTACGTATCGGAAATACAGTAATTTCTCCAGAGTCTGTTCAACGCATCATACATGGCTTCATCGTCCATCTGTGCGATCTCTTCTTCTGAATAAAATGGTGTCAGATCTTTCGGGTTGTTCAGGTCAAAATTCGGATAATCGGACATGGCAAGAATCTCTCCGGTCTGTGGATTCATAACGATCACACCCATGTTGGAGCATCCGTCATCATCCGGTCTGTACTCACCTTTATGTTCCTCGTTGAACTGCTTCATATATTTTTCAACGATATTCTGGATATTCGTATCTAATGAGGTTACCAGTGTACAACCATCCTGCGCGGCGATCGTTGTACGCTCCAGAGTGGAATCTTCTGTCAGATAACCATATTCTCTGCCGTTTGTACCGTTCAGTGTTGTATTATAATATTCTTCCAGTCCGTACGTTCCGTTGTTATCGGATCCCGTAAACCCGATCACAGAGGATGCCAGTGTATTGTATGGATATTTTCGTTTGTACTCCTCTTCAAACCAGACACCGACAATAGAGCTGTTTTCCTGCCTGGCTTCCTGGAACGGCGCTACCGTCTCATACTCCAGCTGCTTTGCCGCAACATAATACTGGCTGTTTGCGTTCTGGGAAATATAATTACTGATCTCGTTGATATCCAGATCAAAATACTGATCCAGTGCCTGCAAAGTCTCGCTCAATGCATTTTCCTTTTTACTGTTGTTGATCGCTTTGGCATCAATGATCAGATTATAAACCTTTTCACTGTAAGCCAGCTTTGTCCCGTTTGCATCCACGATCTCTCCGCGTTTGTAAGGAAGTGTTTTGGAATCATATTCCTGCTGGGAAAGGATCTGTTTTTTATATCTTTCCCCGTCCACCTTATTAATATAAATCAGTTTTACGCTTAAACCTATGAAAGCCAGTAATATTATCAGGAATAATACTACCAGCTTTTTCTGCATCCTTATTTGAAACCGATTGGCATTTGCTTTTCTTCTTCTGTTTCTGCGCACATTTCTATTCTGATAAGATCTCTGTTCCAACTTCTGCACCTCTCCACTGTCTATGGCATTGTCTTGTACTGACGTACATAATCATCAGCAACACCCGGAACCTCTACAACCTGGCCTTTTTCTGCGTACTGCATGCCAAGATCTTCGATCGCTCTTGTCTTGATCTCTTCCATATCAACACTGCTCATGATGCGGCTGTATTCTTCATCATTATCCAGTTTCATTGTATTCAGTTCACTTTCCAGCGCAGAAATAGCTGTGACAGCGGAAGTATTTGCTGTCTGCAGTGCCAGATAATTATACAGGATAATAGCTGCCACACACATGGAGACGCACAAAAATGCAACATAGCCAAGGCTCATATGCGTTGCACGTTCCCTGTTTTTACGCGTCTGCTCACTCAGTCTCTTTGCCGGTTTCTTTTCAATTTCTCTAACAACATCATATTTTCTGACCACATTACCGTCTACATAGTAATCGCCGTGTGATCTTCTTTCGTATGATGCATATCTTCTTCTATTATAATTTGTAGCCATGTTTACTACCCCTCGCTTCTTTCAAAAATTCTAAGCTTTGCACTTTTTGATCTGCTGTTTTCTGCAAGTTCTTTTTCACCCGGTAAGACCGGTTTTCTTGTGACCACCCTGCCAAGCGGTTTTCTGCCACAGGTACATACCGGAAAGGACGGCGGGCAGATGCAGGGATTTTCATTTTTGCGGAATGCCAGCTTTACGATGCGGTCCTCCAAAGAATGGAACGTAATGATACAGATCCTGCCTCCCGGATTTAAGATCCGGATCATGTCGTCCAGGCTGTCTCTGAGTACATCCAGCTCTCTGTTTAAGGCAATACGGATCGCCTGATAAGTACGTTTGGAAGGATGTCCTCCCGTCTCACGCATTTTTGCCGGTATTGCAGCCTTTATGATCTCATTCAGTTCATAAGTTGTTTCTATCGGTTTCTCTTCTCTTGCCAGAACAATATGTTTGGCGATATTCTTGGCAAATTTATCTTCTCCGTAATCCCGGATGATGTGAAACAGCTCCGTTTCCGGATAACCGTTTACAATATCCCGCGCCGTCAGCGTCTGTCTTTCATCCATACGCATGTCCAGCTTTGTATCATATTTATAAGAGAATCCCCGTTCTACGGTATCGAGCTGATAGGAAGATACGCCAAGGTCAAGTAAAATTCCATCCACACCCGTGTATCCGTTATCCTTTATGATCTGACACATATTTTCGTAGTTGCTTCTGACGATCGTCACATGCTCCGCAAAAGGCTGAAGCCGCTCTGTCGCAGCCGCGATGGCTGCAGCATCCTGATCGATCCCGATCAGATGTCCCTGTCCGCTCAGCCGGCTGGCGATCACACTGGAGTGACCGGCTCCGCCGAGTGTCCCATCCACATAAATACCTTCCGGTTTTATGGCAAGTCCTTCAATTGTCTCCTCTAATAATACCGATTTATGTGAAAATTCCATTCTGCCTCTTACCAATCCTAAATACTCAGACCAAGATCCGCCATCCGCTCTGCGATATCATCCATATCGTCGAAGTTGCCTTCACCATCCCATGCCTGCCTGCTCCAGATTTCAATTCTGCTGCCGACACCCAGGAACACAACATCCTTTTCCAGACCTGCGAACTCGCGCAGTACATTCGGGATCAGGATCCTGCCCTGCTTGTCTACTTCTACCTGCGTCGCACCGGCAAGGAAGAAACGGGCGAATTTACGAGTATCTCTGTGGCTCATCGGGAGTTCTTTCAGTTTTTCTTCAAAGGATTTCCATTCTGTCATATCGTACACAAAAAGACATCCATCCAGCCCCTTGGTCACCACGAAGCTGTCGCCAAGTGATTCCCTGAACTTAGAAGGAACAATCAGACGGCCTTTTGTATCGATTGTATGACTGTACTCTCCCATGAACATAATCGTTACCTTTTTGGTCTCAGTTTTGGGTCATTCCCTCCACTTCATACCACTTCACTCCACTTTCTACCACTTATGCTCTAATTTTAGACTACTTTTTCTCATTTGACAAGTGTGTATCTTAAGATTTTCTTTTCCTTTTGTTAAAAATTTGTACAAAAAAAATCCATAACATTCAGTAAATTTTACCGAATGTCATGGATTTCCATTTTATTCCAGTTTTTTATTTTTCATCTTGTTTTTCGTCGTTTTCGACTTTGTTTTGCGCTACTGCTGCCTTTTGCGGCAATTCCTGCAGTCCTTTTTTCCTGCGGCAGATCCTTACGATCACATCCGTCAGGATCGCTGCAATAAACAGCACCATGCCCAGAAGCTGGGATACTGCGATCCCAGTGGAGCCGATCTTGAGCTGATCGGTACGGATGCCCTCCACAAAGAACCGGATAATACCATAACCACCCAGATAACTGAGGGCGATCTCCCCGTTAAACTTCTTATGCTTCATATAAAGAAGCAGTACGATCAAAAGAAGCAGATTCAGCACACTTTCATATAAAAATGTCGGATGTACCTGGATATAGTTGATCCCGTCCGTAACATGCGCCGCAATATCCGGTGTGATATCCGCGCTTCTGACCGCCTCGATCGGAAGCCGCATGGCAAACAGGGAATCTGTATAATGTCCGAACACCTCTCTGTTGGTGAAATTTCCCCAGCGTCCCATGATCTGTCCGACCAGAAGACCCAGCACCGCAATATCCGAGATTTGGAAGAAATTCTGCTTCCGGATCTTACAGAAAACGAAAAGCGTCAGGAAACCGCCGATCACTGCACCGTAAATCGCGATACCGCCCTGTCTGATATTCAAAAGCTCATTCAGATGATTCTTATAGTAATCCCAACTGAATACCACATAATAGATCCTGGCACCCAAAACCGAGAAAATAATTGCCGGAACCGCAAAGTCCCACAAAATATCTTTCGGAAGTCCCTGCTTATTCGCCACATGGTTTGCCAGTGTAAACCCAAGCAGCACACCAAGTGCAATGATCACACCGTAAAGCGCGATTGTAAAGCCAAAGACCGTAAAGCTTTTCGGGAAGTGTTCCAGATAAATACCCAGATGCGGAAACGCAATGTCCCATTTATCCATCATAGCCTGCACCTCTTACCTTATACATTGAAGCGGAACAGGATTACATCGCCGTCCTGTACCACGTATTCTTTTCCTTCCATGCCAACAAGCCCTTTTTCTCTGGCTGCAGCAAGAGAACCATATTCCATCAGATCCTTGTAATTGACAACTTCAGCCTTAATAAAGCCACGTTCAAAATCGGTATGGATCTTGCCTGCTGCCTGTGGTGCTTTTGTACCTTTTTTGATCGTCCATGCACGACATTCATCCTCGCCTGCTGTCAGGAAGCTGATCAGACCGAGTAAGCTGTAGCTTGCTGCAACAAGCTTATCCAGACCGCTGGAGGAAACGCCGAGATCATCCAGATATTCCTGCTTTTCTTCATCGGAAAGCTCTGATAATTCCTGCTCGATCTGTGCACAGATCACAAATACCTCCGCGCCTTCTTCTTTTGCCATCTCGCGTACCTTTGCTACGTGCGGATTGGAAGCGCCGTCGTCTGCCAGGTCATCTTCTGCCACGTTTGCTGCATAAATGGTAGGCTTTGCAGTCAGGAGATTGTAGCCCTTGAACCAGAGCTGTGCATCGTCATCGTCCGGTACCTCAAAGGATCTTGCCATCTTACCCGCTTCCAGATGTGCCTTGATGCTTTCTACCAGTTCAAGCTCCTTGGCAAGTGTTTTGTCCATTCTTGCCTGTTTTGAGATCTTGGCAATTCTTCTGTCAAGTATCTCGATATCGGAAAAGATCAGTTCCAGATTGATCGTCTCGATATCACGTACAGGGTCGATACTGCCGTCTACATGAATGATATTCGTATCTTCAAAGCATCGTACTACATGTACGATCGCATCTACTTCACGGATATTGGCAAGGAACTGGTTGCCAAGGCCTTCTCCCTTGCTGGCACCCTTTACAAGTCCTGCAATATCAACGAATTCGATCGTTGCAGGTGTTACCTTTTTTGTATGATAAAGCTCACCGAGCTTTACGATTCTTTCATCCGGAACGGATACGATACCGATATTCGGATCGATCGTTGCAAATGGATAATTCGCAGATAATGCACCTGCTTTTGTCAATGAGTTAAATAATGTACTTTTTCCTNNTATCTGGGCGCACAATTGTAATCTTGTTTTAGTTCCATTTTGTTTTACTACTTAAATACGCTTTAAATTATTATTTAAAATATATCAATTGGTCTATTCCCAAAAAACTTCACAGTGGAGTTTTTTTGGAATAGAGTGCTATACATTAAATCTAAAGTAAACGATATCGCCATCTTGCATTAGGTAGTCTTTTCCTTCTAGGCGCATTTTACCTGCTTCTTTGACTTTTAATTCACTACCATATTCTTTTAAATCTTCAAATGACATTACTTCGGCTTTAATGAATCCTCTTTGGAAATCTGAGTGAATAATTCCGGCACATTCTGGTGCTTTCATTCCTTTTCTGAATGTCCAAGCACGGCATTCATCTTTTCCAGATGTAAAGAATGTTTGTAGTCCTAGTAAATCATAGGTTGCGTAAATTAATTTATCTAAACCACTGTTTGAAATACCTATTTCTTCTAGGAATGCTTTCTTATCATCATCGTTCATTTCAGCTAGTTCTGATTCCATTTTAGCACTTACTACTATTACTGATGAGTTTTCGTTAGATGCATATTCTCTAACTTTATCAGTGTACTGGTTATGACCGATGATGGCATCGTCTTCACTTACATTTGCCATATAAATTATTGGTTTTAATGTGATTAAACAAAATGATTTTAATAGAAGTAGTTCATCTTCGTTTAAATCTACTCTTCTTAATGATTTATTTTGAAGTAGAGCTTCTTCACATTTTCTTAGAGTTTCTAATTCAAATAAATCTTTTTTATCTTTACTTGATTCACATTTTTTGGCAATTTTACCAATTCTGTTTTGAATTATTTCTAAATCTGACATTATTAATTCAACATTAATTATTTCAATATCTCTAATGGGATCTACTCCACCTTCAACATGAATTATATCCGAATTTTCAAAGCATCTTACTACTTCAACAATAGCATCTACTTCCCTAATATGAGATAAGAATTTATTACCTAATCCTTCTCCTTTTGATGCACCTTTAACTAGTCCTGCTATATCAGTAAATTCATAGGTTGTTGGGACTGTTCTTTCGGGCATATACATATTTTCTAAATATTCTAAACGATAATCGGGTACTGTTACAACTCCAATGTTAGGATCTATTGTAGCAAATGGATAATTAGCTGCTAGAATATTCTTTTTAGTTATAGCATTAAATAATGTACTTTTTCCTACGTTGGGAAGCCCAACAATTCCAAGCTTCATGCTGTTTCTCTCCTTTTGGGACGTGGTTACTGCCTGTCCCACTGTCTTATTTTCGTGCCGGCCGGCTATCATACCATGCAATAGCAGCCACTACATTCTGTAATACTACCATATAAACCGTGAAAACTCAACAAGCGGCGGAGATTTTCATAACAGCGGGAAGCCCATGAACTTCTTATCCCAGCAGAACTGTTCCGATCGATACGCCAACCTTCTGATAAGGGATCAGCATTGCCTGCAGGGCATGATAGATATCCGATTTGCCCGGCCATACGGTCTCTTTTAACTGATTGTGCGCATCAAGCTGGTGGAACCACGAGCCGCAGCTATGATCCAGAACTGTTTCGTCCAGATACTGCAGGAACATGGCATAATCATCCGCATACTTTTTGTTTCCCGTTACACGGTATAACGTTGCAGAAGTATTGATAGCTTCTGCCAGTGTCCAGTGCATTCTGTCATGCACAACCGGCTTGCCTTCCCAGTCCGTCGTATAAACAATGCCCGGCGCGCCATCTGCATTCCATGCATCTGCGACCGCACGGTTATATAATTTCTCTGCAGCTTCTATATACTGCTTTACAGCCGCGCTCTTTTCTCCATATGTGGAAACTGCCCACTGCGTAATAAGACGTGCCCATTCAATACCATGTCCCGGCGTTGCGCCATATGGCTTGAACTGGTCATCCGGTTTTTCTTTATTCTTATCAAGGTCAGGAACCCAGTCTGCTGTAAAATGCTCCGGAATCCTGTCACGGTTATCCTTCGCCCAGCCTATCACATGATCGATGATCCTGCCTGCCCTGTAACGGTAATTTTCATCGCAAAGTGCATCTGCCACCGCCAGAAATGCCTCTACCGTATGCATGTTGGCATTGATGCCTCTATACGGATCCAGCTTCGTAAATTCCGTATTCCAGGTGTCCACCGATAACCCTTCCTTCTCATTCCAGAACCGCTTATCATAAAGCACAAGCGCTTCCTCTAAAAGCTGCTTTGCTCCCGGTCTTTTTGCCTGCATGGCACTGGATGCTGCCAGAAGCACGAATGCATGTGCATAGCACTGCTTGGATGGAACAATCTCCCCATCCTTAGTCAGCCCCGCATACCAGCCGCCGTTTTTATCATCATGCAGCTCGCCTGTAAGCCCCTTAAGTGCCGCATCCACAAGTTCCTCACTGCCTTCATGCCCCAGCATGACACCAAGACTGTATACATGCGCCATACGGCAGGTGATCCATGTTTCTCTGTTTCTGTCTGTCCACGGCGTTCCGTCATCTCCCAGATAATAGGATGCGCCGCCCGGTGATGGAAATTTGTGTCCGAATGAAAGAAGTGCCTCGGCATTTTCCCGCAGGAACTGCTTGTTTTCTTCTGTATCGATCTGATATTTTCTATTTACTTCGTCAGCCATAGCTGGTCTCCTTTTCCCTGTATTACCGGATATCGTATACGCTTCTTACCTGCACGCCATCCGCTTTTCCTTTTAAGATCTTCACGCGCTTTTCACCGCCGTTCAGATCAAAGAAATTGTCCGATAAAATAAGATCATCATTTTCATTCCGGATCTCAATGCTCTTTGCATAAGTACATGCCGAAACAACGATCTCATCTCCTTCTATTCTAGCACGCAGCTGCGGATCTGCAAAGCGGAAATGCTTTGGCGGACAGAACAGAACCGTACCTTCTGAAACAGGTTCTGTCTGTGCATGCTTCTCTTTCTCAGAGTTACTATCAAACAACTGATAACTCACATAATTTGCATACAGCTCTGCCTGCCCAAGATCCACACGGTCAAGCCACACAGCCGAAAGCGGAGGAACTGTCACTTTGCTTGCCTGCTCACAAAGTACATTTGCATCCGGGTTCCTGAGCTGCCATTTCACAACCACCTGTTTTTCCTGCATCGTTTCATTTGTCACATTTAACCGGATCGATTTTTTCACCGGGAACGGTTCAGCATTCACGTTCATCGTCTGATTCAGAAGTCCTTCTTCTTCACAGGAAAGAAGCACTGGCGCAAAGAAACGCTTTGCATAATAATGAAGTGCCTTCCATCTGCCGTAATAATCGATGGATGACCAGGATGCTGCCGGCCAGCAGTCGTTCAGCTGCCAGTACACCGTACCCATACAACGTCCTCTGTTCCGTCTGAAATGTTCCACACCGTAACGGATCGCTTCTGCCTGCAAAAGCTGGGAAGCATAGATCAGTGTATCCAGACTGTTTGGATACAGAAACGTCTGTTCCATGTAATTCATGATCTTTCCGTTAGCTGCCGCATTTCTCTGGTGCTTTTCCATCACATAGGAAAATACATTTCGATCCTGTAGCAGTGTAAATGTTTCAACCGTCCTGATGGACGGGAATGACTGAAAGCCAAATTCCGAAAGATAACGGAAGTAGAACTTTCTGTACTCCGTAAACGGTTTGTTTCCGTGCCATACTTCCCAGTAATGTACATCACCGCGGTCCGGATCGTTCGGAAAATCAAATCCGCCGCCCGTTGACGGGCTTGCCGGCCAGTAAAAGCGGTCCGGATCTTCCTTTTTCAAAAGCTTCGGGAACAGATATTCATAGATCTTTACATAGTCGCTTTTGATCTCATTTTTAGCGCCCCATTCTCCCTGGTCCACAAACATTTCCATTTCATTATTGCCGCACCAGAGTCCCAGGCTTGCATGATGTGCCAGTCTGCGGATCTGATCCTTCAGCTCCGCCATGATATTTTCTTCAAAATCCTCTGTCAGGCGATAGTTAGCGCAGGCAAACATAAAATCCTGCCAGACCACAAGCCCCAGCTCATCACAGCTATCAAAGAAACTGTCATCCGGATATAAACCGCCGCCCCAGACACGGATACAATTAAAGTTAGCTGCCTTGCACTGCAGCAGCAGTTCTCTTGTCCGTGCGCTGTTCATACGATGCAGGATATTGTCCTCCGGGATATAATCAGCCCCCATCGCAAAGATCTCAACACCGTTTACCACATGGGCAAACGCATTTCCGTACGCATCCTTTTCCGTGTTCATTGTCATGGTACGCAGACCGATCTTTTTTTCTGTCCGGTCATAGATCCTCTTTCCGTCCGCACTTGTAAGCTCCGTGATCACACTATAAAGCGGCTGGTTTCCAAAGCCGTTCGGCCACCAGAGCTGTGGATTTTTGATCACCAGCGGCATTGCAGGATCTACCCTGTCATAGAGTTTTTCTCCCTGTGGATCCGTTACGGTAATACCTAACCTGTATGTTTTTTTGTCTTCTGCAGCAAGCTCCCGCTCCCGTGCACAACCCATTTCGCTGACTGTCTTCGCATACCTTGAAAATGAAGATACCTCTGCTATTTTAGTTTCCAGGCAAAGCTTTACTTCCGACAGATCAGGCTTCCAGTTTTGTCTGATATAAACTCTTGTCAGTCTTGCTTTTTCCACAAATAATAGTTCCACCGGCTTCCAGATTCCAGCGTCAGGTAATCTCGGTCCCCAGTCCCAGCCAAACATATAATGTCCCTTTCTGATCTTGGGAAATCCTCTCATCGCATCTTCTGTTCCCAGGATCGCCGGGTCTTTCTCAAACTGCTCCGCAATATATAAGACCGGGGAATGGAAATAAATAACAAGTTCATTGTCCTTTTCTTTTAACAGCTGCTTCACAGAAAAATCCCATGTACGATGCATATTATTTACCTGTTTTAAAAAAGTACCGTTTAAAATAACGTCTGCGATCGTGTCCAGTCCGTGAAACCGAAGCAGTACCTCATCTGCCCCTGCAAGCTGTGCTTTGTCTACATCAAAGAATTTTTGATATTCAAAATCCTGCTTCATGATCTCAAGTGCTCTGTTTTCATTGTCTCTGAAATAAGGATCTTCCATCCGCCCCTGATCCAGCAGATCCTGATAAACAGATCCCGGTACTGTTGCAGAAAAAAAGTTGTCCTCTCCTGCAATTCTCATTTTCCAGTTTTCATTCAGCTCTATCTTCTGCAATTTTTTCTCCTTCTGCCGTTCTTCCCATTTATATATTATACACACAGAAACGGGATGCTCTCTGCGAATCCCGCTCTGATCACCTGTCGTTATAACAAAAAGGAAACGACCATAAAATCGGTTTCCGCGCTCTCACAGTCATACAACACAAGCGTAACAGTATGCACCGCCTTCTGTCCGTGGGTCAGAACCGGTGTCAGTGCCAGCTGGTCGCCCCATGTTTCATCAAACGTACCATCCAGAATAAACTCAGTCTCCACTCCATCCAGAATTACTTTTGCTTTCGGTGCTTTTTTCAGTGACCTGCGATACTGGACTGCCAGCTCTGTACATTCTGCCGAGAAGGTGATCCGGGCACCATTTCCTTTTGCCGTCCATCCTTTTACAAAGCAGTCCGTGATGTCTGCCTGGATACGTGTATCTGATGCAAACCCTTCCATCTGTGGCAGACAGTTCCGGTTGTTATATCTGACTGCATGCTCATATTGATTTGCGGTCAGCGGTGCTGCGATTTCTGCGTTTGCAGTAATCCTATCTTTTCCGCATGCATCTTCCTTTCTGTTTTCCTTTCCTTCCGCCATACAGGCTTCCAGCTTTTCTATGATAAGATCTGCCACCAGCCTGTGCCCGTAGTCATTCGGATGCAGCCCATCCGCCGTCATCTCTTCCATCTCCAGTTCTCCGTCCAGAAGCTTCTGATAAAGCGGCCGCATACTGATCACCGGCAGCTGATAATGTCTGCAGATTTTCGCATGGACTCTCTCCGCATTCATGCCATTCTGATAATAAATATGATAAACCGGAACAAGCGCCGGTGCCTTTTCGGAAAGCAGGATCTGTCTGACAACGCCTTCATAGGTTTCCCCGAAGAAATCCGTTGCATCATCATTGACCGTAAAATCCAGAAAAACAAGATCCGGTTGATAAACGAGCAGGTCTTCTTGCACTCTTGCCGCACCAAAATGAGAGTTTGTACCACCAATTCCTGCATTTATATAAGTAAAATCCGCATCCGGGAATTTGTACTGCAGCCATTCATATACCCTGTATGCACAGGCATATTCCGGCTTGGAAGCAAGACACCCCTGTGTAATGGATCCACCGATAAAACCGATCGTCAGCTGTTCTCCTCTTTCTGCTTTTGCAAATACTTTCTGTAATCTTGTCAGATCCTGCTCCATATTGATTTCCCTTTCTATGCCAGTCTCTGCATCATCTCTATACACATTCTGCCATTATGGTAAGGGCATTTCCATGGATGAACCAGTGCCTGTCCTTTTCTGACTGTATTATCCGGTTCAATGTTCTCGATCCACTCACCTGTTTTCTTATCGATCACGTGTTTTTTTATATAATCCCATATTTTTTCAGATATGGTAAGGAATTCCTTTTTTTCCGGCTGAAGCTGATATGCATTATAGAAGCCTGTAACGGCTTCTGCCTGCACCCACCATACCTTCTTTGCATTTACCACACCATTTTCGGATTCATTATTCATGGCATGGTTGATCGTATCGATACCATCGTTATAAGCACCATCTGCCAGTCCTTTGATAATTGGAAGCATTTCTTCATAATATGCCTTATCTCCAAGCACATCACACGCTCTTTTGATCAGCCATGATGCTTCTATATCATGTCCATAGGATTCCAGTGAAATGAGCGAATTATATTCTTTATCAAAAAACACCTTACAGATTTCCTTATCAGCATCATATACCTTGCTCTTAAATATTCTCAGGATCTCCCGGATAGAATCTCCGACTTCAAAAAATCCGTCTGCCCTGTAAAGTTCCGTGTATGCCTCCATAACATGTAATAAAGTGTTCATTGTTCTCTCTGCCAGAACTCCATTCTCTGACAGCTTTTCATTTGATACAGGCACAAATGCACGGTCAAACGCCTCAAAATATCCCGCCGCATCCCGGCATTTTTCTTCAATTGTACGATAAAGACTGTAAGCAAGATCCAATGCTTCTTTCTTTCCACCTGCCATATAATATGCAGACAGCGCATAGATTGCAAATGCCTGATTGTATGTATGCTTTGTTGTATCTTCCGGCGTTCCGTCTGCCTGAACTGACCAGTATACGCCGCCATATCTGCTGTCAAAGAAACTGTCCTGCAGGAATAAAAATGCATGCTCTGCCTTTTCAAGAAGTTCCTGCTTCTTCAGGAGGCTATACGCTGATGAATAAAACCACAGGATACGACTGTTCAGAATGCATCCCTTCACGCTGTCTTTCCCCGGGTTGCCGTCTGCATCCGCATAGCCGTAAAATCCACCATTTTCCTTATCAACCATTTTATTCCAGAAAGGAATAATGTTATTTACCAGATGTTCCTCAAAATCTTTTCTTTCCATTTTAACAAGTATCCTCCTCGTTTTCTCGTTTTTCTTCATTTTACTTTTCGCATCCGGCATATTCTATTAAAATGCAAACCAAAAATTGTACAAACCTATTACTAATCTATTGACATACTGTCATGAACTGATAAAATATCACTTAAAACGGAACTTCGCCCATGATATTGCCTGCAGCGATGAGCGAGGCTGCATATTTATCATCAGGCTATGGAGGTATTATCCCATGGAAATGTTTGAATATATAGATATTATGAATCAGCCCTATGATATCTTTTATACAGATAATGTACATTCCCCTCTGCACTGGCATTATTACAGTGAAATTCTCTTTATGACCAGTGGTTCTGTCCGGATCCTGTGTAACAACGGGGAAGCCACTCTTCATGCTGGAGATCTGTGTTACTTCTATCCGCTGCAGCTGCACAGCGTGCTCCCGGATAAAGAATGTACCGATCCTGTCCACTATGCGGTTATCAAATTTAACATCCAGACGCTGAATATCCCCCAGTCTTATCTCCAGACAATATATGATTTATTTGTTCACCGCACTTCCGAGGAAGACTTCTGTATCATTGTTCATGATAACGACACTTTTTCATCTATTGTAAATTCTGTTGTTTCCGAATATGAAAGCTCCGCCCAGATGCATATGCTTGCCGTTCAGGCTGATATCTATCGTCTTCTGATTGCGATAGCCCGCAAAACAGGCACAAAAAAACGACAGGCATGTCCAGGCGCTGAACATACTATGTCGTTTTATCATATTCTGGAATATATAGATTCCCATTCCTCTGAACCTTTGGAGGTACAGGAGCTTGCCAGGCTCTGTCATATGAGCTATTCGCACTTCGCAAAGCTTTTCCGTGAAAATTACGGAAGATCCTGCAAGGAATATATCAAGTATATCCGGCTTAACAAAGCGCAGGATCTGCTGGTCAATTCAGATCTGGATATCGATTATATCGCACAGGAGACCGGTTTCTATGACAGCAGTCATTTTATCAGGCAGTACAAAAGCTGGCGTGGCATCACACCGAAGCAGGAACGGAAATTTATTGTCTCCTGACAATTTTCAAGATAGCCAGTACAGCTCCGTATAACACACCTGCGATCGCCCAGACCACCCAATAATATTGGGGCTTTGCATTTCCATACGGTCCAAAGCAGACAAATAGGAAAACCGCTGTGACAAGCAGCCAGTAGCAGGTACTGACAGCACTATAAATCCCGCTTCTTGCCTTATTTTCTCTTGTATATTCTTCTTCCTCCAGCAGCTTCTGCATGGAATCATTGATCGTTCCGGCATACACGAAAAGCTGGCTTGCAACTGCTATCACAAACAGCATAAAACAAACTGCCGCACAGGAAACGATATCTCCGGCATCCAGTCCCATTGCCACAAAGAGTGGCATGACCGAAAAAATGCATACTCTTTTTCTTTGGCACTGCATGACGTATAAATCACAACTCCGATCGCCACAAACAAAATGAGTACGCACAGCCCGATCGCAGCTGCGGCATTTTCGTTGATTCCAGATCTTGCATATTCACTCATAGATGCCAGTAAAATCAGTGCAATAGGCGAACTCACCCATAAAAAAGTTGCCAGAGCCTTCTTTGGGGCATTTTCTCTTTCCATCTTCATATAAACGGAAGCCTCTTCCATAGTCACCTGCCTGTATGTTATTTCCGGATCTTCCTGCTTTTCCGCATCCGTCACAAGAACCGGATCCGGATCCTCCAGCTCATCCTTTAATAAATAATCGGTCGTGACTGAAAACAGTCTGCTGAGCTGCACGATCTTTTCTATGTCAGGCACTGACTGTGCGCCTTCCCATTTGGATACGGACTGTCTTGTTACTCCCAGTCTGCCGGCAAGCTCCTCCTGCGACCAGCCCGCTTTCTTTCTCAGATTTATGATCTTATCTGCCAGAATCATGTTGCACTCTCCTTTTGTTGTCCATTATGTTATGCACTCATCCTATCGTTTTTGTCGGTTGCGTGCAAGAAAGCAACGCAGGCAATGTGTCAACCGCAGGTTGCGAAGTGCTGATTTCCTGCATTTTCTACTGTTTTTCTCCGCGAAACAGCCAAAGGAAGCATCCATGCAGCAGACCGAACACATACCATAAATTGATCTGACCTCTTTCTCCTGTCAGTCCAAACTGTATCATCTGCAGGTAAAGATCCGGCAGATCCCGCAGCTTACCGGAGAACAGATGTCTGATCATTGTCCCGTCAAAGGATTCTACCGGCGGATGATTTGCCCATTGCCATGCCTCATATCCCCATTCTGCAGCCTGCAAAACAGCGAGCAGGGCAAAAATAAGCAGAAGCAGCAACAGGATTCTGTGTATCCAGCCACAGGCTTTTCCCCGCAGCGGATGAAATGCCGGATACAGCAGATGCACAAGCTGCAGAAACAGACTGCCGCCCCAGAAAAAACACAGGGGATACAACATATATTTACAAATAAACACCGGCCAAAGCAGAAATGTATCCTGCACATAGTAGTGTATCGCCGGTTCTGCCAGCCTGATCGCAAGCAGCACCAGAATAAGCCCTGCGATCTGCAGGAGCCATAACCGCATATTCCTTTTCCTGTCTTTTAGATCCTGCGGTCTTTTTTCTTCTTGCTCTTTCCCCTCTATCAAGAAGGATACCTCCGTTTCAAGAGCCTCGGACAACTTATGGAGCATAGCAATATCCGGCTCACTTTTCCCGTTCTCATAACTGCTGACAGTCTGACGCGTCACCTGCAGATAGGAAGCCAGTTCTTCCTGTGTCATACCTTTTTCCCGCCGCAATTTTGATATCCGTTCTCCGAGTTCACGCATACACATTCTCCTCTCATAAAGATCCCTGCATATAGTTCCTTGTTATAAAATGTTGTATTCAGTATACCGTATGGGCAGAGAAAAGGCACGCAAAGATTCTTTGCATGCCTTTTATTTGTAACACTAATTTAGTTGAATACATCAATATTACTGATACAAAATAAGCTGTTCAACACTCCTCGAATCGAGTCATGAACTGTATTTCATCCAGCAGCAAATATTTCTCTTAATTTTCACAATCCGCTCCCTGTTTTTGTGTATTGGCACATTTTTTAGTAGCGAATTATATCATCCAATGTTTAAGCAAGCAATAGTCATTACTATATTCATTACACATTTATCCTGTGACTAACAGAGAGGAGATACGCACTGCGAATCTCGCTCTGATTAGTAGTCGTCAAATGCTCTGCATAAATGTGTTCATTTTCCTCGTCGTCGCCATAATAAAAAAGACAGCGCATAACCAATTTATCAATTTACGCTGTCTATACACGAAATAATTCTACACTTCTACATTTCATATCAAAATTAGGTATGCACCCTTAATTTTCAATTACCAACAATAAAATTATACCACCATTTACCTCGCTTCAACAAACACAATGCCACAGATTTTATCAGCCCTAATATATTGTCCAGACTACAGTAACTGTATCGGTAACATTTATATTGTCTGCCTCAATATCTATATCATATGTTCCCGGTGCACTCATAACACATTGAGAATCCCCCATTAATCTCATTTCATTCAATGGCTTTGTTACGAAATTTATCTCTCCCCATGAATAATCAATTGCCTGTATTTCACCCAGTTTCACATTTGCTGCTGTTGTAAGTACCTGTGCCTTTTGAATAGAATCCTCAATTGCTTTATGTAACAGCTCATTTTTACATTTTTCTACATCGGCTACCGTATATTCAATAGAAAACTCTGGTTTTAATGAACTATGAGCCAAAGCATATAGCACCTGTCCCAACCTTTTGTTGTCAGATACAAACTCTATTTTCATATGGTGCGTATACTTATATCCCTCAAATCTTCGCTTCCAACTATTATCTCTATCCTGATAACTTTCATATTCTGTATCGATATTAAAATATACTGTTTTAAGGTCTTTTTTCTGAAATCCAAGTTTTTCAAACAAATCCTTGAGTTGTTCTGTATCTTCTGTTGACCTGCGAAGCGCATCTTCATATTCTTTACAAAGCTCTTCCTTGTTTACATATAACCGGATCATATCCGGCTTTACTGCTATCTTTCCTTTTCCAGTAACCTTAATTGTTCTCATCATCTTTGCTCTTCCTTTCATTCTCATAATATTCATATCCGTTGATTAAAAGCTCTATCATTTTCTTTGTCATCTGAATATACTTACCAAATGGATTGATCACGATTCCATTTATCTGTTCCCAGTTAAGTGCCAGACGAAGGATTGATTCAATAGACTGATTCATCTGAACATTTCCAGCGGAGCCCTTATGCATTTCCACAGAGGATGTAAATACTCCAATCCATTCTTTTTCATCAGCATCTTTCACAGTTTCCATTTTAAGTCTTACATCATGATCAAGCGAAATTGTATCACCAGCCTTTACTTTGTTTATCTGTTCATCCGACACAAAAGAATCTTCAGTAATATAAGGCACCACAAATTCTCCTGCCTGCTGCATTCTTGTTACCATGACTTCCATAAATAACAGCATCCCATTTTTATCCTGCTGAACATAGTACTGATCAATTGCTGCCTCAATCATCTGATTTACCTGTGTCCCATCCCTATCATCAGAATGAGTATTCACATCCCTGCCAATTACATGAGCAAACTCCCCAAGAACATCCGTCATCAGTCCCTTATCAATCCGACTTTTACACTCTGCAATCAACACTGCCGGAATTCCATAAAATGCTTCTGCAATACTTCCTGTAATGGCTCCAAGCGTATCTGTATCTCCACCAAGTGATACTGCATTACGCACTGCATCCTCAAAATCTTTGGATTCCAAAAATGCTATAATCGCCTCCGGTACTGTTCTCTGACAAGTCTCATCCATGTGATATCCTGGTCTGATCTCATCAAGTGTTCTATCAAGGTTATAATGAAACTCCCTCTCGATATACTCTTTGATTTCTTCCTTTGAAGAGTCATTCCTTGCCATGTATATTGCACTTGCTATTGCCTCTGCCCCCTTAATTCCTTCCGGATGATTATGTGTCACATTTGCTGTTGCTCTTGCTACCTCTCTGGTTCTTTCCATCGAATCATAAAGCCATCCTGCTGCTGACACTCTCATGGCGGAACCATTTCCATAGCTTCCGTATGGCTTCGGACTTTTTTCTTTAAGCCAGTGTCTGAACTTTCCACCATAACCTGCATGTGGATATCTTCTTCCCCAATCCTGCATATTTGATACTACTGCCTCTTCAATTTCCTTTACTGTAGCTTCCGATCCGACTGCAAGAAGAGCTTCTCCAACCGCTATTGTCATAACAGAATCATCTGTAAAGCCACAGCCTTTACTAAACAACTCAAAGTTCTTTGTCTTATCTCCTCTGTCAAACTCAAACGGACTTCCAATAATATCTCCTAAAATCGCTCCGTACATATATGCCCCAATCCTCGGATTACTCCGGCACCTCTCTTTCTCTGTTACAATATGAGTATAATTGAAAAGCATCTTCATATGGTCGCTGTCCCGGCGACACTTTTAAGATAAAAAATAAACGCCGATACTATGAGTACCGACGTAACATTTACTAATCAATAGTTACTTGTAAACTCTTCATAGAAAATACCTTCTTCATCCGCTGTTGTATCCTTATCTATGAATTCCTGCAAGTCTTTTTCATATTATCAAATACTTCCTGACTATGACTTTTATCACAAAAAGCTGTATGCATCATACATCCATATACACCACATGTAATTGCATCATATCTTTCCAAGGTTATCCTACACGATTCTTTATATTCCTCATCTGCAATAATCGTGCCGCCCTCACTGCCAATAGAATTCGATTTATATATGTCATTCCACATATCAATCTTGCTCCTATACTCCAAGAATTTCATTCGTGTACTTAAATAAAGTCACATTCAACTGCATAATATCATACTGCTTATCTATTATTGCCTTCTGTACAATCAGATCCACCTTACTGCTTGGACTGAATGCCCAGTCCGCTCTGGCAAGTAAATCTTTCGACTGTTCCAGATCAAGCTGCAGTGCAATACAGAGTGCCATCACAGTCTTCTTCTTTGGATGATAATTATGGTCACATTGAATCTTTGAAAAATGTTTTCTATCAAGGTTTGCCCGTTTCCACACATCCTTATTATCAAGATGTGCTTCATCGATCAGCTCAAATAATTTGTCATGAAATGAAACTCCGATATTTGCAAGCTGGTCTTCCAAAGAAATGTCTGCTGACAGCATACAAGGCTCTGATAACCCTGTATCTTCCTCAAGTGGATAGTTATCTTCTGCCTCTCTTTGAAGCATCTCCTCATAGAACGCTTCCTCTGACAATTCTCTCATGCGGGCGTTGCTTCTGCTTTGCACTGGATATTCTTTTCTATGACTTTCCCTGACATAATTAGCATCTATGTAGGAATCAATATCACCTACAATCTGACCTGAAAGCTGAAAAGACCTTTTATCAAATACTACTAGTATGATTTCAATCTCATTTTCGATAAGAAACTGACTGAATACTGACACAGCAATTTGCAATGCCTTATCCTTCGGAAATCCATATACTCCTGTCGAAATTAATGGAAAGGCAATGCTCTCACACTTAAGTTCCAATGCTTTTTGCAATGATTTACGATAACAATTCTCAAGGATATCAAATTCCTGATGCAATCCATCCGTCCATACTGGTCCTACTGTATGAATAATATATTTTGCCTTTAGATTATATGCACAAGTGACAGCAATATCACCTCTTGCAATCTTACCAATACCTGCTCTTTCTGCGAGAAGCTTTTCTTTTCCTGCTGCCTCATATATTGCCAAGTCCGTGCCACTTGCACATATCGGATTGGGATTGGCAGTATTCACAATTACATCTGCTTTTACTCTTGTTATATCGTTGCGAACAATCTTAAATGGCATTGTGGCACCTCCTTATCCATGCCTGTATTACTTTAATATCTTCCTTATCTGCTTATCCGTTGCCTCCGGATACATCTCATGCATATAGTCTACAAGCTGTTTCCATGAATCCTGCGGATTATCTTTATAACAGGAAGTCACATAATCGTATCCATAGATATGCTCAATGGATGAATACACTGCAACATCCCATCCATATTCAATGCCTCTCTTATTCACTCTCTTCTTAAAATCGCAGTTGCACAGATAGGTCTGCATCATAAGATTCGTTATTGCACCATCAAATCCCTTTTCTCCATCCTTACCAAATCCAGCTTGTTTTTTCAATTCATTGGAATAAATCTCTGAATCAGCATTATTTTCCATAAAATTGGCCATTATCTTTTTATGCTTATTAGGTGCTTTCCCATCATCATATAATGCATCAAAATCATATCCATCCCGGCGATAATTAGCAAATACAGGAAGCCACTTTTTTGATATAAATCCTGCCTTCTTATCAAAGAACTTTCCATAGACGATATCATGCCGCTTTGCTATAATAGCCCGCCACATCCATGGATCAATCTCTGGTTCATCACTCCACCAGTACTCTGGAACAGTTCTTTCTTCAAGTGAAAAACCATCTATGTCATTCTTAAATAATGGTAAAAACCCAAGTTCATTTATATACTTGATTGCTTCATCTACAGAATGAATGCAATCTAGGTTGTCCCATTCCATACCATGCATAATCCATTTACCTGACTCGTTATCCATAATACACACCTCTTTACCGTAAAATCCTCTCCTTAAATGACTGTTCTTCTTGTTGCATTTGAATAATGAAATCTGCATAATCTGCTGCGCCTTGAGGTATCTTAATTCCACACTTTGTCACTTTAATATCCTCTCTTGGATAAACATTATCTTCATAAGTCACGCCCCTATTTAACAGAAAACTTTGACTATCTATATTTCCAGCTTCCGGATAAATATAAAATCCCTGTCTGGCATCAAATCTGAACATATATGCCAAAATTTGCAAATAATCCTTACCGCTTATATTATTAAGCGGTTTATACTTTGCATCAGCAATAATCCGTTCTCTATTGTCTTTTCCTATAAAATCAGGATAAATCAAGCCAAAGCCACCTGCAAATAAACGTTGTGCTCCATCTCCCACCTTATTCTTAGGATGATAAAACACATCCCCAATCAGTGTATTAACATACTCTTCCCATAACCATGCACCATCAAACAAGATTCCATATACATTTCGTGTCCCATTTCCGTACTGATGCTGCTCATTTCTAAGGATCAAAATGCACAATTGCTGAAGAGAACGATACTCATGATAATAGGCGTGTCTTACCACATTTTTTGTGTTGCTATCAATTACTTTTCTTCTGTCTCCTGCCCTGTATCCATTTGTTGCCTGGATAACCCGGGCTACTTCCTCCTTTATAGTGCCAAGGAGCATTCTTCCACAATTTTTCCCCTTAATGTACTCAATTGTATGACGCACCAATTCCATCAAATAATTGTCATATGAATACTCTCTCTGTGAATATGCAATATTTCCGATAAATGGTGTATTCTTTTTAATATGTCTTGCAACATCAACAGAACCTCTGACATTCCCATCATTATACTGTCTACGAGTATATGTCTTGAAAAGTCCTTTTCTCATTGCTTCCCGCAAATATCTCGGAAATAAGAAGAGAAGCAGACTGCATACTCTGTCATCCTGATTTGCACTTGTCTCAAGGTTTATAAAATTCGGGAATTTAAGAACTCTTTCAAGCAAATACTGAAAGAAATAGTCTCTTTCACCTCTGCTAAACCGGGATTCAATAACAATTCTCTGATTATCTACTCCTAAAAACCCCATTACATTTCCGGAAATATACATATCATTGCAGCCCTGTAAAATCATCTGATCATTTGTCAAATCCTCTGCTTCTCGAACCGATGAAGGAAATACAAATACCCCTTCTTTTTCCAATTCAGCCAATGTCTTGTCAGCAACAGAATTTACAACATCTCTGACCTCATCAAAATCAGACTTTGCCCTATACTGATTATCCTTAATTAGCAGCTGCTTCATCTGAATCACCTTCAACCGAAGTTTTGTAGCCATACGCTCTGGCAAATCGCCTCATACAGTCTTCTTCATCATTAAGTCCACGTACATAATCCTGCAATAATGGCTGTAAATAGTCTGTCCACAGATCATCAAATCCCAATACTTTAAGCTTTAGGAAATAAGAGGCACCTATCTGATAGTTCTCATTCAAATCCGGCACACGAATAATTTCTGCATTAAGCTTATCCATCCTTGCAATAGCCTCTGTCTTAAGCACTTCGTCCTCTAATGATTCAAGCATATCCTGAGTATCTTCTGCCCTTATCTCAACAAACCGGAATCGTCTACGCATGGCAAAATCAAAATTGTCAACAGACCTATCAATATCATTCATGGTTCCAATGATATACACATTCTCCGGTATATAAAATTTCTCATTTGGATCTGAATGCATATTAGAATACTGAGTGGCTACCTCTCCTGCTTTTCCCCTGTAGCCAGGATCTATTGAGAAAAAGAGTTCTCCTAATATTTTTGAAATTTCTCCACGATTAATCTCATCAATGATAAATATATACTTTTTCTGCGTTTCTGGAGTTGCCGCCAATGCCTGCTTTTCAATCTTTCTTGCTTTAATAGCCTTATATATTGCAAAATCATAGGAATATGCCTGTGTAGCAAACTGCTTTCCAAAGAAATTTGTAATGTCACTGACTTTTTCAAATGTAACATCTGATTCAAGCATTTTCCGTAATTCTTCTATATTCAGGCTAAGCTTGTCAATAGTAGCATTTCCCGGAATTGATATATCAATATGTCTGTCATCTACATTCACAATCGTAAATTTATTACCCTTAATCGTAGTGAATGTTTCCTCTCCCAAATCAATACTTCCAAAAAAATCAGTCATTGCAGCTTTTGCAGATATTTCCTGTTCTATTACTTCTTTAGATTTCTTCGAGTCCTCAAAATTCTTTCTGGCTTTATCTACAAATTTCTTAAATATTCCATCCTGCAGTTGAAATCCCATTGTACCATCATCATTCATTTTAGGACGTAGTCCCTCTACAAAATCTGAATAATCATAACTTGGATGGAACTGGACAAATTCGACTTGCCTTTTCTGTTCATCTGAAAGATCTGTATATTTGTCAGTATATCCATCACTGATAATATCCGCAGCAACCTCCTTTGCCAAATATGACTTTCCTGTTCCCGGAGCCCCTCTAAAAATAATGTTTTTAGATTCCAGCAATACTTTTGAATATGGATTTTTACAGCCTTTTGCAGTTTTTTTCTCTTCTTCCACAACACTGGCATCTGTTACAGCCTGATTCTTTTCCTGCTCTGTTTTATCACGATACACAAGAATGAATTTATCGCCTTCATATCCAAATCTTTTTAAGCATTCCTGCACAAATAACAATGTTGAAAATAGGTTCCAGCAATAGATTACATACTGAGGACCATTTTCTCTTCTGTATGTCAAATGTTCCATTGAATTCTTATATTTTAAGAACTCTTCTACCGTTTTAAATATACCACATATAGTCTCTGTCACTGGTGTATATCTGCAAATTGGGAAACGCTCCAAATCTAAATCAGAAAGATTATTTATCTGACTTTCAAATATCTGAAATGCCAGTCTGGGCAATGTCTGGTTTGTATTCCTCCGTTCGCCTTTGTTATATCTTCTTCGTATTGTTTCTCCATCTGCTTTTACAAAATAAGCATCTATTGGTCTGTAATTGTCACCATAGTACAAGTTATCTATGGTAAACCTGGTGTCTGTAGACACCATGCTCTCAGCCGAAATGGTCAATTCAAACTTTTCCTGCTTGGATTCAATATGATAACCTCTTGTCTCGAAATAATTTTTTGCTTCTACTGCATTATATCCATCAGTTATAATATCCACCCCGTTTGCAAGATGATTTGCAACTGCGATTACATATTTCGGTGGATATTGTTTTCCTTCTTCCGTTACCAGAACATACTGTGTACTTTTATTTTTATCTGGTACACCATGTCCATCAATATATTTTATTGCTGCTGCGATATTCTGTTCATCAATCTTTGGGATTGCCATAGTTTTCCTCCTATTCTCATTCAAAACCAGCCAATAGCCGATACCATCGTTTAATATAAGTATCCTTTAACAATTCCTTATCTTAAAGTACATCCGGTAATTACTCTGCCTGCACTTGTAATTCGCTCTTTTTCCAAACAAACATATATAACAACATCGCCTAAATATTTTCTTCAAATCTACCTATTCACATTA
>DJNY01000223.1 GCA_002441865.1 Lachnospiraceae bacterium UBA6452 | reverse complement strand
TTCTGGACAAATGTCCGGCGACAGTTATTTTATTCTCATCCGTGAGAGAACTGGCAGACGGCTATTTCTATGCGGATGAATGTATTTACAAGGCAGTGCAGGGCAAGAAGCAGAAATTGATGAATATCCATGAAATGCGGCTTCTTGGTATGCATAACGTGGAAAATGTCATGGCTGCGATCGCAATGGCAGATGCATACGGCGTAGACATGGAAGTGATCCTGGGTGTGGTCAGAGACTTCAAGGCAGTAGAGCACCGTATCGAATATGTCAAAACCGTGCGCGGTGTCGATTATTATAACGATTCAAAAGGAACCAATCCCGATGCGGCGATCAAAGGCATCGGTGCGATGGTAAAACCGACTTATCTGATCGGCGGCGGTTATGATAAGCAGAGCGAGTATGATGAGTGGATCGAAAGCTTTGGCGGAAAAGTCAGAAAGCTCGTTTTATTGGGACAGACGAGAGAAAAGATTGCAGACTGTGCGAAAAAGCACGGTTTCACGGACTATATTTTTGTGGATGATCTGCAGCAGGCGGTTGATTATTGCGCAGAGCATGCAAAAGAAGGAGAAGCAGTGCTGCTGTCTCCGGCGTGTGCGAGCTGGGGCATGTTCCCGAATTATGAAGTACGCGGAAAAATGTTTAAGGATATGGTAAATGCCCTGTAGGGCTGCCTGATCCGGGAGGGAGTCGTTTTTGCAGAAAAGACGCAGACGGAGAGAAAAAAGAGAATATTTTTATGATTATACGCTTTTGTTTGTCGTATTGTTTCTGGTTTTCTTTGGACTGATCATGTTATATTCCACCAGTTCCTATGAGGCAACACTGGATTTTGGCAATGGTGCGTATTATCTGAGAAAGCAGGCGATGGCAACCGTGCTGGGACTTGTCATGATGCTGTTTATCAGTGTCGTTGACTACCACGTGTGGCGGCGCTTTGCACTGCCTGCGTATCTGGTATCGCTTGTACTTGTTGTACTGGTTAAGACACCGCTCGGATATGAAGCAAACGGTGCAAGACGCTGGATCAAGATCGCAGGTATCTCTCTGCAGCCTGCAGAGGTTGTAAAGATCACACTGATCCTGCTGCTTGCCAGCGTGATCTGTATTATGGGAAAACAGGTCAGAACGCTGAAGGGCATAGCTATTGTCATGGGAGCAGCGATGATCCCTGCGGCGATGATCCTTCTCATTACGAAAAACATGAGCTCAGCCATTATCATTGCGGGTATTGCGGCTGTCATGCTTTTTGTGGCGGATCCGCATTATAAGAGATATATTGTGATCACACTTGCTGTTGTGGGCGTTGCTGCACTGGCTGTTCTGGTGATCGTCAATGCGGCAAAGGGCGGTGCTTCGCAGGCTGGTGGTTTCCGGGGAACACGAATCCTGGCATGGCTGAATCCGGAAGAATATTCGGATAATACTGGATTCCAGACACTGCAGGCACTGTATGCGATCGGATCCGGCGGACTGTGGGGCAAAGGACTCGGACAGAGTATGCAGAAGCTTGGCTTTCTGCCTGAGGCACAGAATGATATGGTATTTTCCATTATCTGTGAGGAACTCGGTCTGTTTGGTGCATTCTGCGTGATCCTGCTTTTTGTCATGCTGTTATGGCGTATGATGGTGATCGCGAATAATGCACCGGATCTGTTTGGGGCACTTCTGGTTGTCGGTGTTATGGGACATTTTGCAATTCAGGTAGTGCTGAATATTGCGGTTGTGACTAACTCGATCCCCAATACCGGTATTACTCTTCCGTTTATCAGCTATGGAGGTACTTCGATCCTGTTTCTGATGAGTGAGGTCGGGCTTGTACTGAATGTTTCAAAAAGTATCCGTTTAAGAGATGTAGGCTGACAGGCACGATTGTGGCAGATTGGCATATGCTGTATATAAGTATGCAGATAGAAAGCAGGTGCCACATGGACTGCATTCATATACATGGTGGTAAGCCACTGGAGGGAGAAGCAGCAGTGCAGGGCTCAAAAAACGGAGCACTTGTACTTGTGACAGCAACAGTACTGATAAAAGGGCAGACGGTTCTTCATAATTGTCCGCAGATAACGGACATGGAGGAAATGCTTGGACTGTTAGAAGCACTGGGATGTCAGATAAAAAGAGAAGCTTCTACCGTGATCATAGACGCTGCTTCCTTACATACATCAGATTGCCCGGCAAAGCAGGTGCGAGCCATGCGTTCTTCCGTCATGCTGCTGGGGTCGCTGCTTGGCAGATGCGGCAGTGTCAGTATGGAACGGCCGGGCGGCTGTATGATCGGAAAACGTCCGGTTGATATCCATGAAACAGCACTTACCAGTATGGGTGTCCGTTTCCGAAAGGATGAAAAGCAGATTCTGGCAGAAACGGAAGGATTGAAAGGGACAGAGATCTGCCTGCCGTTTCCGAGTGTGGGCGCAACGGAAAATGTGCTCATGGCGGCGGTGTTAGCCGAGGGTACAACAGTTTTGTATAATGCGGCGCAGGAACCGGAGATCACGCAGCTTTGCCACTTCCTGAATGAAGCAGGCGCAAAGATCACGGGCGTAGGCACAAACTGCCTGACGGTCAGGGGTGTCGGAAAACTGCATCCACTCACTTTTACGGTAATGCCGGATCGCATCGTAGCAGGAACGTATCTGCTGGCAGGTGCTGCAACAAGAGGCAGTGTGACCGTCAAAAATGTGCCGGTCAGACAGCTT
>DJNY01000127.1 GCA_002441865.1 Lachnospiraceae bacterium UBA6452 | reverse complement strand
TGATCCGCATGCCCGCTGTAAAACCGGAAACGCACGTACTGCCCAGCCCGTTGTTGGCGGACTGCATGACCATACTGCCGATCGCCGTAATGGAAAACTGCAGGCCGGTCGGGAGCCCCATCAGAAGCAGTTCCTTTTCCACATCGCCGCGGCATTTGCGGTTCTCCTGCTCCAGATGCAGAAGCGGCATTTTCTTTGTGATAAACACAAGGCAGAGTATTCCGCTGATCGCCTGCGCCGTAACGGTCGCTATGGCAGCTCCCATACAGCCCCAGTGCAGGACTGCGATGCAGAACAGATCCAGAATGATGTTCAGGCAGGCGGAAAACGCCAGGAACAGAAACGGTGTCCTGCTGTCTCCCACGGAACGGAGCACACTGGAAAGATAGTTATACATCAGCGTAAACGGAATGCCCAGAAAGATCACGATCAGATACTGGTAAGCACCTTCGTAGATATCAGACGGTACTGACAGAATATGTAATATAAAATGGCATAAAAGTGCACAGGCGGTTGTCAGGATGACTGCGATCGCTGCTGTCAGAACAGCACCGTTGAACACACAGTCACGCATCTTTTTCTGATCGCCTGCGCCAAAATATTTCGCGATCGGGACACCGAATCCCGCACAGCTTCCCATACAGAAGCCAAGTACCAGAAACTGCACACTGCTGCTGGCACCTACACTGGCAAGTGCGGAAGCTCCCAGAATCTGTCCTACGATTGCTGCATCAATGATATTATAGGTCTGCTGTAACAGATTCCCGATCAGAAGCGGCAATGCAAAACGGAGCATGAGCTTCAGCGGGCTTCCCTTTACCATAGATGTTGACATTTTATCACCTTCCTTTTTCTTTCGCGTGTCTATTCTAGTAAAATCCCACTCATTTTTCAAGAGGAATTTTCTGTTTTCAAAAGGAAGGTGTGTTTCTTGTTTTTCTTACAGACGGATGATATTTTCAAGTTCTTTTCCGCTGTTGTATTTTTCGATGTTCCGCATGATGAGCTGTCCGATAAAATATGTCCAACTGTCTCCCATACCGGCTTTATGCGGTGACATATACAGATTATCGATATCCCATAACGGACTCTCTGCCGGAAGCGGCTCTGTCTCAAACACATCGAGGGCTGCTGCCTGTATTTTCTTCTGCTTCAGCGCCTCGATCAGTGCTTCCGTATCCACGATCGGCCCACGTGCCACATTGAGAAAGATCGCAGACTCCTTCATACTGTCAAATGCCTTCGTACTGATCATATGTCTTGTATGCTCGTTCAGCGGCAGACTCAGTACAATGTAATCACAGCTTGCATAAAAAGCGGAAAGCTCGCCTTCTCCGACAAAGCACTTGTCCACATACGGATGCTCGATCTTGGCAATATCATAGACCTGCACATGCATTTCAAAAGCTTTGGCACGCTTTGCGATCTCACTGCCGATCGAACCGAATCCCATAATACCGATCGTCTTGCCGTACAGATCCGCATAACAGGTGCACATCCACTGATCCTGTCCGAACATTTCCCATACATGTGCCTTCTTATCGGCTTCGATCGTGCGCATTTTACGGGAAAGAAACAGCATCTTGGAAAAGATATCTTCCGCAATGGAAATGCTCATGACACCTCTTGTATTTGTCAGCACAAGGCCGCGCTTTTTCACTTCCTCAATATCCACTCTGTCATAACCGGCGCCTGTGATCTGCACCCATTTCAGATTGGGCATCCTGTCCAGAAACGCCTTATTCACATAAAAGGGCTGCATGATCATGCCTTCTACATCGGTAAGATCAATGCCCTCGGCGCAGGCATCGCACTGCTCATTGGTCAGATACAGTACCTGTTTCTCCAGGGAAGGATCTAATAAATGTTTGTATAATGTATTACAGATAAATTTCATATTAAATGGCTCCTCTCTCCTTTAAAATCTGTTCAATGCCGACAAGACATGCCACATCGGAAAACATCGTGACAGCCTTTGTCAGATCCTCGATCGGCGGATACGTCGGTGCCAGTCTGATATTCGTATCGTGCGGATCCTTATGATACGGATAGGTAGAGCCTGCCGTGGCGACCATAACGCCTGCCTGCTGCATTCTGGAAAGGATTTCCTTTGCACAGCCCTCAAAACTGTCTACCGTGATAAAATAACCGCCGTCCGGCTTAAACCATGTATACAGATCGTCATACAGCCTGTGCTCTGTCAGGATACGATCCACAAGGTCAAACCGCGGACGCAGGATCTTGGCGATATCCTTCATATGTGCTTTGATCGTCTCCGGATCTTTTAAATATCTGACATGGCGGAGCTGGTTGATCTTATCATGGCTGAAGATCTGAAGCTTCAACAGCCTCTTGATCTCAGCGATGCCTTCCTCCCCTGTTGCCACCAGGCAGACACCGGAGCCCGGGAAGGTGATCTTTGCGGTAGAGAAGAAATATAAGATCCTGTTTTCCGTTCCGTACTTTTCGGCTTCTTTCATGATATCTTTCACAATATTTTCTTTATAAATATGATGAACTGCATAGGCATTATCCCAGAAGATCCTGAAATCCGGTGCAGCCGTCTTCATTTTTGCAAGCCGCTCCACCGTTTCATCACTATACACATAACCGCTCGGATTGGTATACTGTGGCACACACCAGATGCCCTTGATCGTCGGATCCTCCGCTGCCAGCTTCTCGATCAGATCCATATCCGGTCCATCCTTTGTCATCGGGATGTTGATCATTTCAAAACCCAGTGCTTCCGTTAAGTTAAAATGACAGTCATAGCCCGGTACCGGACAGAGCCATTTGAGCCTGCCCTGCTGGCTCCACGGCTTTTCTCCGAGTGTTCCGAATGCATAATAGCGCAGGAACTGGTCGTACATCAGATTCAGGCTGGATTCTCCGCCAAGTACGATACGATCCTCCGGAATATGTAACAGCTCCGAAAACAGGCGGATACACTCTGGCAGACCGTACATCACACCGTATTGTCTGACATCCGTTCCGTCCTCTGCCACACAGTTTGTTTCATCCACTACATGAAACATTTCTTTGTTCAGTGCAAGCTGCTCCTTACAAGGCAGTCCGCGGCTGATATTTAAAGACAGCCCTTCTGCCTGATATGCTTCATATTTTTTCTGTAATGCTTCTCTTTGCTCCAAGAGCTTTTCTGTTGTTTCCTCTGTTGCTTTCATATCATTCCCTGCCTTACTTTTTTGCTATGCTTTTGCTTTATTTGGCGTTACGAGTGTTCCGTATGCCTTTGCCGTTTCATCGACAATGCCATCCTGCATGACTCTTCTGCCTCTGACAAAGGTATTGGTAAGCTGGCACTGCAGTCTCCAGCCGTCATATGGGATTGCGATCTCTCTTGCCTGTGAATAGCATTTATTTTTATCTACGATCGTTTCATGGTCAAAATTGAAGCTGACAAGATCCGCATCCGCACCGACTCTGATCTCGCCTTTTTGTGGATAGATATTAAACACTTTTGCCGGATTTTTACAAAGCAGCTCAATGACACGCGGCAGTGATACTTTTCCTTTGGTTACCGCATCCAGCATCAGCGGCAGTCTCAGATCCGCACCCGGAAAACCGGAATTTGCCTTAAAGATATTGTCAAGTCCTCTTGTCTTTTCTTCCAGTAAGAAAGGACTGTGGTCGCTGCCGATATAATCCACACTGCCATCATTGATATAGTCCCAGAGTTTTTCCTGCAACTCTTTTTTCCGCAGCGGCGGATTGCACTTTGCATACGGCCCAAGCTTTGCCTGATCCTCTTCATCCAGAAACAGATAATGCGGGCAGGTTTCAATATACACGTCCTGTCCCTCTGCCCTTGCTTTACAGATCAGCTCCATTGCCTGTGGTGTAGAAACATGGGCGATCTCCACTCTGGCACCGGTCTCCTTTGCAAAACGCAGCACACGTTCAACGGACTGCACCTCTGTGATGACCGGTCTGGAAAGAGAATGATCGCGGAAGCCCACACGGCCTTCCTCCTGAAATTTCTTGCTGTAATAGTTGATCAGATCATTATTCTCTGCATGGAATGCACAGATCAGACCTGCTTTGGCAAGCTCTGTCATACCGACCAGAAGCTCTGCATCGTCCGCCATCGTCAGACCTTTAAATTCCTCATATCTGCCCTGCGGCGCTGTATGCAGAAAGGACTTGAATGCCACGATCCTGCCATCCGCAGCCAGCTTTGTGATCTCCTCCGGAAATTCCGCACCTGCAGCACCGTAAAAGCAGAAATCCACAACACACTGGTCCTCAGCGCGTTTGATCCGGTTTTCCAGGATTTCCACATTGTACTGCGGCGGAACGCTGATCGGATGCTCCATGATCGTTGTGACACCGCCTGCGGCCGCACACATTGTTTCTGTGAAGAAATTACCACGCTCCACATGACCGGGATCGCGGACATGCATATGCGTATCGATCGTTCCGGGGATCAGATACTGTCCGGTCAGATCCAGTACTTCCTTTGCCTCCAGCATACAGTCTGCCTGACTGATCACCGCGATCTTTCCATCCTTTACCCCTACATCTACCTGACAAAAACTGTCTCCTACAAATACAGTTGCGTTTTTTAATACAAGATCCAGCATTTTGACTCCTCCTTCTGTTCGCTTATTCTGTCTGCCCAAGCCTGAGCAATGTCTCATATAATACAGAAATACCAAGTGCGATATCGTCCCAGTCCGTTGCTTCCTCTTTGCAATGGCTCAGTCCGTTTTTACTTGGTACAAATAACATACCGATCGGCATTTTCTTGGCGAAGCTGTTCCCGTCATGGGTCGCACCGCTTGGCATGTCCTGATATGCGATTTTTTTCTCCTTGCAGACAGCTTCCATCGTCTGCACGATCCTTTGGTCACAGTCCACCGGATCCTTCCGCACCAGACAACTGATCGTGCCATGCAGCTTTTCCAGCAACTTTTCCGCTGCCCGGATCAGCTCCTGCATCCGTTCTTTTTTCTGGTTTCTACATTCCAGCACCATGGAAACCTGTCTGTTGATGACTGCCAGCACATTCGGTTCTACCGAAAGTCTGCTGCATGTACAGACAAGCCGGTCACCGATCTCTCTTGCTTTCTGATCCATTGCTACGATGAATCCGCCTGCCTTGACCAGTGCATCGTCTCTGTATTCCATCATCGTTGTGCCCGCATGATTGCTCTGTCCGTCTATCGTCACAAGGTAACGTTCCAGTCCGACGATTCCGGTAACAACACCGATCTGTCTGTGCTCCTTTTCCAGCAGATTGCCCTGCTCGATATGCAGTTCCAGATAACATTTGCAGCGGCTTGTATCATACCGTGCCTGCGCAAGCTTTTCTTTCGTATATCCATACTTTTCTGCCAGCTCATAAAATGCTTCTGTCTCCGGCAGCATACCCATCATGGCACGTCCGCCGAAAGTACCGCCGAGCTCATTGCCTTCCTCACCGTTTGTTGCGATCACATGGACATCTGCGCCAAGTTCTTTGCCTTCTTCCTGCAGTCTTCTGACACATTCGATCCCCGCCATGACACCAAGCAGTCCGTCAAATCTGCCGCCATGCAGTACCGTGTCCAGATGGGAGGCGATCAGTATTTCTTTTGCATCTTTCTGCCTGCAGCGGTAGATCCCATGCACATTACCGACGCTGTCTATGTAACTTTCCATACCGGATGCCTGCATATATGCCTGCATTTCTTTTGCAGCCTCTTCATAGGCATCGGAACCGAATACACGGCTGATACTGCCATCTGCTTCCTGTCCGATCTGCGCAATATGCAGCATTCTGTCCTTAAAACTTTCTGTCTCCATCCTCTGCCTCCGTATCCCGTTTGCGTTCAACCGTCAAACCATTTTCGCCTAATCCTTCATACTCGGATTGGCTCCGATCTCCAGCTTTTTACGGATGATCCCGGCAAGTGCCTGAGCAGTTCCTTTTGTACCGAGAAGTCCGCTGTTGATCATGATATCCTGATGATTTTCATCATTTGGCAGATAGCCTGCATAGCGGGTATGGTAGGAATCTCTTGCCCGGTCAACATCCTTGATCATGCGCTTTGCTTCCTGCGGTTCCAGGTGCAGCACCTCAACACAGTTTTTCATACGTTGTTCTTCACTGGCAAAAATATAAATATGGATACATTTTTCATGATCTTTCAGGACATAATCGGAGCACCTGCCAACAATGATACAATCCTCTCTTGCCGCAATATCCTGAATGATGTTTTTCTGTACCTCAAAAATATGATCCTGTACCATTCTTGTTTCCGATATGATCGGGAATTTCATTTTCCAGAAACTGTTTCCCGCTACCTCCTCATTGTTACTGATCTCGGAAACACTGAGATTTGTTTTTTGTGCCACACTTTCCACAATATCCCTGTCGTAATAATTGATACCCAGCTCTTCTGCCAGTTCTCTGGCGATCGGTCTCCCCAGACTGCCGAACTGTCTTGTGATCGTGATTGCGTAATGACTCATTTTACTACCACCTTTCCCTTATTGCCGCGCATTTCTATTGCCCTCATGATCGTGGATAACAGCAGATTGATAATGAAGTAAACCGCTGCTGCCGCACCGAATATGATGAAAGCATCCATCGCACCAATACCATGTCCTGTATATTTATTAGCAGTACCAAGCAGTTTTCTGGAGCAGTATAAAAATTCCATAATGGCAACCTGTCCAAAAAATGAAGTATCCTTGAATACTGAAATTGTCTGATTGATTAAATTCGGAACCACTCTCCGCAGACACTGCGGCAGAATGATCGCATAGATGATCTGCAGCCTGCTGAGACCCTGGCTCTTTCCCGCTTCGATCTGTCCTTTTCCGATGGAATTCAGACCACCTCTTACGATCTCGCAGATCGTAGCTGTAGAAGCAAGGAAAAGTCCTGCTGAAGCCCTGATATATTGGTTACCCACGGGTAACGCTATAAAGCATACCGTGATCCAGAAAAGGATCGGTGTATTTCTGAAAATTTCCACATAAGCGGTAACAACCGCTCCGATGATCTTACCTGCATATGTTTTCAGAAGCGCAAGTATTGTTCCTGCTGCCAGACTTGCCAGCAGGATACCGCCCGCCAGTTTGAAAGAAAGCAAAAGTCCGCTTAAGAGCGGTGGTACGGTAACACTTGTAAAAAGTAATCTGCATTCATTTAATAGTTCCATTTACAACACCTCTCCTCTGTCAACTTCCATTTTTTTCTCATATTTTCTGGCTGTATGTGTGATCGGGAAACAAATAATAAAGAAGATAATGCCGGTTACCAGATAAGCCGGTCCGTAGCTGAGCGTTCCGTTACATGCCCAGTTCTTTGTCACGTAAAGCAGATCGCCGCCTGCAATGATGGACAAAACAGATGTATCCAGTACAAGCCATGCAAGCTGTGTACCAAGCGGTGGCAGGATGATCTTGATCGTCTGCGGCAAAATGATCCTTGTCATTGTCTGGAAATAATTCAGTCCCTGTGAAAAAGCCGCGTCATACTGCCCTCTTGGTACTGCATTCAGACCGCCTCGTACGATCTCGGCTATAAATGCACCGGAACAGATGCCCAGTCCGACGATGCCGACTGTCAGTGTCGATATTTTAATGCCGCCGTAAACACAGCCGTAATAGAAAAACATAACCTGCAGTGTCAGCGGGATATTTCTGAAAAGCTCCACGTAAATTCTTGTAAGTCCCCTGACAAACCGGGAAGACGTTGTTGCCAGAATTCCTACTAAAAACCCGAGAATAAGTGCCAGGATCAGGCCGCCTACAGCCAGTTCCACTGTGACACCGAATGCCTTTACAAACAGCATTCTGTCTTCCCATAATTTCTGCCATCTCCATAATGCAAACATATCTGCCATAATCCCTTACCTTACTTTCTGTCATTTACCGGAGAGCCCGAAAAGCTCTCCGGCGGTTACAATTTTGTCAAATCTTATTCTGCTGCCTCATCTGTGGCTGCATCTGTTGCTTCATCAGTAGCTTCTGCTGCTGGTTCTTCATAAGAAGGCTGGATACCGTTCTTCTCGATCAGTCCGTCGATCGTGCCATCCTCTAACCACTTCTGTACAAGCTCATTGACATAAGCTGACAGGTCAGAACCTTTCTTTGTTGCGATACCATATGGCTGTGGGCTGAATTTTGTCTCGATGAATTCTGTATCATCATCTACATAAGACTGTAAGATGGAGCTATCAGCCGCAAAGCCGTCTACCGTACCGGCTGTCAGTGCCAGTTTTGCTTCAGAGAAATCCGCGAATTCCACAAATTCAATATTGGCATCTGTGATAGCGGAAATAGAATCTTTTTCTGTACCGCCTGCACTCATTGCAATCTTCTTGCCATCAAAATCATCGATTGTTTTCAGACCGGAATCCTTGTTGACAAGTACGCTCTGCGCATCTACATAATATGGTTCCGTAAAGTCATAAGACTGTTTTCTTTCATCTGTGATCGTGAATGTAGCTGCAACCATATCCACGTCACCGGAATCGATCAGCGGACCTCTTGTATTGGTAACGACTGTTGTAAACTCTACATCTACGCCAAGCTCCTGTGCGATCAGCCTTCCAAGATCTGCCTCCAGTCCTTCATATTCATTTGTTTCAGGATTCAGATAGCCAAAGCCAAGTGCTGAATCTTCTGTACCATAGTGTAATACACCGCGTGCCTTGATCGCTTCTACCGCTGATCCTGCATCTGATGCGTCAGATGTATCTGCTGATTCGTCTGTTGCTGCATCTGTTTCTGCTGAAGCTGCATCTGACGCGCTGTCTGCTGCCGGTTCAGAAGAAGAACCACAGCCTGTCAGCATACCTGCTGTCATTGCCATTGCCAGTGTCATCACACCCATTTTTTTCATCCATTCCAGTTTCTTCATAATGTTATTCCTCCTTGTTGTGTAAAACTATATCGAAACCCGCAGGGGGGATTCTTCTGTGTTTTGTTTATAAGATCTTGCTTAAAAATTCTCTGGTACGCTTATTCTGCGCATTTGTAAAGAAATGCTCCGGTGTTCCTTCCTCGGCGATCCTGCCATCGTCCATAAACACGATCCTGTCTGCAACTTCTCTTGCAAATCCCATTTCGTGTGTCACAACGACCATTGTGATATTTTCTTTGGAAAGCCTGATCATGACCTCCAGTACTTCCTGTACCATTTCCGGATCCAAAGCACTTGTCGGTTCATCAAACAGGATGATCTTCGACTTCATGCAAAGTGCTCTTGCGATCGCCACTCTCTGCTGCTGTCCGCCGGAAAGCTGTGTCGGATAGGCATCTGCCTTATTTTTCAGTCCGACAACCTCCAGATATTTATAAGCGGTTTCCTCTGCTTCCTGTTTGCTTGCCAGCTTCAGCATGACAGGCGCCAGTGTCAGGTTTTTGAGTACCGTCATATGCGGATACAGATTAAACTGCTGGAATACCATGGATACATTTTCCCGGATCAGCCTTGTGCAGTTCTTATGTGTCATTTTCTCTCCTGCAATATAAACATCACCGCTTGTCGGACGCTCCAGGAAATTCATACACCGGATCGATGTTGACTTTCCGGAACCGGATGGACCGATGATAACAAGCTTTTCGCCTTCCTTCACACTCAGATTCACATCCTTCAGCACATGAAGATCTCCAAAGCTCTTGTTTACATTGACTAATCTGATCATATCGTTTTCTTTTTCTTCCATTGCTCCGCACCTCGTATCTAATGTGTATTTTTGTTGTATACAAGTTGTTTCCATTTTTGAACCCCGGTTCCTGCATAATCTGCTTCGCAGATGAACCGAGGCTGTATCACATATCTTCGATACATGACATTTCATAAAAAAATAGCGCTTACACAATCTGTGTAAGCGCCTTTGCTTTTCTTGCTTTGTTTTATTTATTCGGATTATATGACACCCTCCGGGGACTGTCAATATGATTTTCCAAATCACTTATCAGGATTCGTTACAGCACCTATAGAAATTAATTATAAATCAGCTGGTTCATGGACTGCCTGAGTGCATCATCCAGATGCTGTTCCATCAGCACCGCCGCTTCCTCATACTTTTCCGCCAGCAGAAGATCAATGATCGCATTGTGCTCCCTGCGGTTATTTTCATGTTTCTCACTGACTGCTCCGCTCATAATGTTGATCCGTTTTTTCTGATCACAGAGCTGTTCAAAAATATCAATAATGTACTGGTTCCTGGTGGAATAAACGATCTCCCTGTGCAGGGCATCGTCAGTCTCTACCAGTGCTCCCAGATCCTGCTCTTTTATATCCGCCAGATTCTGCTCCCGTATTTTCCTGAGATGCTCTTTGGAAATACCGTCGCCCGCCAGTCTGATAATACCCGGCTCCAGCAGCTTTCTCGTCATATAGACGTCTCTGACAACCTTCGGCGAAATTGCCGATACATATGCCCCTTTTTGCGGAATGATCTGCAGCAGTCCTTCCCTCTCCAATTTGGTTTCCGCCTCGCGGATCGGTGTTCTGCTGATGCCAAGCTGTTTTCCCAGCTTTACCAGATCCAGAAATTCTCCCGGCTTGATCTCACAGCTCAGGATCATTTCTTTCATTTTCTGATAGGCCAGTTCCCGTAATCCCCCGTTCTCCATACAATACCTTCCTTTTCTTTCCTGTCTCTGCTAATCATACAGATCAAAATCCTGATCGGCGGCTGCAAAGACTTCTTCCGCAATTGCATCACCCACAAGTGCTGCAAACTGCGTCTTCAGATTTTGCGTAAATTGCGCAAGCTCCGCTTCTGAAACAATTCCTTTTACGATCGTAGTCGCTGCATTCAGCCAATGTGCCATATGATACAGGAAATCTCTGACGTACCTTCCGTTCAGCTCCTGCTTCATCTGTGCGATACGCGCCTTGGACTCCTCTGTCTGCTCATAACCGACATCTACAAACGTACAGCAGTCATCTCCCAGACCGATCATCGTCTCCGCGATCATGACCATATCCGGATGAAAGCCCTGCACGAGATTGATATCCACATATTTGCAATATGCCTCTCCGTACTTTGACAGCCCATACTGTTTCCAGCCCAGATCCCATCTGCAGCGCATACAGCAGTTGATAAAAACCGGCGATTCCGATTTTACCTGATAGTCACCGGGGAGCGTTTCAAAGCTCAGCTCCCCGTATGCAAGAAATGTTTCATAATTTAATGGTCTGCCGTCACGTATGGCACGATTGCGCATGCGTCTGCCCCGCTGCCTTGCATATCTTGTTATGCAGTTGATATAAACGTCTTTTCCGTAATCACCGAGCAGCTCTTCCAGACATTTGCCTGTCAGCCCGATCAGTGCTGCATGCTGTTCTACTGTATATTTCTCTGCCATATCCTGACCTTTTCATGATACACATATAACAGTATCATGTCTACCCTTTCTGTACTTATTTTACTTCACCGTTTTCCTCAGTTTTCTCCCAAGGCATTGGCTTTGTCACATCGATATCCAGCATCTTAGCCGGGTTATAAGTGCTGACTGTACGGATCTCTTCATCTGTCCATCCGCAGTCCATCAGACATGCGATCCATTCTCTGAAGCCTTCTACCGGATGCGGCAATGTATAAACACCGAAGTCTGTACCGATGATGAAGTTCTCCACACCGAATTTCTTCATCTGGTTAGCTGATGCATACACACCACCTGCCGGTGCACCGGACTGTCCTTCATCATAAGCTCTGTACTGTGGCTCAATATAATAATGTGTTTTTGGAATAGAGCCTGTATGTGTATGTTCAGCCAGGCACTTCTCAAGTTTGGCACCTTTGCTGATCGCATAATCGATTTCCTTTTCTGACAGATGCTCTGTTACGGCGTTGGATAACAGCACTTTCTTGATACCGTATTCCTGTGCATAATCACAAAGCTTTAAAGCCTCTGCATTGGAAATATGTCCGCTGACTAAGTAGATCTGCGGGTTATCTGCAACGATCTTCATGATCTCATCAAATTCCTTGGTTGGCTTATCAAGCGGGATCTCGATACATCTGTTGTATTCCTCTTCTACAAATTCAGGATACAGATCTACAAGTCTCTTCCACTGTCCGTCTACATATCTGCCTTCCACACCTGCCTGATATTTTGTGGAATGTGCACCGAAGGATACGAATCTTGCTCCACTGCCATAGTAAACAGCCGTTTTGACAGCTCTTGGATTCATACCGCCAAGTACCGTATTTAAAATGATACCGCCGTAAGTACAGAAATCCGGGACTGTTTCATTGACGATCCATGCGGTACCGACTGACCAGTTGAATACGCACATATAAGCGATACCTCTCATGCCTGCATCTCTGGCTTCGATCGCTGCCTGTACCGGATTCACGCTTCGCGGGCTGCTGATCAGATGTGGGCCTGCATGTACATGAAGGTCGATAGAGCCCTTCAGAAGATCAAGACTTCTCTGATAGTTTCTGGAATACTGCCAATCGTTTTTGTCAAAGTTTGCTGGATAAATGTTCATAATGTGTTCCTCCTTTTGTGTTGTATTTAATTTGTATTTCTGTTGTATACAAGTTGCCGGTAAAAAAAGAAAGGCACTTTTCAAGACCTCATTGTCTGAAAAGCACCTTTGCTTATCTGCATATTATATCTGCCTTATTGTTTTGTCAAGACCTTTTTTCTATTTTTCATCCTTGCCGCAATACTTCTCATGCAGCTTTTCATAAATCTTAGCAAGGTTCTCCGTCAGCTTTGTGTTTTCACCGTAATCTACCGGGCAATCGATAATGACAGGTACTGTCTGCTCAAATGCCTTTTCCAGCGTTGGCAGAAGGTCTTCCGCCTTTTCGATCCGGTAACCGATCGCATGCATGCTTTCCGCAAATTTGACAAAATCCGGATTGGTAAAATCAACGAAACAGCTGCTGCCATAGCGGTCTTCCTGCTTCCATTTGATCAGACCATAGCTTTCATCATTGAAGATCAGCGTTACAAACGGTGTTCCCACGCGCAGTGCTGTCTCATATTCCTGACAGTTCATCATAAAACCGCCGTCTCCTGTGATGGCAAGCACCTTTTTGTCAGGGTTTACCAGCTTGGCGGAAAGTGCACCCGGTACGGAAATGCCCATTGTGGCAAAGCCGTTTGATATGATACAGGTATTCGGTTCATAGCAGCGATACTCCCGCGCGATCCACATTTTATGAGCTCCCACATCGGAGATCACAATATCGTCCCTGTCAAGCACACGGCGCACATCAGACAGTATCTTCTGCGGCTTCATTGGGAATGACTGGTCATTCTGATAGCTTTCGTATTCTTCCACCATCAGCTTTTTGATCTCAAAAGCCCATTCCGGCTCTTCTGTGCGCTTGCAGCGAAGAGAGATCTGCTTCAGAGAATAAGAAATATCACCGACTACCTCAATATCCGGCTGATACAGCTTATTGATATGACATGGTCTTGCATCGATATGCAGGATCGCATGCTTTCCGTCCGCGTTCCACTTGGCAGGCGCATATTCCACAATATCATAGCCGACTGCGATCACCAGATCCGCCTGTTCCAGTATAACATCCACATAATCCTTCTGCGGAATACCGATCGTCCACATGGAATATGGATCATCAAACGGAATGACACCCTTTGCCATCATCGTATTGATGACCGGAATCTTCATCTTACGTGCAAATGCAGTGATCTCTTTGGACGCTTTATTTCTGACCGCAGAATGTCCGACCAGCATAACAGGCTTCTTTGCCTGAAAGATCGCGCCTGCTGCTTCCTCCAGATTTTCAATACACGCCATTTCCATATTCGGCTTATGATGCTTCAACGGCTTTGTCGCAGGTCCGTCCGGTACTTCCATCCGCGCGATATTACACGGCAGATCCACATGAGTTGCTCCCGGCTTCTCATTTTCCGCGTATTTAAATGCAATCCTGATAATTTCATTGACGGTATCCGGTCTGACGATCTGCTTGCTTCTCTTTGTGATCGGAGAAAACATGTTGACCAGATCCAAAAACTGATGGGAAGTCAGATGCATCCGCTCTGTTCCAACCTGCCCTGTAATGGCAACAAGAGGTGCGCCATCCGAGTTAGCGTCCGCTACCCCTGTGACCAGATTGGTTGCGCCCGGTCCGAGTGTTGATAAACAGACGCCCGCTTTTCCGGTCAGTCTGCCATACACATCTGCCATAAAGGCTGCACCCTGCTCATGTCTGACTGTTATAAATTTGATCGTAGAATTCTGAAGTGCTTTCATGACTTCCAGATTTTCTTCTCCCGGAATTCCGAAGATATATTTGACACCTTCGTTTTCCAGACATTTTACCAATACTTCTGCTGTGTTCATCTCTCGTTCTCTCCTATCACCGGAGCCACAGCAGACATAGATCATTGACACATGACATAGCGCCGGGCTCTGTTTTTTCAGACCCCTTTGCCTGTTTGCAGTTTCATTCTAACATGCAGACTGTCTGTGTCAATGTATTTGGAGAAATGTGTTATCGCAATTCCTTATCTGCTTATAAACTTTGAAAATAAGCCTTTTGCGTACCAGTAGGTCAAAAGCAGGGAAAGCCCCAGCATCAGTATCATGCAGAACATGGTCTTAGTGCCTCCCGCAAAAAAGCCAGACTTGGAACAGGTATAAACCACTGCATTTGCACTGATATGAAACAGGATCGGCGCACTGATCCTTCCGTAGCTTTCATAGATAAGTGCCATGGCAAGTCCCATCAGGGATGCATACAGGATCTGTACCGGATTGCCGTGATAACAGCCGAATACAAGTCCGCTCAGCAGCATGGCAAGAACACGTGGAAAATACTTTTTGATCCGGTTATAGATCACACCGCGGAATAAAAGCTCCTCCGTACATGGCATCACAAGTCCGTATACGAAAAGTCCCAGCGGAAGTGAAATGCCATATTGTGTACCGGCAACTTTCTGGTAAGAAGCAGAATTTTGTGCCAGCTGCAGCAGGGAAATAAACAGGTTCAGAAACAGTGCCAGACTGATCCCGTAACCTGCGATCAGCCCCCATTCCCTGGTAATGCGTTTCTTTTTCCTTCTTGTCACAACTTCTGCACAGTCCGGTGCATGACTCTTCTGATAGCATCTGACCAGATACGGCCATGTCGCAGCTGCTGCCACCACATTCAGCCATGCACTGCATACCGTCGACACTTCCCCGGATTTTGCCAGCACATAATACAGGATATTATAAACAGCAAGCTGGATCAGCCAGTAAGCCGCAAGCGGCGCAAGGATCTCCAGTGTCTTTTTCAGAGAACTCACGTCCGCATACTTCTGATATGGTTTTTTCCCGGTGATCAGGCTGGCAACTGCCTGCGGATCTTCTGCCAGATAAGTTGCCCCCGCCTTTGTCAGCTCACCGTCATTTGCATAGCCATAGGTAACTCCTACACTGTCTACACCAAAATGCTTTGCACCTTCGATATCAAATTTGCGGTCACCGACCATCAGTACCTTCTTTTCGCTGTAAGCTCTTCCCACCTTCTTTTTGAGCTGGGCAAAGGTTTCTTCCATGACCTCTATTTTCGTCGTTCTCGTTCCGTCCTTCAGGCTTCCGACAATGATACTGAAATACTGCTCGATCTCAAACATCTGCAATACCCGGTGAACAGATACCTCGGGCTTACTGGATGCGATCGCCAGAAGACAGCCGCTGTCTTTGAGCTCCTGCAGCATTTCCTTCACGCCCGGATAGATTTTGTTTTCTGTGATCCCGACTGTTTCAAAACGTTCCCGGAAGGTACGCACCGCCTTTTCGGTATCTGCCTCGTTCATCCCATAAAATTCACGGAAGCTGTCTGAAAGCGGAGGACCGATAAACGGCTCCAGCTTGTCCAGATTTTTTTCTTCTATTCCGAAAGCCTTTAGGGCGTATTGGGCTGACTTAGTAATGCCTTCCTTGGAATCGGTCAGCGTGCCATCCAGATCAAATAAAATATATTGATACATTATTT
>DJNY01000014.1:21987-22495 GCA_002441865.1 Lachnospiraceae bacterium UBA6452 | reverse complement strand
ACATTATCTTCCGTAAGCGGAATATCATTTTCGGAAAATGCTGCCATCAGACTCTGTGCATAGCCCGGATCATTAGAAAGTGCTGTCAGCTTATCCAGTGAAAAATCATCACTGCTGTTAAAACCTGTGATCACAGTGCCTGCTTTTGCCATTTCTGCCTTAATGTGATCCATGATCGTAACAGCGTCACCTGCTTCTATTCTGCCCGGATTCACACCGTCCTTTACAAGTGCCTGATAATCATCCGCGGACATGGTATTTGCCATGACTGTCATATAATCTTTTAAAGAAGCAGTATCCACGACCAATGTCTCTGCCTGGATATCCTCCATTGTTTTTCCCTGTTTATCGTAAATACCCTGTTTTGTCTTTGTCTGTGAAAACGGATTTGCAGCAAATACAGCAGCAGATTTTGTTTCTTTTTTCTCTGCTGCCTGCGTCTTCGGTATTTCTTTTTCCTGGTTGACCTGTATATTCGTAAAGTTAATTCTCATAGGATCCTCTTTCT
>DJNY01000014.1:18879-21926 GCA_002441865.1 Lachnospiraceae bacterium UBA6452 | reverse complement strand
AAAAAGGTAAGCACAATGTGCTTACCTTTTATTTCGGATTCTTTTTCTTTTTTCTAAAGAGAATGCTGTTTAAAACAGGAATAATACAGCACCGTAAGCCGGCAGGTCAAATGTCAGGGAATATGGTCTGTTGTCACATTTCACTGCTTTTGCGGTAACCTCTTTCGGGATCACACTACCGTTTCCGCCAAAATCAATATCATCGCTGTTTAAAAGCAATTTGTATTTCTTCTTTTTGTCAACACCGACCTGATAATCTTTTCTTTCCATTGGTGTCATATTCAGAACAACCAGAATATTATTTCTGCCATTTTCTGACTTTCTTATATAACTGTAAATGCTTCTGTCTTTGTCATCCGCATTGATCCATTCAAAGCTCTTCCAGTTATTGTCGTTTTCAGAAAGACAAGGATATTTGTTGTAGATCTCCAGGAGCTTTTGTGTGTAATATTTCATGGAGCTGTGCTCTTTATCCTCGAGATAATGCCATTCCAGCTCTCTTTCCTCCGACCATTCGCAGTCCTGTCCGAAATCCTGTCCCATAAACAGAAGCTTCTTACCGCAATGGGTAAACATATAGGTATACCCTACACGCAGATTTGCAAATTTGTCTTTATAAAAGCCCGGCATTTTATTGAGCATGGAACATTTCAGATGTACAACCTCATCATGGGAAAGCGGCAGAATATAATTTTCGCTTTCGTTATAGCTCATGGCAAATGTCAGCTTATAATGATTGTCTTTTCTGAAGATCGGGTCCAGGCTCATATAAGAACAGAAATCGTGCATCCATCCCATATTCCATTTAAAAGTAAAACCAAGTCCGCCTTCCTTTGGATCACCTGTTACAAGCGGCCATGCAGTGGATTCTTCCGCGATCATCATTGTGCCCGGATATTTTTTCTTCATCATGGAATTCAGATGACGGAAAAATTCGATCGCATCCAGATTTTTATTATTACCGAATTCATTTGGCAGCCACTGTCCGTTTTCCCTTCCGTAATCCAGATATAACATGGAAGCTACCGCATCTACCCTGAGTCCGTCAATATGGAATTTATTGACCCAGAACATGGCGTTGGCGATCAGGAAGTTGCTGACTTCATGTCTGCCATAGTTGAAGATCTTTGTTCCCCAGTCGGGATGCTCTCCTCTTCTGGCATCCGGATGCTCATACAGGCATGTTCCGTCAAAATTCGCCAGACCGAAATCATCCTTTGGAAAATGCGCCGGAACCCAGTCCAGAATAACACCGATATGATGTTTATGTAAGGTATTGACAAGATACATGAAATCTTCCGGTGTTCCGTAACGGGAAGTCGGTGCATAGTAGCCTGTGACCTGATAGCCCCAGGAACCGTCAAACGGATGCTCTGCAATTCCCATCAGCTCTACGTGCGTATATTTCATATCCTTGCAGTATTCTACAAAACGATCCGCAAATTCGCGGTAATTGTAAAATCCGGTTTCTTTTTCCGGATCACTGACCGGATGCTTCATCCAGGAACCGATATGACATTCATAAATTGCCATAGGCTCTTTTAAAACATCTTTTGTCTGTTTTTCTGTCTGCCAAACGGAATCTGTCCATTTGAAGCCGGAAAGATCTGTTACAATAGACGCATTATCTGGTCTGAGCTGTGCATAATTACCGTAAGGATCTGCCTTGTATAACTTTCTGTCATCACTTGTCGTGATCACATATTTGTACATATCCCCAACCTTTGCGCCCGGAATAAATAATGCAAAAATACCTCCCTCTGAAATACGCTCCATATTATCCTTGAAGATATCCCAGTTATTAAAGGAACCGATCACATTCACATATTTGGCATTTGGTGCCCATACTGCGAAGTAAACTCCCTTCTGTCCATTTATTTCTGCCTCATGTGCACCCATTTTCTCATAGATTTCATAATGTGTGCCCTGCGCAAAAAGATAAGCGTCTGCCTCGGTGATCATAACCGGACATTCCTGTTTTTTGCTTTCTGTCATACCTTAACCCCTTTTCTATTTTTTGATAAAATCCTTCTCTCTTAATACGATCATATCTTCTTTGTCATACCGCTTTGCAAAAACAACATCCATAAAATGGGAGAGGTTCTTTTTGTCTGCATGGCTGATTGCTTCATTTATGATCTCTTTTACCTCTTCTACCGTAACCGCATGTTCGTTTGTCTGTTTTTCCTCAATCCGGTTATAAAGTGCCAGAACACCCATATCATCAATGGAATATTCCTGTTCTCTTGCATATTCCCGTCCAAAATTTACAAGTCCGTCATTATCCAGAACCTGGATATCTATCTTTACATTAAAGTAATCCTGTATTTTTGGATTTGTACGGATCAGACGATCCATATCCTGCTTTGTATCTGTCAGAATAAGTAAAATGCCCTTTCCCTGCATTTCGTCACATACTTTTAACATGCTCTGGCATACAGACTGCTTAATGTCACCTGCATGATCGACAATAATCGCACCGTTTGCTGTTTTTTCAAATAATGTCATGATATCTTTCTGATTCAGCTCCTCTGCTGTCAGAGTTTCTGTTTTTCCGGTAAAAGCTTTGTTTGACTGCATATCCAGCGCAATATTCTGTGCGATCGTCAAAGCGCCTGTTCCTTTATCTCCCGTAATGATCACATTACCGGTAAACGGAACAAGTGAAATAGTATCCAGTGCATAAGCGATCTGTTCCTGCAGCTCTTTTGTCTGTGCGATCGCACCAAACATTTCTTTTTCTGCTTTTGTCAGTGTACGTTTCTCCGGATCATTTGATTTTTCTTCCTGTTTTTCTGCCAGAGCAGCTTTCTGCTGCTTTTCAATCTCAGATAATGAGATATAATCCTCAGGCTTGGAATCACTTTCAGACTGTTCCATTTCTTCTTCCAGTGCCTGTACCTGCATATTGCCTGTGTCATAATGCTGGTTTTCAAGCGCTGTCATCAGCTTGGCTTCCAGACCATTGATCTCTGCTGTATTAAATTTATTCGGACGATCCTGTAACTCTTCGTCTGATGCTGCTTCATTATCTGAAACAGCTTCTG